>JAFZQR010000039.1 GCA_017620295.1 Bacteroidaceae bacterium
ATGTTCCCTGAGGGCGAGTACGATGACAACAGCTATCGCCATGAGGTGAAGCTGATGGATGTGGTGGACAAGCATATCTTCTATGACAAATTGACCTTTGTCTATCTAGAGATGCCAAAGTTCAACAAGACCGAAGACCAATTGGAGACAATGTTCGACAAATGGATGTTCGCCTTGAAGAACCTATACCGATTGCTAGACAGACCCAAAGCTCTACAAGACCGCATCTTCACCAAACTCTTCGAGCAGGCAGAGATTGCCCAGTACTCACCCGATGAACGACGCGAGTATGAAACCAGTATCAAAGACTATCGCGACTATATAAACACCCTTGACACGGCGGAACAGACAGGCTTTGCACGAGGACATGAACAAGGAATGACAGAAGGAATTTTTAAAGTCGCCAAGAACTTAAAGGCAATGGGTATGTCGGCAGAACAGATTGCAAAAGGCACTGGACTTACACTATCAGAAATAAACAAACTATAAACAGCCTAAGGGTAACAATGTGCAGAATGGTGTTTTATCGCAAAACTAGCAGTTGATGGTCACAGCCCGCTTTATAAATATTCATTCTGAGTCATTGCTGTCCGCTAAAATATCTAATATTTTTTATAAAGCGGTGATATAGCATTCTTTATCCTCTGTTTTAGCTGGAGGGGGCTTGGACACACCCTACCTTTCAGGGCGCATCTTGGTGGGTGCGCATACACCCAAGGCGATGCCCAGGGCTGAGTGCTATTGGACTTTCAGTCCGTTTTTACCGGACAACAATATTTATTAATGATGATTAAAAAGGTATCTCGACAATAAAGCGGCAGCCGTCGTGATAGCTTTCATCTAGGATAAGGTCGCCACCGAGGTTTTGTGCGTGACGCTTAGACAATGGCAACCCAAGTCCGAGACCCTCGGACAGGTCATCAATCTTGGTGAAGAACTTAAACATCCTCTCGCGCTCGGACGCATCAATGCCTTTGCCTGTGTCCTGGACAATGAAACGCACTTTGTGGTCGAGGCGTTTGACAAAAATCGAAATGTTCTCGCGGTCAGAATATTTGGATGAGTTATATATGATTTCACGCAAGCTGCGCATCAGATACAAGTGGTTGGTTTGTATGCAGAAGCTATCATCGACCTCTGTGTGGAAGTTTATCTTGATGTGGGGGTTGTACATATTGTTGAAGCCGATAGCCTCCTTTGCCACCTGGTTGCACGACACCATATCCTGCTTATGGCTATGCATCTCCTCGGTCAATCCGGTATCAGAACTGTCGAAGAGCATCATCACAATACGACTGAGCAACTTGGCGTTGTAATTCATGGTTTCGGTAATGCTCTTTATCTCCTCGTCTGATGCATGGCTGTGGAGCAACGGTGTGTCGGAAGTGTCTCTCAGGACCTGGGCAAAACCGATGATGATGTTGAGCGGAGTGCGTATCTGATGAGTCACATTGCGTATGAACTCATCCTTTTGCCGATTGCTCTTCTCTGCAAGCTGGGTCACTTCCTTCAACTCTTCGTTGCGTCGTCGGGCTTGTTCGGCAGTTTGGTTCACACTGCCTATGTGGTACTTGAGTGCATCAAGCATAGTGGAGAAACTATTCTGGAGACGTCCTACAGCATCTGTGCGCTTACTACGCGGGATATTCACATCCATATTCCCAGAGGTGATGCATTGTGTCTTTTCGAGTAGTTGGTTCAGGGGGCGAATGGCATGTGCTGCAACCCTATTGCACAACAGGATGATAATGAACAGACCGAATATGAGCAACGACAGAACGACATACGTCAACCTATGATATGC
The DNA here is from genome assembly GCA_017620295.1 of Bacteroidaceae bacterium. GTDB lineage: Bacteria > Bacteroidota > Bacteroidia > Bacteroidales > Bacteroidaceae > Physcousia. The sequence continues at coordinate 1,805 of JAFZQR010000039.1, forward strand.
ATACAGGACATCGCTGTCGGGACACACAACAGCAAGACTCCATCCGGTGTCTGATATAGGCTGGTAGCATACCAGGCAAGACTTGCCTTCGATGACAGCAGCCATGCTGCCTTTGTTACCGGCCACCATCTCATGCCCTAAAGCAATGACATCAGCTTGTCGCCGCGGGTTGGCACCGTCAAAGATGGTTTGGTTGAACAGGCGTGTAGGGTCAGGATGAATGAAATAGCGACCTTCCTTGTCAATCATCATGAAATACGAGTTGGGGTATGGCCTGTATGCAGTGATGATTTTTGACAACCGTATAAGCGAGAGGTCAGACGATATAACAGCTACAAACCGTCCGTCGGTATCGTATATGGGTTTGCAGTATGAGGCTATCATACCGTCTAATGTCAGCTCCAGAGAGTCGGCCTCATCGTAGAAATCGACCCAGCAGGGTTTTCCCAACTCGCGTGGCAACCTGTACCAGATTTTAGTGAAGTACTCATATTGTTTCTCAATAACAGAGGTGATGCTGTCACCCTCTCTGACCGTATATGTTGAGAAATATCTGCCATATTCAGGGAACACCTCCGGCTCTGTGCTGATAGAACACCCATCAACGTGCGGGTTCAGGCTTACGACACGATGGCTGATGTGCTGTAGGGAGTCGGGCTGCAGGTAGGTCTGTATGAGCCAGCTGTTGACATCTGTGGCGGTCTCTATCGTTTGAAGCTGAAGGCATACGCGCTGCATAGTGGCATCCAGCACACCATTGGCGTGTCCCACAGCCTCTTCGCGGATGATACGACGCGACTGGTAGAAGAGCACCCCGAGCGCAAGGACAAAAATAGGTATAGCCAGTAGCAGGATGCTAAAGCTGAGCTTCGACGAGAAACTGCGTGTGCTAATCATGTAATCCCTCCTTTCTCATCTCTTCGTCAGACATGTTTAGCAGGTTGTGCAGCAATTCGGTGATGGTCTTGCCATTGAGTTGGATGTCGTCAACCAATTGTTTGATGTTTTCAGGTGTATGCGACAGAACCTCGACATCTTTGCAAATGGCATCAGACGGGTCTATCATCTGATTAGTCATGTTGTGCAGGAAGATTGTCTTGATGCGGTCGGCTTTCTGCGCATGGATGTATGCCACACGAAGGCTCTCGCCATCTTTCTCCAGCGCTGTTGTCAGTTGTTCCAATTCTGTGATGTGGGACGCTAGCGACTGTTGCATCTGCTGGAAGTTGTCCTGCAGCCTACCAATCTCATCCTCCTGGCTACTGTCTGGCACTGGCTCGTCATATTTACCCAGGGCAATGCGCTGTGCCTGCTCTGTAAGCATGAGCAAAGGCTTTAACTGGTGATGCAGGATAATCCTGCACAGCATGAACAGCAAGAACAGGCCTATAGCTGCAATGGCAAACACATAATATATCAAATCGTTGTATTCACCGAAAATGTCATCTTCGGGATATACAATGCCAGCACTCCACCCTAATTCCTCATTAGAACGACCAGGTACAAGCACACGGCTGAAAGGCTTATAGAAGATGTAGTAGTTGACTCCAGACTTATGGAATGCACTATAACCAGTCTTGCCTTGCACCATCTCCCTCGCAGCTGTCCTGACAGATGAATCATTATCTTCATTCAACAACTGTGAGAATACGGTCTCATGGAACAACTTATCACTGTCGGGATGCACAATATAGGAACCGTCACTGGCCAGCAGCACGCTATAGGAGTTGGCAGAAGGCTTAGCAGACAAGATAATATGCGACAGCTGGTTAAGCGATACATCAATTGCTATCACGCCCACAGGCATACCAGCCTTACCCATGATAGGCAAGCTGAAGGTAAGGATTGGAGGCTGATGTGCCTCCATTCCTTGATATGGATTCAACCATTCGGGTTTGCCTGTTGCTATAGGCTTGGCAAACCATATTTGCTCGGTATAAGGACAATTTCCGAATGTATCCGACTGTACGATAAGCGAATCATTATCGTGTATCCCATCATTGTTGCTAGCTTGGTGGAAATAGGCCATGAACAACTCGTTGTCGCGGTAGAAGCCCGGCTGGAAAGCTATAGCACATCCAACGACGTATGGATTAGACTCAACCACTTTGCGACTGTAGATATACATCATGTCCTGCTGGGCGATATGTGGCAACAGGCCAAAATACATATTGCCGGCAACCTGCTCCACACTCAACAGTATGTTATCAATACGCTGTACTGTGGCATCCAAGGTATGCGAGGCTTTCTCCAACGCCTCCTCCTTCACGGTTTTCCGCGAATAATGGAGCATCATTACCAAGGAACACATGAGCAGTACAGCCATAGCCAGAACAACTAACAGACTAAGGCGTGTTGACAGGGTCTTATGTGTGGATTTGAACAATCGAAACATTTCGGAAGCAAAAAAAGCGCGCTATAAATAAAGGTAGGTCAAATCTTCGTCAGCCTTATTACCCGGCTAGCGAACTGGCGGCCCAGAGTGGCATCAAGGCCGGTTTCCATGAGGAACTTGCCAGAGAATGTCTTTCCCTCGAAATAGTGGCTGCGCTCGGTACATTCAAACTCGTTGAGGCGATATGTGGCATTGGGGTCAAGGCCAGCCATGTGCCAACGTGGGGTCTCCAAGCCAATATAGTTCTCGAACTTATAGCAGAAGAAGACAGCCTCGCTCTTATCCTCGGTGACAAACATCTCGCTGCAGAACCCATTGCCCTCGTATGGCGAAATGAGGCGGTACTGGTCGCCCAGCTGCACTATGGGACGTATCTCCTTGTAGAACGCCACAGCCTTCTTGGCATAATCGCGCTCCTGCTCAGAAAGATCGCTTGGTTTCATCTCCATACCCAGACGCCCAGTCATCGCCACATCGAAGCGGAACTTCAATGGAATGACACGACCTGTCTGATGGTTTGGTGATGCGCTGACATGTTGAGCCATAGCCAGAGTTGGGAAGAAATGGCTGGTACCCCACTGAATGAACAGACGCTGTTGGGCGTCGGTATCATCACTTACCCAGAACTCGTCGAAATAAGGAAGGAAGCCCCAGTTCACACGTCCGCCACCACTGGAACAGAGTTGGATGACGAGGTCGGGATAGGCGGCACGTATGCGTTCAAGAGCCTTGCGCAATCCTAAATGGAAATCAACGAAGAGATGGCTCTGGCGGTCTGCAGTAAGATAGCTGCTGCCAAAATTCTGCATTGACATGTTGCAATCCCATTTAATATAATGCAGACGCGGGTTCTCCTTCATCAGATTATCCACGATGCTGAACACAAAGTCCTGGACCTTGGGATTGGAGAGGTCCAGTACGAGCTGTGTGCCTCCACGCCCCTTCGACAGTTCACGTGAGGGATGAGCCACCACCCAGTCGGGATGCGCCTCATAGAGTTCACTCTGGGTATTGGTCATCTCGGGTTCAATCCATATACCGAACTTTAGTCCTCTATCTTCAGCAGCCCTCAGCAGCGCGGGAACGCCATTTGGCAGTTTCACAGTATCTGTAACCCAATCGCCAAGTGCCTTGTCGTCATAGGTGCGACGATATTTGCTACCGAACCATCCGTCATCAACCACAAACAGCTCGCCACCCAGTTCCTGCAAGCCATCCATCATCTGCTCACACACCTCCTGGTTTACATTCATATAGACGCCTTCCCATGAGTTCAGCAGTATCTCGCGCAGTGCCTGTCCGTTGTGAAGCTGACCATTGCGTCCCCAACGGTGGAAGGCACGGCTCACACCGCCCTTACCCTCTTCGCTGTATGTCAGAGCCAGCACAGGTGTAGTAAACGACTCACCCGCTTTGAGTGTGTAGGCTGTATGAAGGTCGTCTATGCCGGCTATGAGTGTGTGGCGATACTTGCCGCGAGTGTCGATACGTATCTTGTAGTTACCCGTCCAACAAAGGGCAGCACCGATGACACGTCCGCTGTTCTCCTGCGGTTTGCCATCAAGGGAAATCATAACCTCAGCTCGGTCGTTCATCGCTGTACGTACGCCATCGTGGTTGACGATTGTCTTCAGACCCGGTGTCAGTGGTTCCTCCGTCATACCAGCCTCCTGTCCCCACGCACCGTGGAAGTGAGTCAGCCACGCACCCTCCTGGCGCAATGTCATAACTCCGCTGGCATACTGTTCCATCTTGATGGGTTTCTTCTCTCCGTTGCGGATTACCGTCCATGTCTCTATGACGTCGCTTTTGTCAGTTGCCTTATAATAAAGGTCCACGAAGAACTCATACTTCTTGTCCTTCAAAGCTATTATGGTCAGATTGCCCTCCTTGCGATAGCCAGTGACAACCAGTTCCGTAGTCATATTGCCATCAGCATGGGTCACGCTCAAGGCTGTCTCATCGAAGCTGTTAAGTCCGAAAGCCGGATAGGCGTCGTAGTTGATGCTCATGGCATCATAGACTTCATGTGCCTGGTCGGGACGTAGGCGCGAACCATAATAGTGGATGCGAGGCGTACCGCCCTCATTGACAGAGAGCATCAGTGTCGTTCTCGGTGTGTTCACAAACACATCCTCAGCACCCGCCACCTGGCAAAGCATCAAAGCACAGAAAGAAAACAGTAAGTGTCTCATATTTCTTATAGGTTTATGGTTTATTGGTTTCAATTTGAAGGGGCTTGGGAGGAGACAAGTACATTATAGTTCATAATCCGCATTTCTGTCGCCTTGCATATCTCATTGGCAAGATCGTTGAGGCGGTGGAATCGTCCATAGTCGGATGTCTCGTCCAATTGCCAAGGAGCGAGTATCAGAAGCCTTCCTGTACAACATGCATAAAAGCGACGTTGGGATGGTTTCCAATAATGGGTGATTGGTTCCTTCTGCAACAGTATCAGCGACAGTTGTGCTTTGAGGGCATCATCTACGACTAGACTCTCCCCCTTGGATATTCCCGGTGTGACCAAAACGACACCCTCTTCTGCAATACGTAGCAGACGAGAGCGCTCCTGCTGGAAAGCAGCTGTTGTTTCTGTAGGTTGACCTGTTGCCCTGTCCTTACGATGGAAAAACACCTGCTCCTTCAAAGGATATTTCAGGAGAAACAGATTTCCAAAGGCCGCATATTCGCGCCCATCAATCCATAGGTGAAGCTGTCGTTCCATAAGCTTTGGACATTCCTCGCGAATGCGGAATCTAAGGGGATTCTCGGCCATATACCGCTTGATGTTTTCCAGCATTCCAGGTCTGTTGATGATGCGGTCGTGATACCCGGCTTCGAAAAGCACAGGGAGAAGACCCGAGGGAGAAGCCTCGGGCACTGCGGCAGAAGAGGGAGAAGCCTCGGGTACTGCGGCAGAAGAGGGAGAAGCCTCGGGCACTGCGGCAGAAGAGGGAGAAGCCGTTGTGCCCAGCGTTTCTCCGCGGGGTTTACTGGAGTGCTTCTCCAACCGCCACCAAGCCCTTGTGCAGCCAGTTTTGAAGCCTCGGACAATTGTTCCTAAATGCTTTCCTTCTGGAAGCGGCTCTCCGACCCTTATTAGCAGATGGATGTGATCCGGCATCATCGCCACCCGCCAGACCTCCGCCATAGGATAGAAATGATGTATCTTCTGTATTTCCACCTCCACGACCTGTCTGCCAAGTTCCGAAAGAACCATGTGCGGCATTTCGTTTGTTCCAGCCTTCCCTTTAGAGGTACCCTCAATACGTCCGAATACTCGCTTGCGTCCCTCCACGACCATAGTCAACATATACGTTCCCACGGCTCTATAGTCGTGGGAAAAGGAGCGACGATGCTGGTTGTGAATCGTAGCCCGCCTAATCACACTTGCACCTGTAGGTCCTGTCATAGAGCCTGTCGGTGGACTTATTTCTTTTCTCTTATCCCAAGGGCTTTGAGATCATCCCAAGTGAAAGTGCCGTTCATCATCACCACTGCCGTACCTCTTTCCTCCTTAGTACAAAACACCAAAGACGAGCGGTCGGATGACAAAGCCTTGAAGTATCCGGTTTCCTCTTCATTGTCTCCATCTTTTGGAGAGAGTACCTCCTTGTAGCCTCCACTTCTCAGCACCTCAATAACATCACTCACGAGCTTCCGCCCAACCTCTTCAGAGGAGCATGTGAGCATCTGCATGGACTCCAGTTTGTCGAGCAACACAGCTATCTCAGGATTATCCTCTGCCATTTCTTCTTTCGGTATAAGCTGCAGCATCTCACTGGTTATGGTTATTCCCATTACTCCATTCTTGTTACCGAACTGCTTAACTAAATCTGCCTGTGCGAAGGCACCGATTGTCATCATGGCTACTACCATGAAAGAAAACAAACGCTTTTTCATTGTCGTATTATATAATGGTTATTATTTCCACTGATATAGTTCACGGTTGATGTTCCACTTGTGGTCTTTGGGGAAGTCATCGCCCTCCCACGCCTTCTTAGACGTCCATTTCTCGGCTGGTGCTGTCCAGAATGGGGCGGAAGCGGGCAGTCCCAGAGGCATGAAGCATAGCGAGGCCATATATAGAGAGCCGTTATTGGTATAGGTGTCCACCGGAGTCTGGGCTGCGTTGCCCACGAATCCTATAGTGAGATAACCGCCCTCGTTATAGTTGGATTTCAGATCGAACATACGGTGCATGACAGCTGTGAGGGCAGCCCGCACCTGTCCGTCGTGCAATTCCTCCGGTAGCTGCTGCTTCCATGCCAGCAAGGCTAGCGGCTGAAGTGCCGCCATACGGTATGGTATGCTGCGCCCGAACACAGGGAAGGTGCCTTCAGGCGATATAAAACGCTCCAATATGACTGCGAACTTCTGCATACGCTCCAGAGCCTGCTGGGCGCGACGGAGTCCGCCATCGTTGGGTCCGACACGATGTAGCAGCCTGTAGCTGTCGCCCTTACACTCTCGCACAACAGCTATGCATTCGTTGTACATAGGCTGGATGACGAAAGAGTTATAGTAGTCGAAAGCAAAGGCCTGTCCGTCGGAGTACCAGCCGTCGCCCACATACCACTCCTCAATCTTATTCAATCCAACATGCACACGGTACTCGTCGTAGTCGGCTCCCACACGCATCAGAAAAGCCTCCTCCAGAGCAACAAAGATAAGCCAGTTGGAGTAAGGCGGAGCATAGTGACGAAGTCCTTGCAACTCTTTGATGTATCGCGCCTTTGTCAAGGTGTCCAACGGAGTCCATAGCGTGTCATAGGCCCTAAGAAAGCTCTCCACAAGATAAGCGGCATCCACTAGTGTCTGGCTACCGCTTCCCCACCCCAGATAGTCAGGGCTGTCAGGATCAACCGCATTGGCATAAGCTTGCAATGCCAATGTGCGCAGCTGTTTCCGCATCTGGCTCTCAGTCAATCCATACTTTGGGCTGACAGCCTCATTGGCAAACTCTGTGTCAGAAAGTGACAACCAAGGTGCAATACCTGCCATCAAGCGTCCGAAGCACTCCAGATAAGCCACCTTCGGATCGCGTCCGTCCCAGATACGTGAGGTTTCCAGCCGGAAGTTCTTCTGCAACTCTCCTGCCGCCATGTTGCTGAGTACAGGCGAAGCCATCTCATAAGCGCGTTCTGCCCAGTAGATGCGGTCATCTAAGTATGCCTGCTGACGCGGTTTTGCGTTAGTTACAATGCAGGCCATTGCAGCAAGCAGAATGCATAAAACAGGTTTCCATTTCATAGGTGACAACACGTATTCTATAATATTTATGCTGCAAAACTACACTTTTTCACATGAGCAACCAAAGAATGCACCATAATTGTCATATATTTGCAAGCATATCAGACATGCAACAACAATGAGACAACTACTATCATCCCTACTGCTGCTGACCATCACAGCGTGTGCAGCAGCAATGCCAACCAGTGTGGCCTCACTTCTCGACCGTGTGGGCGGCTCAGGAACTGCCAAGCGATTTGAGGTAGAGATAAAAGCCTACAACACAGACGGCTACGAGACATTCACCATCTCAGCCAGCAACGGCAAGCCATGCATAACAGCCACCTCGCTCTCTGCCGCCACAGCAGGCATAGGCTACTACCTGAACCACTACGCCCGCATAAACATCAGCTGGAATCAGCTGACAGCCGATATAGCACACGCCGACCTGCCGCTGCCCTCAGAGGCTGAGACCCACACCTGCGAGGTGCCGCTACGCTACTACCTTAACTACTGTACATTCAGCTACTCAATGGCTGTGTGGACATGGGAACGCTGGCAACAAGAGATAGACTGGATGGCACTGCACGGGGTGAACATGCCCCTGCAGGTTGTGGGGCTGGATGCCGCCTGGCGAACACTTCTCACACGCCACTATGGCTACACAGAAGAAGAGGTAAACGAGTTTGTTGCAGGGCCAGCCTTCCAGGCGTGGTGGGCCATGAACAACCTGGAGGGCTGGGGCGGTCCTAACCCCGCATGGTGGTACGACCGCCAACAGCTCCTGGCACAGCGCATCGTGCAACGTGAACGTGAACTGGGCATGAGTCCTGTGCTGCCAGGTTTCAGCGGGATGGTGCCTTCATCGTTTGAACGTTGTGCAACCACGCTGCCACAAGGCACATGGTGCGGTTTTCAGCGTCCACATATCCTAGATCCCAACAGCGAGACCTTTGCCACTATGGCAGCACAGTACTACGCTGTGATGGACTCCCTTTACGGAGCCGCCGCCTTCTACAGCATCGACCCTTTCCACGAGGGAGCCAACATATCAGGCATCGACGTCCCAGCCGCCTACCACAGCATTGACCAGACCTTGCAGCAGGCACATCCGGAGGCACGATGGGTCATTCAGTACTGGCAGTGGCAACAACGACAGTATGAGGTGCTGCGCCAGGTACCACACGGCAGGCTCATAGTGCTGGATCTCTTTGCCGATGCCAACCCCCACTGGAGCGAGTTTGAGGGGCACGATGTCGTTTACTGTATGCTCCACAACTTCGGAGGTCGCACAGGCTTCTACGGACGTATGCCACAAACCATAGAACGCTATGCCGAAGTCAGGGACAACGCCCCGAGCCTATGCGGTGTGGGAGCTACTCCCGAAGCCATAGAGACCGTGCCAGCTGTCTATGACCTGCTGTATGAGCTGCCTTGGATAGGAGCCACTGATGCTGCCAGCTGGCTGCGCGAGTATGTGCATTGCCGCTATGGCAAAGCCGATGCTAGTGCCATCGCTGCCTGGGAGCTGCTGCTTGGCTCTGCACTTGACTGCCGCTCGAAGCTGCAAGGTCCTGTGGAGGCTGTCACCTGCGCCCGCCCACGCTGGCACATAGACAGGGTTTCGACTTGGGGAGGCACCACGATTTTCTACAACGACAGCCTTGTGGCACAAGCCGCAGAACTGCTGCGTCAAGCCAACCTCAGCGGAGCCAACTACAGCTACGACCTCACCGACCTCACACGTCAGGCCATCACCGACCGCGCCTATCGTCTGATGGCTGAGATAGAACGCAGTGCCAACCCTGCAGCCGGTGTGGATTGTCCAAAGGCTCTGCAGGACTCGCTCAAAAGCATCATACTAAGCCTCAACCGTATGCTACAGTCGCAGCCGCTCTTCACCCTCGACCGCTGGCTGAGCATGGCAGGCAGCATAGCCAACGAGGCTGTATCTGACGGCCTGCTACCAGCCGAAAGCCTTGCCTCCGCACGGGAATGGCTGCAACTCAACGCACTCACCCTCATCACCACATGGGGACCTCGCGCTGCCTCAGAACGAGGAGGGCTTCACGACTATTCCTACAGGCAATGGGCAGGAATGCTCAAGGATTTCTACCTGCCCCGCTGGCAACTATTCTTCGACACGCCACTCAACCTCCGCGACAGCATCGACTGGTTTGAATACGAATCTGAAGTTGTCAAGAGGATGATAAGAACCCAGCCCTGACCGCTCCCATAATGGAGGGGAGGACTAGCGCGGTGAAGAGGAATATAATAAAATGTAGCCGCTAGACATTGGATATAACTGAAAACAATGTACCTTTGCAGCTGACAAAGGAAAACATCCCAAAACGCGCAACAATCATAATCTAAACATTAATCCTATAATTAATTAGACTCATGACAAAGAGTGCATTACAGATTGCAAGGGCTGCTTACCAGCCCAAGCTGCCCAAAGCCCTTCAAGGTCCAGTGAAAGCTGTTGAGGGCGCACCAACCCAGAGCGTAGGCGACCAAGACAAGATCAAGGCCCTGTTCCCCAACACCTACGGCATGCCAGTTATAGAGTTTGCTGCAGGCGAAGCTAGCGAGCAGGCTCCTATCAACGTTGGCGTAATCCTCAGCGGTGGTCAGGCTCCTGGCGGCCACAACGTAATCAGCGGTCTCTTCGACGGCATCAAGAGCATCAACCCCGCAAGCAAGCTCTACGGCTTTATCCTCGGACCTGGTGGCCTGGTTGACCACAAGTATATGGAGCTGACATCCGACATCATCGATGAATACCGCAACACTGGCGGTTTCGACATCATCGGTTCCGGTCGCACAAAGCTGGAGAAGGAGGAGCAGTTCGAGAAGGGTATCGAGATACTCCGCGAGCTGAACATCAAGGCTCTGGTAATCATCGGTGGCGATGACAGCAACACCAACGCATGTGTGCTGGCTGAGTACTACGCCAAGAAGAACTATGGTGTACAGGTCATCGGCTGTCCAAAGACCATCGACGGTGACCTGAAGAACGAGCAGATTGAAACCAGCTTCGGTTTCGACACAGCTTGTAAGACCTACTCCGAGCTCATCGGCAACATCCAGCGCGACTGCAACTCTGCCCGCAAATACTGGCACTTCATCAAGCTCATGGGCCGCTCTGCCAGCCACATCGCTCTTGAGTGCGCACTGCAGACACAGCCTAATGTGTGTCTCGTAAGCGAGGAGGTTGAACAGAAGGAGATGAGCCTCGACCAGGTGGTTGACTACATTGCCGACATCGTTGCAGCTCGTGCTGCAGAAGGGAACCACTTCGGCACAGTGCTGATACCAGAAGGCCTCATCGAGTTCATCCCCGCAATCAAGAAGCTCATCAAGCAGCTCAACGAGGTGCTGACAGATCCTGCCACAGGCGAGCCACGCGAGTTCGTTGATGCCGACGCACAGATTTACTTCGTAAAGAGCAACATCACCAAGGAAAACCTCGCTGTGCTGGAGAGCCTGCCAGAGGATGTGGCTCGTCAGCTCTGCCTCGACCGCGACCCACACGGCAACGTACAGGTGTCACTCATCGAGACTGAGAAGCTCCTAAGCCGCATGGTTGCAAAGCGTCTGAAAGAGACTGGACGCGCTCCGAAGTTCAACGCTCAGCACCACTTCTTCGGCTACGAGGGTCGTTGTGCAGCTCCATCCAACTACGATGCCGACTACTGCTACAGCCTCGGCTTCAATGCCAGCCGCCTCATAGCAGCAGGCAAGACAGGCTACATGAGCATAGTACGCAACACCACAGCTCCCGCAGCAGAATGGATTGCAGGCGGTGTGCCCATCACCATGATGATGAACATTGAGCGTCGCAACGGTGCCGACAAGCCCGTTATCCGCAAGGCTCTTGTAGAACTGGACGGTGCACCATTCAAGTTCTTCGCAGCACATCGTGAGGAGTGGGCAACAAAGACGTCATACGTATATCCAGGTCCAATTCAGTACTTCGGTCCGACAGAGGTTTGCGACCAATGCACAAAGACACTCCAGCTTGAACAAGCATAAGAGCGACATAGCAACAAACAACAGAGACGCGGCTTCGGCAGTTCCAGCACGGACACCGAAGCCGCGTAATACCAAACGGCGCGACACCATACGTGAACACGCCCGCACAGCCAAGCCCGGCTCCCGCACCAAACGCAGCCGAGCCAGTAAATTGTCGCACCTGTCCCACAGGATGGTGTACGCCTCCATTGGCGTTGTCGTCCTTGGCTATCTCCTGCTGCTGGGATATTTCGTTGGGAACCCTTTCAGCTTCGAGTGGGAGAAGAGCCAACACGATGTACCGCCGCCATCAGGCTTCAACGTCTATGGTATAGACATCTCCCATTATCAGAAACATATCGACTGGGACAAGCTTTCCAACGCAGAAATCAACAACCAGCCCATACGTTTCATCTTCATCAAAGCCACAGAGGGAGCCACACAGAAGGACGACGACTTCCAACACAACTTCGAGCAAGCCCGCCTGCACGGCTTCCTCAGAGGTGCTTACCACTACTTCAAGCCAAAGGTGGACGCACAGCAGCAGGCTCAGAACTTCATCAAGCAGGTGGAGCTTCACATTGGCGACCTACCTCCAGTGCTGGACGTGGAGGAATCGGGCAACCTGACCAACACCGAGCTTCAGAGTGCCATACTGCTTTGGCTCACATTGGTAGAAAGGCAGTACGGAGTAAAGCCCATCATCTACACCGGCTATAAGTTCAAGCTCCAACATCTCAGCACACCAATCTTCGACGACTATCCCTACTGGATAGCCCATTACTATGTTCATGAACTGGAATATACGGGATCATGGGACTTCTGGCAATACTCCGACCTCGGACAGATAGACGGCATCAGAGGCGATGTGGATTGCAACATCTACAATGGTGACCTTCAACAACTGACAACTCTGCTGCTCCTACGCGAGCGCGACCCAAAGACAGGACGCTGGGTCAAGAACAAATAACACACCATGGCACTATATCCCCCATACTACCTTCTGGAAGAGCGACTGCTACGACGCAACCTGCAGCTCATCAGCTCTGTGAGCCAGCGAAGCGGTGCAGAGATCATCCTTGCTTTCAAAGCCTACGCCCTATGGAAGACGTTCCCTATATTCCGCGAATACATCAACGCCACCACAGCCAGCAGCGCAGATGAAGCCCGTCTGGCTCTGGAGGAGTTTGGCAGCAAAGCCCACACCTATAGCCCTGCCTATACAGATCGCGACTTCGACACCATAGTGAGCTGTTCATCACACATCACATTCAACTCCCTCACACAGTACCAGCGATTCGGCAAGCCGTTGATTGCCACTCCCGCTGCCAGCCATCCGTCGCTAGGACTCCGCGTCAATCCCGAATACTCGGAGATAGAGACAGAACTTTATAACCCCTGCGCACCAGGTTCACGCTTCGGAGTTCTGGCCAGCGACTTGCCGCAACGGCTGCCCGACGGTATAGAGGGTTTCCATATACACTGCCATTGTGAGAGCAGTGCAGAGACTTTCGTCCGCACATTGGCTCATATCGAAGATAAGTTTGCCAGATGGTTTCCACAGCTCAAATGGATAAACTTCGGGGGCGGACACCTCATGACTCGCAAGGACTACAATGTCGAACTGCTCATACAGACCATCAGCGACTTCCGTAACCGTTATCCCCACCTGAAAGTAATCCTAGAACCAGGTTCAGCTTTCGGATGGCAGACAGGCGACCTCATAGCTTCCGTTGTGGATATCGTGGAGAACCACAACATCAAGACAGCCATACTAGATGTGTCCTTCACCTGCCATATGCCCGACTGTTTGGAGATGCCCTATATGCCTGCTGTAAGCGGTGCCGATGGTGAGGAGGCACAAATCCTGCCTCTTAACACAGCATCCGATGACTCGCTGCACACCACTTCTCAGGGCTTCGCCTACCGTCTTGGAGGCAACTCCTGTCTCAGCGGCGACTTCATGGGAACGTGGCTATTCAATCATGAACTACAGATAGGCGAACAACTCACCTTCGCTGACATGCTCCACTACACCACCGTCAAGACCAATACCTTCAACGGTGTCCACCACCCTTCAATAGCCATACGCCGATTGGACGGCACCATAGAAATTCTACGAGAATATACCTACGAGGACTATAGGGATAGGATGGATTAAGCCTCACCCCCATCCCCTCTCCGTGGGAGAGGGGCGTATATACTATTTGGAGGATAAGTTTACATGTTGGCTTTATTCAGAGTTATTCAATCCTCTTGAGAAAATCGTCTTCGTTGAGGATGGGTACGCCTAGCTTCTGTGCCTTCTCCAGCTTGGCAGGACCCATGTTGTCGCCAGCGAGGATGAAGGAGGTCTTGGCAGAGATGCTTCCAACATTCTTGCCTCCATGCTGCTCAATGATACGCTTGTACTCGTCGCGGGAATGATGGGTGAAGACACCACTGATGACGATGCTCTGACCTGCGAGACGGTCGCTCTGCAGAGCCTGCGCTTCCTCGGAGAGAGCAAACTGCAATCCGTGTGAGCGGAGACGATCCAGAATGAAGATGTTGTTCAGGTCGGCAAACCAAGCCTGTACGCTCTCCGCTATGACAGCACCAATGCCATTGGTGTCGAGGAGCTGTTCGGTTGTAGCAGCAGCAAGACTGTCAATGTTTCGGAAACGGGACGCAAGTAGCTTGGCGGTGGTTTCTCCGACAAAACGTATGCCCAGGGCAAAGAGTACTCGCTCGAAAGGCACATGCTTGCTTCGCTCTATGCCCTCAATGATGTTCATAGCCGAGCGCGTCTTATAGCCTCGTCCCAGGTCGAGAATGCGGTTAAGGGTAAGGTCGTAGAGGTCGGCCACGTTGCGGATGAGTCCTTTGCTGTAGAAATCCTCCACCGTCTCGCTTCCAATGGAGTCGATGTTCATAGCACGACGCGAACAGAAATGCTCAATCTTGCCTTTTATCTGAGGTGGACAACCAGCTTCGTTGGGACAGTAGCAAGCAGCCTCGCCCTGATAGCGCACCAACTCGGCACCACATTCAGGACAATGCTTGATGAACTCCACACGCGGTCCACGCAGCAGCGGCAGGTTGTCCATATCCACCCCCACAATCTTCGGTATAATCTCACCACCTTTCTCCACCAGCACGTTGTCGCCTATGTGGAGATCCAACTGCTCCAGCACATCAGCATTGTGGAGCGTTGCACGGCGCACCATAGTGCCAGAGAGCAGCACAGCATCCATGTTGGCAACAGGAGTGACAGCTCCCGTGCGCCCCACCTGGAACGTCACTTCACGTAAACGTGTGGACGCTTGTTCGGCTTGGAACTTATATGCTATTGCCCAGCGTGGGCTTTTAGCCGTCATACCGAGAGTACGCTGCTGACGAAGCGAGTTCACCTTCAGCACTATGCCGTCTGTAGCCACAGGCAACTGCTTACGAGCCACGTCCCAACGGTGAATGAATGCCAAGACCTCGTCCAGCGACTTTGCTTTTATCATGTCTCTGCTGACCTGAAAGCCCCATTGTCGCGCCACCTGCAGGTTCTCATAGTGTCCGTCGGCAGGCAGCTCGTCACCAAGCAGGAAGTAGAGGTAGGCATCCAACCCTCGCTGCGCTACCTTATCGGTTGTCTTGCTCTTCAGAGTGCCGCTGGCAGCATTTCGAGGATTGGCAAACAGCTGTTCGCCAGCTTCTTCGCGCTCAGCGTTAAGACGGTCAAAGCTTGCCCACGGCATCAGCACCTCGCCTCGTATCTCAAACTCCTGTGGCCAGCCACCGCCAGGTTGTAGGCGAAGGGGTATGGTGCGAATGGTGCGTACATTGGCTGTCACATCATCGCCCTGCACACCGTCGCCGCGAGTAACCGCACGGATAAGTTCACCGTGTTCGTAGTGGAGCGATATGCTGAGTCCGTCGAACTTCAGCTCACAACAGATCTCAAACGGTTCGCCTCCCAACCCATCGCTCACACGCTGGTAGAACTCACGCACCTCCTGCTCGTTGTATGTGTTGGCCAGGGATAGCATGGGCCGCTTGTGGCGCACGGTTTGAAACTCGTTGCTCAGGTCGCTTCCCACACGCTGCGATGGCGAATTGGCATCGTACAGTTCCGGGTGCTTTGCCTCAAGGTCTTGCAGCTCACGCATCAGGGCATCAAATTCCTGATCGGAGAGCTGTGGGTTATTGTCTATATAATATAGGTGGTTGTGACGGTGCAGTTCCTCACGCAATTGCACTATACGTTCTTGCTCGGTCATAGTTGCTAATGTTTGCTTTGTAGCCGCAAAGGTAAACAACAGTTAAAAAATAATCACAAAAGATTTGCGTAAAATAAAGAAAACCTCACTTAATAGCTTCTCCGCCTATTGTGTGGTAAGAAAGAGTTTCGTACCTTTGCCGCGTAGAAACAGGACATTAGAAGAAATGACACCATTCATAAACTACTTCCAGACACTCTCCCCTGCACTGCAGAAGATGGCAAGCCTCTATGCCTATCTGGGACACAACGTCTCGGAAGACGATAAGATGCAGCTGTCGGTACACGGAGTGTGCATGCTGGGCGAACTACCGCTGATGACTAGCACTCTGATCAAGGACGAGATAGTGGTGTATGAAGCAGCCACACACTTTGCCCCCGAGCAGCAGCACGTGAAGCCCAACCTTTATGCTGAACTGCTTGTTTATACACTTGACAACCATCCTGAATGGCTAGACGAATTCGACAAGTGGCCTCTGACTCGTCACCGCCATTTCGATGAGTTACAACGAGCTATACGCAGGTGCTACACAGGCAAGATGCCGGAACCGATGGTTCTGGACAGCCATCTCCCACCTTATATAATAAGTCTTGCCAACGACCGCCGCTACGAACCTCTGCTGACCATGATACGCGACATAGACTTCCCAGCATTCATGACAGCTGTGCTACGTAAGTGGATGCGCAACGACATCCTGGATGAAGACGAGATTATGAGGCGACAGATGCAGATGCGCAAGTTGGACGATGCCGACCCTGAAATCCGCGAGTTGAAAGCCCTCCACAACTACTACAGATACATCTGTATGGGACAGTACACCCCACCTGTGGGCATCCGTCTGACCTACAGCGACTACTTGACCAAAGGTGTACACGCCATGTCACAAGGCAAGGGAGAGTTGGCACTGAAAGTGTTTGGTGAGGCTCTGAACGCAGTCAACAGGAACGGAGGCAGCGGCAAGGGCGACCAGCACTACATCATGGACGGCATAGGAGCTTTCTTCTGGGTTATGGCCACATGGACGAGCCGACGTTCAGATTGCAGGCAACGTCTTCAGGGATTCATTGTCTATGCGAAAGAGACAGGTATGCACCGTGTGGGTGCAGCCGTTCTTCTAGCCGACACCCTCATCAGCAAACATCAGAGCATAGACGTGGAACTGCTCAAAAACATTCTGCGTCCGTCCACACCATCGCTTCGAGGCTTTGTGATGCAACGTCATCTGGCTATGCTGCTACAAGCCCAATTCACAGGTCAGGAACCCGATGCCGAGCTGCAACAAGCCAAGTCGGCCTTTGTCAGACATGAAGCTCAGTCATACATAAGCATCAACAAGTTCGAGCGCAAACTGCTGGCCACCGCCTTCGGCCCCAAACCTGTAGGCGCATTCGTAAAGACCAAGGAACCTTGGGAGCAGATGGTTGACCGCCTCATAGCCAACGAGAGCAACAAGAGCGAGAACACCGAGGAAACAGAGCGACACAGGGTGATGTATATCATCATGAGTGACGGTGAGAGTATTGAGCTACGCGAGCAGAACCTACTCAAAGACGGACGCTGGGGACAGGGGAAGCAACTTCCCTGGAACAGGTTCATAAGCGGCACAGAGACATTCATGGACAGGACGGATCAGGCCATAGTGGCTGACGTAAGGTTCATGCAAACCGACCGCCTCACCGTTGGCTTGATACTGCCACATCTGGTGGGTTCCGACCGCGTCTATACAGGCGAGTACACGCCCTTCCGTCGAGTGACCATCGACAGCCAGAAACCCTACGTGCTGCTTCAACGTACCGACTCAGGTTTTGAGCAGCAATCCAACGTGCTGTTCCAAGACCTGCTGTCACAAACCTGTGTCTATCACCGCCACAATGCGCTGCACTATACTGTGTTCCCAATGGGTGAACATGAGCGGGCTGTGCTGCAAGAGTTGCTTTCTGTCCAGAAGTTCCCTGCTACAGCCGAGGACAAGCTACGGCAACTGCTGCCCCTCATATCCACAACCACAGAGGTTCACTCCGACCTGCTGACAGAAGAACAGGCTATGACAACCGCCGAGCCACAGTCGGCTATTGTGGTACGCCTCACCCCCGACCCAACGGCACAAACGCTTTTCGACACCTTCCTGCTAGTGCGTCCGCTGGAGGGAGGACTCGTGACAGTGCAACCAGGTAAGGGCGACACCGTTGTACTAGACAGCAATGAAAGCACACAGGGACGTGTGCGCATAGAGCGCAACATAGAAGCAGAGAAAGCCAATCTGGCAGAGCTGCTGGAATACAGCATGAACCACGACATCAGCTTCACCGAAGGGCTGAACGGACACCTCACCACCCCTCAGGTTCTCGACATACTGGCGTATGCCAGCACCCACACCGATATATGTGTCATCGAGTGGCCAGAAGGAGAGAGGCTGCGCATGCGCTCTGCTCAGAAGAACGACTGGAACCTGCAACTGACCCAGAAAGGACGCTGGTTCGAGATCGAAGGCGATGTGCATCTGGACGACAACAGCGTTCTATCTGCCATGCAGCTGCTGAACGCCATAGGCAACAGTCACGGAGGCTACGTACAGCTGAACAATGGCGACTACCTATGGCTTAGTGAACGCCTGCGCAAACAACTCGATACTATCGAAAGCCTCACCACCGATATGGGCGGCCATGCTACCATCTCCACACTCCAGACCTCCACTCTGGCAGCAATCGTGAACGGAGAGATAGACATCCGCCACGATGCCGACTTCATGGATTATAAACGACGGATAGAGCAAGCAGAGTCGCGCCAGTTCGAGACCCCAGCTACGCTTCAAGCCACGTTGCGTCCCTATCAGCAAGTGGGCTACCAGTGGATGATGCGGTTGGCTGAGTGGGGAGCCGGAGCCTGTCTAGCCGACGATATGGGTCTTGGAAAGACGGTACAGACAATAGCCTTTCTGCTGGCCAGAGGTGAGGAAGGAGCAAGCTTTGTGGTGGCACCCGCCAGCGTGGTTGGCAACTGGCGCAACGAGCTCAATCGCTTTGCACCCTCGCTGACGGTTTTCAACCTCAACGAGGAGAACGACCGCGCAGCAGTGCTACAACATCTGCAACCCAACACGGTTGTTCTATCAACCTACGGGCTTCTCGTTTCCTTGCAGGAGCAGCTCACAGCCGTAGAGTGGAACACCATCTGTCTGGACGAGGCACACCATATAAAGAACCGAGGCACCAAGACCAGCGCGGTATGTATGGAGCTGAAGGCACACCATCGGATAATACTCACCGGCACCCCCGTCCAGAACCATCTGGGAGAGTTGTGGAATCTCTTCCAGTTCATTAACCCAGGCTTGCTGGGAAACTACGAGATGTTCAACCAGAAGTTCATCATCCCCATCGAGAACCTTCAGGACACAGAACGGCAGCAACAGCTACAGGCTCTGGCAGCCCCGTTCATGCTCCGCCGTACCAAGGACACGGTGGTTAAGGAACTGCCAGCCAAGACGGAGATAAACATCAACGTGGAACTAACCCAGCAGGAGATGGCCTTCTACGAGGTCATCCGACGCGAGGCAGAACAGAAGGTGCTGGAAGCAGGTGGACAGATGAGCATCAACGCCCTTGCCGAACTCACCCGTCTTCGCCGTGCGGCTTGCGCGCTCGAACTCATAGACCCTCAATGGGCAGAGGGGTCGAGCAAAATAGATGCGTTCATGGAACTCGCTCAGGACATCGTAGAGGGTGGTCACAGCGTATTGGTATTCAGCCAGTTCACTTCGTTCCTCACAATCATAGCGCAAGCTCTGAAGACAGCTGGCATAGGCTATCTCTATCTTGACGGAAGCATACCATTGAAGCAACGCGAGCAGCTGGTCAACGATTTCCAGAAAGGCAAACAACCCATATTCCTCATCAGTCTCAAGGCTGGCGGCGTGGGCCTCAACCTCACCACCGCCAACTATGTCATACACCTCGACCCCTGGTGGAACCCAGCCATAGAGCAGCAAGCCACTGACCGCGCCTACCGCATAGGACAGACACAGGCGGTGACGGTTTACCACTTAGTGAGCCACCACACCATAGAAGAGAAAATCCTGCGCCTGCACGAGAGCAAACGCGCCCTCTCAGACAGCATCCTGCAAGGAGCCGACCAGAACTTCAAGCTCACTGCCGAAGACATGATGCAAATGCTGTCCAACCAATGGTAGCGCTTTTATCCTATAGGGCCTATAAGGCTTATAAGCCCCATAAGCCCTAAATCAAGCAATATAATAATCTCCTATTATGAGAATTGACATTATAACCGTCCTGCCACAGCTCATTGAGGGTTTCCTCCAAGAGAGCATACTGGGCCGTGCACAGAAGAAAGGTCTGGTGGAAATACACCTTCACAACCTACGCGACTACGCAACCAACCGCTACCGTCGTGTTGACGACTATCCCTTTGGCGGCTTTGCCGGAATGGTGATGCAATGCGAGCCTATCGACCGTTGCATCAGCGCACTCAAAGCCGAACGCGACTACGACGAAGTCATCTTCACCTCGCCCGATGGCGAACAGTTCTCCCAACCGATGGCCAACAGCCTGTCGCTCTGCCAGAACCTTATCATTCTGTGCGGCCACTACAAGGGCATTGACTACCGCATACGCGAACATCTCATCACAAAAGAGGTGTCGATAGGCGACTACGTGCTGACAGGCGGTGAGCTGGCTGCCGCTGTGATGACAGACGCTATCGTACGCATCATCCCAGGAGCCATAGGCGACGAGCAGAGTGCACTCTCCGACTCGTTCCAAGACAACCTGCTGGCAGCTCCCGTCTATACCCGGCCAGCCGACTACAAAGGGTGGAAAGTGCCCGACATCCTGCTCTCAGGTCATGAGGCAAAAATCAAGGAATGGGAACTACAACAAAGCCTTGAACGGACAAAAAAACTGAGGCCTGATTTGATAAACATCAAACAAACCACATGATTAGCAAACTTTTATAGCTTTCCAAATACCCAAACGATGCAAAACACCTACCTTTGCACCGAGAAAAGAAAGACAGTGGATTTTAAGTCCACAGAATAATAAGTTTTACTAAGGTTAAAGATTATGTTTGAAAAAGCAGGTGAACTAGCAGGTGCTGTTTGGACAGCCCTCAACGAAAATGGCGCAATGAATGCCAAGGATTTGAAAAAGGCTGCCAAGGCTAAGACTGAGAAGGATCTCTATCTGGCACTCGGATGGTTGCTCCGCGAGGACAAGCTCAGCGTAGCTGGCGACGAGAAGGAGCCTACATTCAGCCTCAAGTAAGAGAGGGCAAGCCCAACACAGCTTGCTTGCAGAGCCTCACAACACAGATGAGGCATTTTTCTGACAACACAGTCACAACATCAGATAGCGAGGATGTGTCGAACTCAGACACATCCTCTCTTGTTTATTTACATGTGTCTGTTATTCGTACTTTGCCAGCAAAGCGGCCTTCTGTTCTAAGGCGCGCTCCAGAAACTGCTTGTACTCTGCCGCATCGGGATTGAATGGACGGTGATTGAGTGCCTGGCGTATGGGATGCCACTCGCTAAGGAACACCTTGGTGCGAGAAGAGAAATAGACGTCCGCGAACCGCTCAAAGATATAATCCACCGCCTGCTCAGAGGGATGCAGCATGTCGGGCGAATAGAAACGGTAGTCGCGCAGCTCGTCGTTGACAACCTCGTAGGAAGGAAAGTAGCTCACGCCCGTGCTGTTCACAACCCTATCAACTGCCAGCAGCAGGGTCGATTTCGACAGCTGACTGCCATGATAGCCGTACTTGCTGTAGCGGATGGGACTCACGGTAAGTACAACATGAACATCAGGGTTGCTGCGCCGCAAAAGCTCCACCGTCCGCATCATGTAGTCAGCACACGCCTCAACCGACAGCTCCTCTTCCTGAAACAGCGACTGCGGCTGCTTACGACAATTATCTACAATCTCACCAGTTGATTTCAACCTATAGACATGATTAGTGCCGTAGGTGAGGACAGCCACGCTGGGACAGAAACCTTCCAAGCACCGCTCGACCGAATGCAGCACGCTGGCGGGATTGTACATCACCCCATGAGGATTGACAACTGTGCGAAACAGCTCGGCATCGAACCGCTTGCCCATGTTGTCGGCGAAGCACGAGCCCACAAACATCATCCGTTCCAGGGGTTCAATCTTCCAGTCGGAAGCAGGAATGTCAACAATAGTCCTGAAGTTCATATAGGTTTGATAATTAGCCTCTTCTGCAGTCGTTATCTTTTACTACCTGCAAAGATAATACTTTTATTTGCCGCTTTGCAACACCTTGTAGCTTTTTTTAACCTCTCGACGCCTCAATTGCAACATCTTGACGCCTCGTTTAGAAAAAAACACAAGCTACGCGCATTTTGGGCTGAAAAAGTTTCGACAGGAGGTGCAGATTAGCTCCTTTTTGTTTACCTTTGCGTTTGGGAACGATAGAGCAAAAACTAATTTCAACTTCAACAATCAAACCTTGAATTAACACAGATGGAACAGGCATTCAAATTGGAGCAAGGACTGACAAAGGCTGAGCGGTACGAGCGTTTTCTGGAACTGTTCAAGCCCTTCATCGAGGGGGAGACCGATAGGCTTGCAGCCCTAGCCAACACAGCAGCTGCCCTGCACGAAGCTTTCGGCTTCTTCTGGGTGGGCTTCTATCTGGTGGCCAACGACGAATGGCTCTCGCTGGGACCGTTCCAAGGCAGCGTGGCCTGCTCGCGCATCAGGAAAGGCAGGGGCGTGTGCGGCACAGCGTGGCAGATAGGCGAGACGCAGATAGTGCCAGACGTGGATGCCTTCCCTGGCCATATAGCCTGCAGCTCGCAGTCGCGCTCCGAGATTGTGGTGCCGATAAGGGACAGCCAGGGACGAGTGACGGCTGTGCTGGACATAGACAGCGACAAGCCCGCCGATTTTGACACGACAGACCAAAAAGGACTTGAGGCTGTAGCAGAATGCCTTAAAAAAGTTTAATTTCAGCAACACGCTGTAACACCATATTCCGATTATCCATAAATTCGCACTGGATTTAACCGCGAAACAACATTAACAACATAAATAAATCGAAAATCCATGAAGAAAGTTTTGAGCATTATGGCTGCAACCGCATTTGCAATCATGCTCTCAAGTTGCAGCAGCAACAGCCCCGAGGGGGTGGTAAAGAAAGCCCTTGATGCTGCTCTCGACGGAGATGGTGAGACATACGTTGAACTGATATTCGAATATGACGAGAGCGAATGGGAAGGCACAGACAAGAAGCGCGAGAGGGAGATGGCCCGCCGTGCACGCGACATCGAGAAGAACTCCAAGCGCAACGACAAAGCCGATGACGACGAGAGGATAGAGAGCTTCAAGATCATTGATGTAACCCCTGATTTCGAAGACGAAGACCGCGCCGAAGTGGAAGTCAAGTACTTCTATGCCGATGGCCACACACAAAAAATGAACTATACAGTCAGACGCACAACAGAAGGCGATTGGAGAATTCTCTGGTAAGCCAAATCCCCAACAATATATCATGCCCCGATTTCTCACACCCAGCGAGGAATTGGGGCGTTGTGGTTCAATAAAATCAGCATCAACCAAAGTTCTGACAATTATATTTGGTCAAACAAGAGGCTCGTTCCACCTTTTTATGTAACTTTGCAGCCAAAGATAAAAGCAACAGCAAACAACACACAACTAGATATGAACCTAAATGTTCTGGAACTGAGCGAACAAGAGATTGTACGCCGCAACAACCTTCAGCAGTTGCGCGATCTAGGCATAGATCCCTACCCTGCTGCCGAATACCCCGTAACAGCTTGGAGCAATGACATAATCGAGAACTTCATAGACCTGCCTGTCATAGGCAAGGACGAGGAGGGCAACGATGTTCGCGAGGCTGCAACGCCTGAGAACAGCCGCATTGTCAGCGTGGCAGGCCGCATCATGAGCAAACGCATCATGGGCAAGGCTGCATTCGCCGAGCTGCAGGACTCCAAGGGACGCATTCAGGTCTATATCCAGCGCGACGCCATCTGCCCCGACGAGAACAAGGACCTCTATAACGTTGTCTTCAAGAAGCTCCTTGACCTAGGCGACTTCATCGGAGTGAAGGGCTACGTGTTCCGCACCAAGACAGGCGAGATAAGCGTTCACGTGATGGAGATGACAGTTCTGAGCAAGAGCCTCAAGCCACTGCCAATAGTGAAGACAGACGCTGAAGGCAACGTGTTCGACTCCTTCGACGACCCAGAGCTGCGCTACCGCCAGCGCTACGTTGACCTCATAGTCAACAACGGTGTGAAGGAGACCTTCCTTAAGCGAGCCACCATCATCCGCACCATGCGCCGCATTCTCGACGATGCCGGCTACACCGAAGTTGACACCCCCATCCTGCAAAACATCCCGGGCGGCGCCAGCGCACGACCCTTCATGACCCACTTCAACGCCCTGAACCAGGACATGTATATGCGTATCGCCACAGAGCTCTATCTGAAACGTCTCATCGTGGGCGGCTTCGAGGGCGTATATGAGATGGGCAAGAACTTCCGCAACGAAGGCATGGACAAGACCCACAACCCAGAGTTCACATGCATGGAGCTGTACATCAGCTACAAAGACCTCAACTGGGGCATGGGCTTCACCGAGCAGATGCTGGAACGGATTTGCACAGCCGTCAACGGCAAGCCAGAAGTGGAGATTGACGGCAACGTCATTTCGTTCAAGGCTCCCTTCCGCCGATTGCCCATCTTGGATGCAATCAAGGAGAAGACGGGCTACGACCTCTACCCGATGAACGAGGACGAGATACGCGACGTGGCCAAGAAGCTCGGCATCGAGGTTGATGAGACAATGGGCAAAGGAAAGCTCATCGACGAGATTTTCGGTGAGACCTGCGAAGGTACATTCATCCAGCCCACCTTCATCACCGACTATCCAGTGGAGATGTCGCCCCTGACCAAGATGCACCGCTCCAAGCCAGGACTCACAGAGCGCTTCGAGCTGATGGTGAACGGCAAGGAGCTGGCCAACGCCTACAGCGAGCTCAACGACCCCATCGACCAAGAGGAACGCTTCAAGGAGCAGATGCGACTGTCCGAGAAAGGCGACGATGAAGCCATGATTATCGACCAGGACTTCCTGCGCGCCCTCCAATACGGTATGCCCCCCACCTTCGGCATTGGCATCGGCATCGACCGTCTGGTTATGCTGCTCACAGGCAAGTTCGCCATCGGCGAGGTGATGCTCTTCCCACAGATGAAACCAGAGGTGAAGGCACCACGCGACAAGGACGAGCTGTTCGAAGCCCTCGGCATCCCCACAGACATCATACCCATCCTGCGCAAGGCTGGCTACAACCTTGTGTCAACACTGAAAGGTGTCCAGCCAGCCAAGCTACAGCAGCAAATCATAGAGATAGTCAAGAAATACAAGCTGGAAATTGAACGCCCGTCACAAGACGATATTGCCAAGTGGACAGCATAGGAAAAATAGCAATAATGGGCGGTGGCAGCTGGGCCACAGCAATGGCCAAGATGATGCTGGAGAAGAACGACAGCATCGTCTGGTATCTCCGTCGCCAAGACCGAATAGACGACTTCCGACGTCTTGGACACAACCCAGCATATCTCACAAGCGTACACTTCGACATAGACCGCATACACTTCACCGCCGACATCAACGAAGCCGTTGAGATGAGCAATGCCCTAGTATGGGTGACACCATCACCCTACCTCAAAGGGCATCTGAAGAAACTCAAGGTACGCCTACGCGACAAGTTCTGCGTCACAGCCATCAAGGGTATTGTACCAGATGAGAACCTCGTTTGCTCCGAGTATTTCCACCATATATATAATGTACCGGACGAGAACCTGGCAGTTGTGGCAGGTCCCTCACACGCAGAGGAGGTAGCCCTGGGACGGCTGACCTACCTCACAGTAGGCTGTTCCGACGAACAGAAAGCACGAGCCTTTGCCGACATGATGGCCTCCGACTATGTCAAGACCAAGACCTCACGCGACGTGATAGGCATCGAATACGCCTCAGTACTCAAGAACGTATATGCTATAGCAGCCGGTATATGCCGCGGATTAAAATACGGTGACAACTTCCAGGCAGTGCTGATGTCAAATGCCGTCCAGGAGATGAACCGCTTCCTTGCCACCGTTCACCCCATACAGCGCAGCATCTTCGAAAGCGTATATATGGGCGACCTCATCGTGACTGGCTACAGCCAGTTCTCACGCAACCGTATCTTCGGCACCATGATAGGTCAGGGATATAGCGTCAAGAGTGCACAGATAGAGATGGAGATGATTGCCGAGGGCTACTTCGGCTGCAAGTGCATGAAGGAAATCAACCGCCACCTCCACGTCAACATGCCCATCCTTGATGCCGTCTATAACATACTCTATGAGCGCATAGCGCCATATATTGAAATCAAGCTATTAACAGACTCCTTCAGATAGGAACCCTATTAGCCCTATAAGGCTCATAAGGCCCATTTGCCCCATTAGCCAAACAACACTTTTTTATAAACAAATATGACAGATAGTAAAGAAAAACTCTTCTCTGACTTCACTGCCCCTACCGCGCAAGAATGGCGCGACAAGATTGAGGTTGACCTCAAGGGTGCAGATTACGAGAAGAAAATGGTGTGGAGAACCACAGAAGGCTTCTCCATGCAACCCTTCTACCGCAAAGAGGACGTTGACAAGTTGCCCCTCGTGAATGCTCTTCCAGGAGAATTCCCATTTGTCCGAGGCAACAAGAAAGCCGACAACCAGTGGTATGTTCGCCAGAACATCAAAGTCACAGACCCCAAGGAGGCTAATGCCAAGGCACTGGACATTCTGAACCGCGGCATCGACTCTCTGGGCTTCCGTATCCCTGGAGATATGGTCAACAAGGAGAACATCGAGACACTGCTCGAAGGCATCTACTGCGAATGCGTGGAGATCAGCTTCCGCACATGTGTCAATCATGTACTCGAACTGACCGACATCCTGCTGGCCTATTACGACAAAAAAGGCTACGACAAGGCAAAGCTCGTTGGCGGCATAGGTTTCGACCCCATCGAGAAGATTCTTGTCAAGGGCAAGGACACCTCAGCCAAACTGACCATCGCTCCGCAGCTCGTTGAGAAGCTGAAGGACTATCCCGGCATTCGCTGCGTGATGGTACACTCCGAGACGCTCGCCAACAGCGGTGCCTACGTCTATCAGGAGCTTGGCTACGCTCTCTCCTGGGGTAAGGAGTATCTGGAGCAGCTGATAAATGCTGGCGTAGATGTTGACCTCGCAGCCAAGAAAATCAAGTTCTACATGGGAATCGGCGGCAACTACTTCATGGAGATTGCCAAGTTCCGCGCCGCACGTATGCTGTGGGCACAGATTGTGAAGCAGTACCAGCCAAAGTGCGACTGCGCTTGCAAGATGGTCATCAACGCCACAACCACAACCTACAACATGACACTGTTCGACAGCTATGTGAATATGCTCCGCTCTCAGACAGAGACCATGAGTGCAACGCTGGCAGGTGTCCACTCCGTTGTCGTTACACCATTCGACGCTCCCTATGAGGCTCCAACAGACTTCGCAGAACGCATAGCACGCAACCAACAGCTGCTGCTGAAGGAAGAGTGCCACTTCGACAAGATTGTTGACGTTGCTGGTGGTTCCTACTTCGTTGAGGAACTGACAAAGGCTATTGCAGAACAAGCTTGGAAGCTCTTCCTCGCCGTTGAGGAAGAAGGCGGTTTCCTCGCCGCATCTCTCTCCGGCTCAATACAGAAAGCTCTTAACGAGACAGACGCCTCCCGCCACGCCAACGCTGGCAAGCGCAAGGAGTTCCTGTTGGGTACCAACCAGTTCCCAAACTTTACCGAGACAAGCGAAGGCAAAGAACCATTGGAACCCAAGTGTTCTCATTGCTGTGGTTCTGAAGAGGCTACAATCCCAGCTCTCAAGACCTCACGTCTGGCATCCGACTTCGAGACCCTGCGCCTCACCACAGAGAAAGCTGCCAAGCAGCCCGTTGCCTTCATGCTTACCATTGGTAACCTGGCTATGCGTCAGGCACGTGCACAGTTCAGCTGCAACTTCCTCGCTGCCGCTGGCTACAAGGTTATCGACAACCTCGGTTTCCCAACTGTTGAGGAAGGAGTTGAGGCAGCTGTCAAGGCTGGTGCCGACATCGTGGTACTTTGCTCTAGCGATGACGAATACGCTGAATATGGTGTACCCGCCTTCAACGCCCTCAAAGCTGCCGACCCAAAAGTAATCTTCATCATCGCAGGCGCACCCGCTTGCTCGGAAGACCTCAAGGCCGCCGGCATCGAGAACTTCATTCATGTGCGTGTTGACCAGCTCAAGACGCTGAAAGAGTTGAACGCTAAACTTGGTATCTGATTATGGCACGCATTGATTTTAAGAGCATAGACATATTTGCTGGCATCGAACAGAAGAATGGTCAGCAATGGCAGAAGGAGAATGGCATTACAGCCAACTGGAAGACTCCTGAGCAAATTGACATCCAGCCCGTATATACAAAAGAAGACCTCGAAGGCATGGAAC
Source organism: Bacteroidaceae bacterium (assembly GCA_017620295.1). Lineage (GTDB taxonomy): Bacteria > Bacteroidota > Bacteroidia > Bacteroidales > Bacteroidaceae > Physcousia. The sequence goes on from JAFZQR010000039.1 coordinate 30,267, forward strand.
ATCTGGACTTCGCTGCCGGTATCCCGCCGTTCCTCCGTGGCCCGTACTCAATGATGTATCCCTTCCGTCCGTGGACAATCCGCCAGTATGCTGGTTTCTCCACAGCCGAGGAGTCTAACGCATTCTATCGTCGTAACCTCGCCAGTGGCCAGAAAGGACTTTCCGTGGCCTTCGACCTTCCCACACACCGCGGCTACGATCCCGACAACGCCCGTGTTGTAGGCGACGTTGGTAAGGCTGGTGTGAGCATCTGCTCGCTGGAGAACATGAAGGTTTTGTTCGCAGGCATACCCTTGAACAAGATGTCCGTCAGCATGACAATGAACGGCGGTGTGCTGCCAATTTTGGCTTTCTACATCAACGCAGGTCTTGAACAGGGTGCAAAGCTTGAAGAGATGGCTGGTACGATTCAGAACGATATCCTCAAGGAGTTCATGGTGCGTAACACCTACATCTACCCACCAGCCTTCTCAATGAAGATTATCGCCGACATCTTCGAGTACACATCTCAGAAGATGCCTAAGTTCAACAGCATCTCCATCTCCGGTTATCACATGCAGGAAGCCGGTGCTACTGCCGATATCGAGCTGGCATACACCCTCGCTGACGGTATGGATTATCTCCGTGCAGGCATCAACGCAGGCATCGATGTGGATGCCTTTGCACCACGCCTCAGCTTCTTCTGGGCAATCGGTGTGAACCACTTCATGGAGATTGCAAAGATGCGTGCAGGTCGTCTGCTGTGGGCAAAGATTGTGAAGAGCTTCGGTGCCAAGAACCCAAAGTCAATGGCTCTCCGCACACACTCTCAGACATCTGGTTGGTCTCTCACCGAGCAAGACCCGTTCAACAACGTTGGTCGTACCTGCATCGAGGCTATGGCTGCCGTGCTGGGTCACACTCAGTCGCTCCACACCAACGCTCTCGACGAAGCCATCGCTCTGCCTACCGACTTCAGTGCACGTATCGCACGTAACACTCAGATCTACATTCAGAACGAGACACAGGTGTGCAAGCACATTGACCCATGGGCAGGCTCCTATTACGTTGAAAAACTCACTCAGGAGCTGTACCTCAAGGCTTGGGAACACATTCAGGAAATCGAAAAGCTCGGCGGTATGGCAAAGGCTATCGAGACAGGTCTGCCAAAGATGCGTATCGAAGAGGCTGCTGCCCGCACACAGGCTCGTATCGACTCTGGTATTCAAACCATCGTTGGTGTGAACAAATATCGTCTCGACCACGAAGATCCTATTGACATCCTTGAGATCGACAACACAGCTGTCCGTCTCCAGCAGGAAGAAAGCCTCAAGCAGCTCCGCGCAAACCGCGACGAGGAACAGGTCAAGAAAGACCTTGAAGCTATCACAAAGTGTGTACAGGAATTTGCCGATGGCAAGAAGAGCGAGAACAACCTCCTCGACCTTGCTGTAACTGCAGCAGGACACCGTGCAACACTTGGCGAAATCAGCGATGCCTGCGAGGCAGTAGTAGGACGTTACAAAGCAGTAATCAGAACCATTTCAGGCGTGTATAGCAGTGAAAGCAAGAACGACTCCGACTTTAAGAAAGCCTGTGAGTTGACCGAAGAGTTCGCAAAGCAGGAGGGCCGTCGTCCTCGTATCATGGTGGCCAAGATGGGTCAGGACGGACACGACCGTGGTGCAAAAGTCGTTGCCACCGGCTATGCCGACTGCGGCTTCGATGTCGATATGGGTCCGTTGTTCCAGACACCTGCCGAAGCTGCTCGCGAGGCAGTTGAAAACGACGTCAACATCGTTGGTGCATCTTCACTTGCAGCCGGTCACAAGACCCTCATTCCACAGCTCATAGAGGAGCTGAAGAAGCTGGGTCGTGAGGACATCATGGTAGTTGCTGGCGGTGTCATCCCCGCACAGGATTACGACTTCCTCTACAAAGCAGGAGTTGCCGCAATCTATGGTCCTGGCACCAGCGTTGCAAAGGCCGCTTGTGAGATGATGCAGTTGCTGCTTGGCAAGTAGTAATTGATTGTTCAATAGAACTGATACATTTTTAAGTAGGTGCTACCATATTTATTATGGGCACCTACTTTATATTAACCTTACACAAAATAAACAATTTAATGAAAAGACTACCATTCTGGCTTCTTACAAGCCTTTTCGTTGCATCATTCACAATCGCAGCTTGTGGTGACGATGAGGACGATATCACTCCTCGTGACAACAACAAGCAGGAGAACACGAATGACAGCACTGCTACAAACCAGAAAGACAGCACCTCTGTTGTTCCTACTGACAGCACAACCACAATTGCTCCTGCCGACAGCACAACCACAATTGTTCCTACTGACAGCACAACCACAGTTGTTCCTACTGACAGCACAACCACAGTTGTTCCTACTGACAGCACAACCACAGTTGCTCCCGCCGACAGCACATCGACTAATAAGTCTGACAGCACATCAGTAAGGACTAGAGGATAACACGTCTAATCCATAATGAAAAGCACCCACGATTCCAACTGGTATCGTGGGTGTTTTCTTTTATTGGTTTAGCCCTTCTTCTGGAAGTAGTCGTTATAAACCTTTATACTAAAGACAATGACGGAACAGGTAGTAGTGATGAGGTTGGTGATGAAGAGTGACCAGATAATGTCTGGTTCGTGAAGCAAGCCTTGAAGCATGAAGCATGCTCCACCAATGCCCATCATAAGGAATGTTGGCAACGCAATTCCATCAGTATTCCGTGTACGTATCGTCTGTATGGCTTGAGGCAAATAACCCAGCACCATTCCGATGCTAGCTATCCAGCCACATATCTGATAAACCATTGTTTGTTCCATAACGCAAATAAGATTTTGCACAAAGATATACCGTTTACTTATTGCAAACAAAACAAAACGAAAAATGAAGGGGTAAAAGCACGAAATTGACATTAAAACGACGGTCAAATGCGAAATGTTGCGTAATTTTGCAGCCAAATTGCAACACAATACAATAAACCGATAGAAGAATGAACAAGATTGTAGCAAAGGAGCAGTTCTCCGACAAAGTATTCAAACTAGTTGTTGAAGCACCGTTGATAGCCAAAGCACGCAAGGCTGGACATTTCGTCATTGTGCGTGTGGGTGAGAAAGGGGAACGCATACCTCTTACAATTGCAGATGCCGACACCAAGGCCGGAACCATTACTCTCGTAGTGCAGAAAGTGGGCTACAGCTCCACCAAACTTTGCGACCTGCCTGTTGGCAGCGAGATAACAGACCTGGTTGGTCCTCTTGGCAAAGCCACACACATTGAGAACTTCGGCACCGTGGTTTGCGCTGGTGGCGGTGTAGGCGTTGCACCCATGCTGCCCATCATCAAAGCGCTGAAAGCTGCCGGTAACAGGGTAATCAGTGTACTGGCTGGCCGCAGCAAAGACCTTATCATATTGGAAGACGAGGTTCGCAAGCACTCCGACGATGTAATCATCATGACAGACGATGGCTCATACGGCCAAAAGGGCGTAGTGACCGTTGGCATTGAACAGGTTATCCAGCGCGAGAAGGTTGATAAGTGCTTCGCCATTGGACCTGCCATCATGATGAAGTTCTGCTGCCTGCTCACAAAGAAATATAATGTACCTACCGATGTATCACTCAACACCATCATGGTGGATGGTACCGGTATGTGCGGTGCATGCCGCATAACCGTAGGTGGCAAGACACGCTTCGTCTGCGTGGACGGCCCTGAGTTCGACGGACACGAGGTCGATTTCGACGAGATGCTCAAACGTATGGGCGCATTCAAGGAAGAGGAGATGGCGGCAATGAACAAACCAACCCCCGCCCATGAGGAAGGGAAGGTGGCAGGCGCGGTCTATCCATCTACTCACACTCCAGAGACAAGCCCCTCCCTCAAGGGAGAGGAAGAGGGCGGCTCTCTCACCGACCGCAATGCACCTTGGCGCGAAGAGCTGCGCAAGTCTATGAAGGCAAAGGAGCGCACAGCCATTGAGCGTGTGGTGATGCCAGAACTCGACCCTGTATATCGTGCCACTACCCGCACCGAGGAGGTGAATCAAGGTCTCACTCTCGAACAGGCACAGCGTGAAGCCAAGCGCTGTCTTGACTGCGCTAAGCCCACATGTATGGAAGGCTGCCCTGTTAATATCCAGATACCATCGTTCATCAAGAACATCGAGCGCGGAAACATTCTCGGTGCCGCACGAGTGCTGAAGAGTACCTCAGCCCTGCCTGCCGTCTGTGGTCGTGTTTGCCCGCAGGAGAAGCAGTGCGAGAGCCGATGCATACACCTGAAGATGAACGAACCTGCTGTAGCTATAGGCTATCTGGAGCGTTTCGCCGCCGACTACGAGCGCGAGAGTGGTAACATCGCTGTTCCCGAATGTGCAGCACCTAACGGCAAGAAGATAGCCGTTGTAGGTTCCGGTCCTGCCGGATTGAGCTTCGCTGGCGATATGGCCAAGTATGGCTACGAAGTGACAGTGTTCGAGGCTCTGCACGAGATTGGCGGTGTGCTGAAATATGGTATTCCAGAGTTCCGTCTTCCCAACGCCATCGTTGATGTGGAGATCCACAACCTAGAGTTGATGGGCGTGAAGTTCCAGAAGGACTGCATCATAGGCAAGACCATCACCGTTGACGAGCTGAAGGCCGAAGGCTTTGCAGGCATCTTCGTGGCCAGCGGCGCAGGTCTGCCCAACTTCATGAACATCCCCGGCGAGAACCTCAACGGCGTGATGTCAAGCAACGAGTATCTGACCCGTGTGAACCTGATGGATGCTTCCAACCCTGCCACAGACACACCTATCCGCAAGGCCAAGCATGTGATGGTGGTAGGTGGCGGTAACACAGCTATGGACAGCTGCCGCACAGCCAAGCGTCTGGGTGCCGAGAAGGTTTGGATTGTATATCGTCGCAGCGAGGCCGAGATGCCAGCACGTCTGGAAGAGGTTAAGCATGCAAAGGAGGAAGGCATTGAGTTCATGACCCTCCACAACCCGATTGAGTACCTTGCCGATGAGAAGGGTGCTGTTCGTGGCGTAGTACTCCAGAAGATGGAACTGGGCGAACCCGATGCCAGCGGACGCCGTTCTCCACAACCCATACCAGGTGCTACCGAGACCCTGGAGATTGACCAGGCCATTGTGGCTGTAGGTGTATCGCCTAACCCAATCGTGCCTCGCAGCATCGAGGGTCTGGAGCTGGGTCGCAAGAACACCATTGCAGTCAACGACTCCATGCAGTCGAACATCCCTACCATCTTCGCTGGAGGTGACATCGTCCGCGGCGGAGCTACCGTAATCCTCGCAATGGGCGATGGACGCAAGGCCGCCCACGAGATGCACGAGTTCCTGAGCAAGTAACAATTATATTATAATGTAAGGGGCAAGACTCGAAAACACATTGAAGAGTCTTGCCCTTTTACTTTTTCAAGAATTATTTTGAAAGATTGATGTACATACTGTTATCGACATGAAAACAAATAGTCTATTTGTAGCACTCATGGCACTGATGATGTGCTTCGCCAGCAACGCGGCTTACGCTTTTGCCGTCAAGAACGAGGATGGCGTGACGATTTATTATACCTTATACAATAATGAGACGGAGCTGAAGGTTACGTCTGGATATGACAACTATTCTGGCTCCGTTGTGATTCCCGAGGAAGTGACCTATAATGGAAAGACGCTAAAGGTGACGCGCATTGATAATAGTGCGTTCGATGGTTGCAGCCGCCTGACCTCAGTGACCATACCCAACAGTGTGACCAGCATAGGCTCGTTGGCGTTCAATGGTTGCAGAGGCCTAACCTCAGTGAGCATTCCAAACAGCGTTACGAACATTGGAGACGCTGCATTCAAGAATTGCAGCGGATTGACCTCCATGACAATCGGCAACAGCGTAACGATAATAGGAGACAATGCATTCTATGGTTGCAGCGGCCTGACCTCAGTGACCATCCCAAAAAGCGTTACGAACATTGGAGACTGTGCGTTTGAGAGCTGCAGCGGCCTGATCTCCGTGACCATCGGCAACAGCGTGACGAGCATTGGAAAAGGTGCGTTCTCTTTTTGCAGCAGTCTGACCACCGTGACCATCCCAAAAAGCGTTACGAGCATTGGAGACGATGCATTCTCTAATTGCAGCAGCCTGACCTCCGTGACCATTCCAAACAGTGTTACGAGCATTGGAGAAGATGCATTCTCTTATTGCAGCGGCCTGACCTCCGTGATCATCCCGAGCAGCGTGAAGAGCATTGGAGACGGTGCGTTCAATGGTTGTGACCTTGATTCCATTGTCTCGTTGATTGAAGAGCCATTTGCTGTTAAAGGGAAAAATTATTATTCTTATAGCACTTTCAGCAAAAACACCTTTAATAATGCCACGCTGTACGTCCCTCAAGGCACCATTGACAAATACAAGGCGACAGATGGTTGGAAGGAGTTCAATAATATTGAGGAAAGTGATTTAACAGGAGTGACGAAGGTTAAGGCGATGCCTGTGCTGATACAGCGCGAAGGCGGTGTGTTGACGATTGAAGGTGCGAAGGCCGGGACAGCGATTAGTGTCTATGACCTCAGCGGCAAGCTCATCAGCAAGGCCACAGCAACCGAAGGCGTAACGAGGGTTCAGGCGGAGACCAGCGAGAAGATGGTCATCGTGAAGGTTGGAGAGATGAGTGTGAAGGTCCACTAATTACCCCCCGACATGGACATAAAAGAGCTGAGAGAGCGCTACACGAAACACCCTAAGGTCAAGAAGCTTCAGCAGGCGTTGTTGAATGATGAGGCGTGGGCGGTGCAGGTGACAGGACTCCAGGCCTCAGCCACAGCACTGGCTTTCGCCTCGCTAAGCGATGTGCCACCCTTGCTGTTTGTGCTTGACGACGCCGACGAGGCAGGCTATTTCTATCACGACATGGTGCAGCTGCTGGGCGATGAGCGGGTTCTGTTTTTCCCGTCATCATTCCGCAGAGCCGTAAAGTTTGGGCAACGGGATGCTGCCAATGAGATTTTGCGTACTGAGGTTCTTGCACGTATTGGAGCCGGTAGCACAGAACAGCTCTTCATAGTGTCACACCCTGAGGCTGTGGCAGAGCGTGTGGTGACACGGGAGAAAATGCAGCAGAACACTCTTGCCCTGCATAAAGGTGAACACGTTGACATCGCCTTTGTGGAGCAGACGTTGCTGGAGTTCGGATTCCAACGTACAGATTATGTCTATGAGCCGGGGCAGTTTGCTGTGCGCGGTTCGCTTGTGGATGTCTTCTCCTACGCCAATGAGTACCCGTTCCGCATTGACTTCTTCGGCAACGAGATCGACAGCATCCGCAGCTTTGAGGTTGAGACACAGCTGAGTCGGGAGCGCAAAACTGAAATAGTGCTGGTGCCTGCGCTGGACGATTCTGAGGGTACACGTGTTACACTGACCTCTCTCCTACCATCCAACACAGTCATCGTATGCAAAAGTCCTACTTATGTGGCTGACAGCATTGACCAAGCCTACAAACAAGGTTTCGCACGTCAGACACTTATTGAGGAACAGGCTGTGGCAGGACAGCAGGTGCTGAAAATAGATGACTGGCTGGTGGATGGAGCAACATGGCAGGAAGCCGCTGGAGGGTTCCGTCAGCTTTGGTTCTCACAGAGTCTCGACCGCAAACCGAAGGTGAAAATCGAGTTCAACATAACGCCCCAACCTGTTTTCCACAAGAACTTCGACCTACTTCAGGCGGCCATACAGAATTGCATCCAGCTGGGACAGGACATATTCATCCTGGCCGACTCGCAGAAACAGATAGAGCGCATCGCTGCAATCGTAGAGAGCTGGAAGGACGGAGAGCAGATGCGAGCCGCCCTGAAACCTATAAGCAAGACGCTCCATGCGGGCTTCACCGACAACACCCTTGGCATCTGCCTCCTGACCGACCACCAGATATTCGACCGTTTCCATAAGTATAGCCTGCGCAGTGAGCGGGCACGTGGCGGCAAGGTGGCTCTGACGCTGAAGGAATTGCAGGAGTTCAACATCGGCGACTACATCGTTCACATCGACCACGGCATAGGACGTTTTGGAGGTTTGGTACACGTGCCGCAACAGAACGGGACTATGCAAGAGATGATCAAGCTGATCTACGAGCGCGACGACGTGGTGTATGTCTCCATCCACGCCCTCCACAAGGTGTCGAAATACAAGGGCAAGGAGGGTGAACCGCCACGCATCAGCCGACTCGGCACAGGAGCCTGGGAGCGCATGAAGGAGCGCACCAAGACGAAAATCAAGGACATAGCCCGTGACCTCATACGGCTCTATGCCCAGCGGCGCGAGCAACAGGGCTTCAAGTTCAGCCCCGACAGCTACCTTCAGCATGAGCTGGAGGCCAGCTTCCTCTATGAGGACACACCCGACCAGCTCAGAGCGACAGCCGACGTGAAAGCCGACATGGAGAAACGGCGTCCGATGGATCGGCTCGTATGCGGGGACGTGGGCTTCGGAAAGACTGAGGTGGCTGTGAGGGCTGCATTCAAGGCTGCTGCCGACAGCAAGCAGGTGGCCGTTCTTGTTCCTACCACCATACTCGCCTACCAGCACTACCACACCTTCAGCGACCGACTGCGCGACCTCCCTGTACGGGTTGACTACCTCACACGCGCCCGCTCTCCTAAGCAGACACGCGAGCTGCTGGCCGACCTCGAAGCGGGACGTATAGACATCCTCGTGGGAACACACAAGCTCATCGGCAAGAACGTCAAGTTCAAGGATCTCGGGCTGCTCATCATCGATGAGGAACAGAAGTTCGGAGTGGCCACCAAGGAGAAACTGCGTCAGATGAAGGTCAACGTCGATACGCTCACACTCACCGCCACGCCCATCCCGCGCACACTCCAGTTCTCGCTCATGGGCGCACGCGACCTCAGCGTCATTCAGACACCGCCGCCCAACCGCTACCCCATCCAGACAGAGGTCCACTCGTTCTCGCCCGAAGTGATAGCCGAGGCCGTCCGCTTCGAGATGAGTCGCAACGGACAGGTGTTCATCGTCTCAAACCGCATCAGCTCATTACCCGACCTCGAGGCTATCATCCACCGCTATGTGCCGGATGCACGAGTGGCAACAGGGCATGGGCGCATGGCCTCCGACCAGCTGGAACAGGTGATGATGGACTTCGCTGCATACGACTACGACGTACTCATCTCAACCACCATCATAGAGAGCGGACTCGACATACCCAACGCCAACACCATCATCATCTGTTCAGCCCATCAGTTCGGACTCAGCGACCTCCATCAGATGCGCGGACGCGTTGGGCGCAGCAACAAGAAAGCGTTCTGCTATCTACTGGCACCACCGCTGGGAGGGCTGCCCCCAGAGGCTCGCCGACGCCTACAGGCCATAGAGAACTTCTCCGACCTCGGCAGCGGCATACACATAGCCATGCAAGACCTCGACATCCGAGGCGCAGGCAACCTGCTAGGCTCAGAGCAGAGCGGCTTCATAGCCGACCTCGGCTACGAGACCTACCAGAAGATACTCTCAGAGGCTGTCAAGGAACTGAAGAACGATGAGTTCAAGGACCTGTATGCCGAGCAGGTGCAGTCGGGTGAGATCACAAGCGGCGATGCCTTCGTTGATGAATGCCTATTGGAGAGCGACCTTCCAATGTTCTTTGCCGACACCTACGTACCCACGGCCTCAGAGCGCATGCTGCTTTACCGCGAACTCGACCAGCTTGAGCGACCTGAAGCCGTCGAGGCATTCCGCCAGCGCATGACCGACCGTTTCGGAACCATACCCCTAGAGGGAGAAGAGCTGATCCGCGTAGTCGAACTGCGACAGCTCGGCAAGTACTTCGGGGCTGAACGCATCATCCTCAAGAACCACCGCATGCGCCTCTACTTCGTCAACGACCCGTCCTCCCCCTTCTTCCAGAGTCCAGCCTTCGATCAGGTCATAGCCTATTACAGTCTCCATGCTGCCAACTGTCAGCTGGAAGAGGTCAACAACCGCCGCTCCATGCTCATTCGAGACATCTGCTCCGTCAAACAAGCCTGCGACACACTCCAGCAAATGAAAGCTGGCACAACCGTGAATTGACAGCCGAAGCCTACAAGCAGATCTTCCAGCGCTATTCAATCCTCCATGCTGGCGATTGACATACTTCATGCCGCTATATGAATTCAAACAGCGTGATGTATGAATCTGTTCACACTTGTGAATTTAGATATTCACTCTAGTGAATTTAGCTGTTCACACTTGTGACTTTAGATATTCACAAGTGTGAACAGATTCATACATCACGCTGTTTGAATTCTTCTTACCTTTGCCAACATAATGGAGGCTGTGTCAAAATACATGACGCAGCCTCTTGATTGTTCTTTACAACGAATTACACCGATTATCCGAATTATTGAGGAGTCTCTTAGACGGATGTTTATGGGATTCGTCCAATTCGTCTTCTAATTAGTTGTGAAAAGGTTGATTTTGTATTATGCCACAGCCTCTTATTAATGACAACGCATCCCAGTTTAAGGTGTGAGTGTAAGCTATTTGGTTAAAGCCCTGATTGTTGACGTGTCGGAGGCGAACACAGAGTAGAGGCCTTGCGGTTCCTGTGGAGGGTCGCCCATAAACGGGTCGAAGGGTTGCCACATCTCGTGACGTGCTGTGACAACTCCACCCCAAGCCCAGAAGTTTAGACCGGCTATCTCAGGGTTGGAATGGAAGGCATCAACAATATGGCGGTAGAAGCGGTCACGCAGGGTTGTAGTTGATGATGGGCTAAAGCTGAAACTGTCACGCGGATAGCCAAACTCCTCTATCACTATAGGCTTGTGCAGTTCACGACTGAGGGATAGATGCTGATTGATGTAGTCAGTGGTCAAGATGCAGGCAGAGTCGAGATCTTCGTCTAAAGCATCACGACGCGCCCATCCCCAATTCGCGGGCCAAATATGTACTGTGATATAGTCAACATTGGGATCAGAGCATATCTGTTGCAGCAGCTCGGCATCAAAGCTACAGCCAACTAGTCCTTCACCACCCGTAGAGATTAGATGGTTGCTGTCAAGACTGCGTATGAGAGCCGTTGCCTGAGATTGCCACTCGGCAAACTCGGCCTTGAGGGTATCACAGAACAGACGCGGTTCGTTGCAAAGCTGCCACGCCATAATAGTCGGGTCATCTGCGTATGCCACACCTGTAAGACTGTTAGTACGTGTGACTATATGTCGCACATTGTCAAGATACATCTGCTTTGCCTTGGCATTTGAAGAGAACTGGGCTGCGTAGGCAACATATCCATCGAAGTCTTCCATATCTATTGGTGACGGACCACAGCCAGCGAGCTGCAGGTAGTAGCTATATCCCCCACTCCACATCCACGCATTATTCATGTAAAGCACAGCCTTCATACCTCGTAGCTGCATCTGCTGTAGCAGATAATCCAATCCAACTAGCAAGGTGTCATTATACTCTCCCGCTGCCAGCTGCAACGTTGGCCAAACCTGACCGGATATATATTCCTCGCCTTCAGCTCCAACAAGCACACGCAGGTTGTCAAATCCGAGAGCATGTAGCGTGTCCAGCTCACTACAAAGCCTCGCTCTGTCACCGCCTTGTCCTTCTGAAGCCATCAACGCACCATACCACATGTTGGTGCTTACGAAACGATATTCCTTGTCGCCCAGCCATAGACGTCCATCAGCCTGTCTGACAAAAGGCGATGCATTATCGGTCTTGCTGCATGACGACATCATGACAGCAACCAGAAGTAGAAAAAATAGTTTTCGCATAATAGGTAGATTTTTGTATCGTGCCTCAAAGATAATGACTTTCCCTTTATCCTGCATTCTCCGTAAGTTGTTTTTTTGTTTGTTACGTTTGATTGGTTTAATTAATCTTAATAGCAAGTGCTTTGTGCCGATGAAATAGATTGTTTTGAGTAATTTTGCGGCCAATTAACGAAAAAGACAATCAATAAACACTATACAAGAATGGGATTTTTCAATTTCTTCAGCAAGAACAAGGAGGAACAGCAAGAGACTCTTGACAAAGGGTTGGAGAAGACCAAAGAGAGTTTCTTTGGCAAACTGACACGTGCAATTGCAGGCAAGAGCAAGGTGGACGACGATGTTCTCGACGACCTGGAGGAAGTTCTGGTTACGAGCGATGTAGGCGTAGAGACCACACTAAACATTATCCATCGCATAGAGGAACGTGTGGCTCGCGATAAATACGTAAGCACAAACGAGCTACAGAAGATACTACGTGAGGAGATAGCTGCCCTGCTGACAGAGAACAACAGCAGCGACACCGAGGGCTTCAACATCCCCGAAGACAAACGGCCATACGTCATAATGGTGGTTGGAGTCAACGGCGTTGGCAAGACAACAACCATTGGCAAACTGGCCTACCAGTTCAAACAGGCTGGCTTGAAAGTGATGCTCGGTGCTGCCGACACGTTCCGTGCCGCAGCCGTGGAGCAGATAGTCATCTGGGGTGAGCGCGTGGGAGTACCTGTGGTGAAACAGCAGATGGGCAGCGACCCCGCCAGCGTGGCTTTCGACACGCTCAGCTCGGCTGTTGCCAACAACGCTGACGTGGTGCTGATAGACACCGCAGGGCGACTGCACAACAAAAAAGGACTGATGGACGAGTTGTCGAAAATCAAGCGTGTTATGCAAAAGGTGGTGCCTGACGCCCCACATGATGTGATGCTCGTGCTGGACGGCAGCACAGGACAGAACGCCTTCGAACAAGCCAAGCAGTTCACAGCAGCAACAGATGTCACCTCAATGGCTATAACCAAGCTAGACGGCACGGCCAAAGGCGGAGTGGTAATTGGCATCTCCGACCAGTTCAAGATACCCGTACGCTACATTGGACTTGGTGAGGGCATGACCGACCTGCAACCGTTCAACCGAAAAGACTTCGTGGAAAGCTTCTTCAAATGAATAATAAGGTTGACCTTATAACCCTCGGCTGCTCCAAGAACCTCGTGGACTCAGAACGGCTGATGCGACAGCTGCAGCATGCTGGCTACACGGTGACACATGATGCCGAGGAGCCTCGCGGCGAGATAGCCATCATCAATACATGCGGTTTCATAGGCGATGCCAAGGAGGAGAGCATCAACATGATACTCCAGCAGGGACAGCGCAAAGCTACTGGCCAGTTGAAGCAGCTCTTTGTCATGGGCTGCCTATCCCAGCGCTATCTTGAGGAGCTGAAAGCTGAACTGCCAGAGGTGGACGGATGGTACGGAAAGTTTGACTATAAAGGCATACTTACACGGCTCGGACACGCATGGGACAATGCGCTGACACCTGGACGCACTATAACCACGCCATCACACTACGCCTACATCAAGATTTCTGAAGGATGCAACAGGCATTGCGCCTACTGTGCCATACCAATAATCACAGGTCAGCACAAAAGCCGACCAATGGAAGACATTCTGGATGAGGTGCGACAACTGGTGGCACAGGGTGTACATGAATTTCAGGTCATAGCTCAGGAACTGACCTACTATGGACTTGACATCTATCACCGTCGTGCGTTGGCAGAGCTGATTGACAAAATGGCAGACATTGAAGGCGTGAAGTGGATACGACTCCACTATGCCTACCCCACCGACTTCCCGATGGATGTGCTTGATGTGATGCGCCGACGCGACAACGTCTGCCGCTATCTGGACATCGCCCTACAGCATATTGCCGATCCCGTGCTATCGACCATGCACCGCCACATCACAAAGGCTGAAACCGTCCAACTCCTTCAACGCATACGCGAAGCTGTGCCTGACATACACATCCGCACAACACTCATGGTGGGGCATCCAGGCGAGGACGAGGCAGCCTTCCAGGAGTTGCTGGACTTCACTCGTCAGGCAAGATTTGAGCGCATGGGTGCTTTTGCCTACTCTGAAGAGGAAGGCACATACAGTGCGACCCATTACAGCGATGACATCCCTGATGAGGTTAAGCAGACACGTCTGTCAAAACTCATGCGCCTACAGCAACGTATCTCCGAAGAGGTGCAGGCCGAGAAGGTTGGACAGACAATGACAGTTGTCGTAGACCGGAAAGAAGGCGACTACTGGGTGGGACGCACAGAGTTTGACTCACCTGAAGTTGATCCCGAAGTACTGATATTAACCACAGATGCGCCTGACATACAAGTGGGACAGTTCATACAAGCCACCATAACAGGCAACGACGATTTTGATCTCTACGCAAGACTATATACATCAAATGAATAACAAGGAATTTATATCTGAGCTGGCTACACGTGTAGGCATGACGGCAAAGGACACGCAGTCCCTGGCCAATGCCTTGACAGCAGAGATGACAGCACAACTGGAGGATGGCAACAGCATCACCATTCCCAACTTTGGAACCTTTGAGGTACGAAAGAAACTGGAGAGGGTTATGGTTAACCCGGCAACTGGACAACGACTATTGGTGCCACCACGCCTGACGCTCGCATTCCGTCCGGCTGTAGCAATGAAGGAGCTTGTGCAGAAAGGAGGTGAGAACACTAATGGATAAACGAATTCTGCAAGCCGAACTGGCAACGTTATTAGCTCAGAGGGCTGACATACCCATAGCTGATGCCGAACAGTTCACCGCACAGTTCTTCGCTGTCATAGGAAGTGGGCTGCTAAAAGAGAACCTCGTCAAGACACGCGGATTAGGAACCTTCAAAATAATCGATGTAAGTTCTCGCTCTAGCGTTAATGTCAACACTGGTGAACGCTATGAGATTGCGTCACACGCCAAGGTGTCATTCACCCCTGAAGCCAATCTCCGAGACATCATCAATCGTCCGTTTGCCAGCTTCGAAACTGTACTTCTTAACGAAGGCACGGATATAGCACGAATGGAAGAAGGACTGACAGACGACACACGTCTATCAGAAGACATAGAGGTAGCCGCAGCACCAGAGCCGACTGTGACACCAGAGCCTGAGACAGTTTCCACAGACAACATCCCCACAGAGGAGCCTGCAGAAGGAATACAACCCGAGCCAATAGCTGAAGAGGCTGCTCCTGCCGTGGAAGAAGTTACAACGGAGGTGACAGAAGAAGCAGAGGCAACAGTAGATGCACCTGCCGAAGTTGTAGCCATAGCTGAAGCCGCCCCTGCTGAGGCTGAAGTCACAACAAATGAGACAATGGCAAATGACAACGAGCCAGCGGCACCAGCGGCAATTGTTGAGACGTCAGAGCCAGTTGCTGCAGAGACAGTAACATCGGAGTCAGTAGCTGCAGAGGGTGAGAAGAAAAGCGGTTGCATGCGCACTATACTTTTGTGCCTTGCTGCATGCGTGATATTCATCATCGGGTTCTGCGCAGGCTATTTCATGCGTCCACAGATGGAACAACCGATCCCTGTCAAGCAAGAGCTTGAGACACCAACCAAGGACACCATAGCAGAAGCTGTACAAGCATCATCAAAACAGCAAGCTCCACCAGAGACACTGGCCTACCCGCAGATTGAGGAAGGCGACTACTACATCGTAGGTATCCGCGACACTGTGGTGGCAAAGCCTGGCATGACACTTCTCAACATCGCAATAAAATACTACCGCGACAAAGACCTATACATATATATATGTAAGATGAACGGTATAGACAACCCCAACCACATACAACCCGACCAACAGCTCATCATACCTGATTTGGTCAAGAAAGAACAAGATTAACATCACAAAATAATTATTCAACATCAAGATACAATGGCAGAGTCTTTAGACATTCGTGCGCTGAATGAGCGCATAGAACAACAAAGCGGTTTTGTTACAAACCTTATTTCGGGTATAGATCAGGTCATAGTGGGACAGCGCCACCTTGTAGAGTCACTGCTGATAGGTTTGCTCAGCGATGGTCACGTGCTGCTAGAAGGTGTACCTGGTCTGGCAAAGACACTCTCTATCAAGACATTGGCACAACTGGTGGATGCCAAGTTCAGCCGCATACAGTTCACCCCCGACCTGCTGCCAGCCGATGTCGTTGGCACTATGATATACTCTCAGAAGGAGGAACGCTTCATGGTGGAACAAGGGCCTGTGTTCGCCAACTTTGTACTGGCTGATGAGATAAATCGTGCACCAGCCAAGGTGCAGAGCGCACTGCTGGAAGCCATGCAGGAGCGCGAGGTTACTATAGGCAAACAGACCTTTGCCCTGCCCAAGCCCTTCCTCGTGTTAGCAACACAGAACCCCATAGAGCAAGAAGGTACCTATCCATTGCCAGAGGCACAGGTGGACCGTTTCATGCTCAAGGTGGTGATTGACTATCCCAAGTTGGAAGAAGAGAAGCGCATATTGAGACAGAACATCAGCGGCGAGCGCACAGAAGTCAAGCCCGTACTCTCCACCAAGGAGATTATCGAAGCACGTCAGGTGGTGCGTCAAGTATATCTCGATGAGAAGATCGAACAGTACATTGCCGACATCGTGTTTGCCTCACGCTATCCCGCAAACTACAACCTCGCAGAGCTGAAAGACTACATAGAGTTTGGCGGTTCTCCACGTGCCACAATCAACCTCGCTCTGGCAGCTCGTGCCTACGCCTTCATCAAGCGTCGCGGCTATGTTATCCCTGAGGATGTACGAGCTGTGGCTCACGACGTACTGCGCCACCGCATCGGACTCACCTACGAGGCAGAAGCCAACAATGTGAGCAGCGAGGAGATTGTAAGCAAGATTCTCAACAAGGTTGAAGTGCCTTAATCGTATATTTATTTCGTTCTGTGGAAACTTCCGAGTTACTAAAACGTGTTAGGCAGATTGAGATTAAGTCACGAGGTCTGTCAAACAACATCTTTGCAGGCGAGTACCACTCAGCCTTCAAGGGCAGGGGTATGACATTCAGTGAAGTGCGCGAGTACCAGTATGGCGATGACATACGCGACATAGACTGGAACGTAACAGCACGCTTCAACCGCCCGTTTGTGAAGGTATATGAGGAGGAACGAGAGCTGACTGTTATGTTGCTCGTGGACATGAGTCGCAGCCTGGACTTTGGAACTACCGTTCAGACCAAACGCAGCCTCATGACAGAGATTGCAGCAACCTTGGCATTCAGTGCAATTCAAAACAACGACAAGATTGGAGTGGTGTTCTTTACTGACAAGATAGAAAAGTTCATACCGCCGAAAAAAGGTCGAAAGCACATACTTTACATCATTCGCGAGCTTCTGGAGTTCAAGCCTGAAGGCCGCAGCACCAATGTAGGCATGGCTGTAGAGTATCTGACACAAGTAATCAAACGCCGTTGCACTTGTTTCCTCTTCTCCGACTTCATCGATGAGCGTGACTACCGCCAGACGCTAACCATAGCCAATCGCAAACACGATGTAGTTGCCATACAGGTCTATGACAGACGATTGGCAGAGCTACCCAATGTAGGGCTGATGCTGATGGAGGATGCCGAGACAGGCCACCGCCAATGGGTGGACACTTCACGGAAGAGCATCCGTATGGCACATGCTCGTTGGTGGAATCAGCACCGCAGCCGCTTGCAAGATACCTTCACCCGCAGCAATGTTGACCACATCAGCGTGCGTACAGACCAAGACTATGTATCCGCACTCCGCAATCTATTTGCCCAACGCACATGATTAGAAAGACATTACAAAACATAATGCTGCTTCTGGCAGCTGTATGCTCTTCGGCTACAGCGCAAGTGACAGTCAAGGCTGAACTAGATGAGCCTCAGATGCTCGTAGGTGAACAGCGAAAGCTGACCTTGTCTGTTGACTGCGACAGCGCCCTCATGCCAAGCTTTCCACAATGGCAACCAGAGCAACCTTTGGCTGACGGCGTGGAGTTGGTGGAGTTTATAGAACGAAAGGCTACGGCACTGGACGGGGGGCGCAATCACCGAGTGTCGATATGCTGGACAGTTACAGCCTTCGACTCCGTTCTGGCCTACATACCCCCTATACCTGTTTACATAGGCGATAGTGCGTATGAATCCAATGCCTTGGCACTCAAAGTAATCACTTTGGATGTCGATACACTTCACCCAGAAGTCTTTGCTCCAGCCAAGAGCGTATCTGACCTGCCCTTCTCGTATCAGGACGACTACATCTCCATACTTGGCATTCCACTCGTATGCATACCGCTGATTGCCATTATGCTGATAATGATAGCAGCCTTCATAGCCCTGCGATACTATCAGCACAAGCCAATCATCAGGATTGTACGACGCATAGTCAAGAGACCACCTCATCAAGTGGCAATGGATGACCTGTCACGCATCAAGGCTGAGAAGTCATGGGCTGCCGAGGACAGCAAAGAATACTACACCCAGCTCACCGACACAATCCGACGCTATATCAAGGAACGTTTCGGCTTCAACGCCACAGAAATGACGTCTGGCGAGATTATCACTCACTTGACAGAGAGTGGTGACCAACAGGCTCTTGATGAATTGAGGCAACTCTTTGAGACCGCCGACCTCGTGAAGTTTGCAAAATATACGACTCTCATCAACGAGAACGACATGAACCTCGTCAACGCTGTAGCATTTGTGAACCAGACGAAGCAAGTTGTTGACCCGGCCACACTTGTCGTGGAAGACGAGACAGCCAAAGAAGAGAACCGTCAGGAACGCAAACGTTCACTGTCTATGCTAGTTGCTGTGGTAGTGATATCTCTAGCAGCTGCCGCACTACTTATATTAGTGGGCTTCACACTGTACGACCTAAGATAGTTAGAAAACAATGCAATTAGCTAATCCATATTTCCTTCTGCTCCTGTTGCTGCTACTACCATACATTGCATGGTATTTGTTGCGCCAGCACCGTAGCGAAGCATCGCTGCACGTGTCATCCACGCTACCATTCAAGGATGTACCCCACAGCTACAAGGAGTATCTGCTACATGTGCCGTTTCTGCTGCGCATCGTGGCTCTGACAATGCTGGTCATTATACTCTGCAGGCCACAGCGCACCAACGTCCTGGAGGATAAGGATATTGAAGGCATAGATATAATGATGTGTCTCGATGTCAGCACCTCCATGATGGCAAAGGATCTAGAGCCAAACCGCATTGAGGCTGCGAAGGCAGTGGCGGCAGACTTCATCAGTGGTCGTCCCAACGACAACATCGGACTGACGGTCTTTGCCGGCGAAGCCTATACACAATGCCCCATGACTGTTGACCATACAATGCTTTTGTCCATGCTGAACGATGTGAGCTGTAGCATGGTGTATGAAGGTGCCATGCACGACGGCACTGCCATAGGAATGGGTGTGGCTACTGCTGTAAACCGTCTGAAGGATAGCAAGGCCAAGAGCAAGGTAATAATACTCCTCACCGACGGAACCAACAACGTCAGCGACATTCCCCCACTTACAGCAGCAAGCATAGCTAAAGAATACGGCATACGTATCTACACAATAGGTGTTGGACGCAACGGTATGGCGACCTACCCCGTCTATGTTGCAGGCCACTTTGAGGACATCCAGATAGAAGTGGAGATTGACGAGAACACACTCCGTTCAATGGCATCAACGACTCAGGGCGAGTACTACCGTGCAACCGACAACAACAGCCTTGAAGAAGTCTATCACAAGATTGACCAACTTGAAAAAACCAAGATGCGCGTAACACAGTATGCCAAGCACTATGAGGCATACGCCATATTCGCCATCATAGCCATTGCATGTCTGTTAATGGAACTGCTATTGAAGGAGACAATACTAAAGAAACTGCCTTAGACTATGTTTAGATTTGAGCATCCAATATATCTCATCCTGCTGGTGGCTATACCTGTGCTGGTGATGCTTCACTACGTCACCAACCTCATTCGCCGCCGGCGGCTGATCAAGTACGGTGACAAGGAGCTGCTGCGAGCCTTGATGCCCGATGTGGCTCACTACCGTCTGGAACTAAAGTTCTGGTTTGTAGCTGTGGCTGCCGCATTAATCATTGTGTGTCTGGCGCAACCGCAGTATGGCACAAAGGTGTCAACAGAGAAACGTCTTGGCATAGAAGCCATTATAGCTATAGATGTGAGCAACTCCATGCTTGCACGTGATGTAACGCCATCCAGAATAGACAGAGCCAAGATGATGATGAGCAACCTCATTGATCACATGACAGATGACAAGGTGGGCTTGGTGGTATATGCTGGCGATGCCTTTGTACAGTTGCCAATCACAAACGACTATGTCTCTGCCAAGATGTTCCTCGATGGCATATCTCCAGCCATGATAGAACTACAAGGTACTGATATAGCCGAGGCGATAAACCAATCGACACGCTCTTTCACCAGCAAGGACGATGTTGGAAGAGCTGTGATACTCATAACCGATGGTGAAGACAATGAGGGCGGTGCCGTAGAGGCTGCAGCTGAGGCTGCCAAGAAGGGAATACACGTATATGTACTTGGTATAGGCTCACCCGATGGCAGTGCCATTCCAGACCCAGATGGCAACGGCTACATCACTGATGACGACGGACAGATTGTGGTTTCGCGTCTCAACGAGCAGATGTGTCAGGAGATAGCTCAAGCCGGAAAGGGAGCATATATATATGTAGACAACAGTTCATCGGCTCAGACAGCTCTCGACAAGCAACTGGACAAGCTGGCGAAAGGAGAGTTTGAGGATACTCGCTACGATGAATACGAGGAACATTTCATGGATTTCGCCTGGCTGGCTCTGATTTTGTTATTGTTGGACATTCTGATGCTGCCACGCAAGAACGGACGTTTCCGCAACATACATCTGTTCCAACGCGGTACTACGGCTGCAATGTTCATCTTCGCTCTGTCCATACCTGCTACAGCACAGAGAACCGCTAGCCGCAGCTTTGTTCACAGAGGCAACCAAATTTACCGTGAAGGTGTGGAAGTTGCACAAGACACCCTGCACATAGACGGCAAGGAGCATAAGATGCAAGAGCTATTCGGACGTGCACTGGTGGAGTACAAGAAAGCTGTAGAGGCTGACAGCACCAGTGCCGTGGCCCTCTACAATCTAGGATGCGCCTATATGATGACAAACCAGTTTAAGGAGGCTGCAGAGTCGTTCCAACGAGCCGATGCCTACGAACTCAACAAGCAGCGCAAATCCAAGATATATCATAACATGGGTTTTCTCAAGCAGGTGGCTGCAATGGAAGCTCTACAACAAGACAGTATTCAGAAGCAACAGAAACTGCTGCACGAGGCCATCGAATTCTACAAGGCCTCACTGCGTCGCAATCCCACCGATGATGAGACACGCTACAACATGGTGCTGTGCCAACGACAGCTGAAGAATGATAACCAACAGCAGCAACAACAGCAACAA
>JAFZQR010000040.1 GCA_017620295.1 Bacteroidaceae bacterium
AGGTTTTTCTTTTCCTCCGAAGGAGCAGAGCGGGCTCTGTGACTGAGGAGAAAAGGAAAAGATGCGACAAAGAGTGACATCAGACATGAAAACACCTACAGGGAATAAATTGTGTAAAATAATTGTGAATACCTACTTATAATTCAATAACACAACTTTTTTATAGCATCATCCCCAACCCGCAAAAGTATATACTCCCCCTTTCGAGAGGGGGCGGGGGGATGAGGTTGTTTTTTCATTATGGAACTTCAACGCATTTCTGCTGCCGAAGCTGCAGCACACATTGAGAACGGGCACACACTGGGTCTGTCAGGCTTCACACCTGCAGGTGTTCCAAAGAGTATCACAGCCGAAGTGGCTAAAAAGGCTCATGTTGAGCATGAGGCTGGTAGGCCATTCAAGGTTAATATCTTCACAGGTGCCAGCACAGGACAGAGCTGTGATGGTGTCTTGGCTAACGAGCAGGCCATAGGTCTGCGTGCTCCTTACACCACCAACCCCGACTTCCGTCGTCATGTGAACCTCAATGAGATTCGCTACACCGACCTCAACCTCTCCAATATGGCCACTCAGATACGTCAGGGCTACCTTGGCGACATTGACTGGGCTATCATTGAGGCTTGCGATGTGGAGGTTCATGGTTCCAAGGCTCATATCTATCTCACTGCAGCTGGTGGTATCAGCCCTACAGCATGTCGTCTGGCAAAGCGTGGCATCTTCATAGAGCTCAATGCGTTCCACAGCCCCAAGAGTAAGGGCCTGCACGACGTGTATGAGATTGAGTACCATCCCAATCGCACTCCTGTCAACATCCTTCATCCCAGCGACCGCATAGGTAAGCCTTATGTGGAGGTGGATGCCGACCGTATATTGGGTATCGTGGAGTGCAACATCCCCGATGAGGCTCGTGCCTTCAAGGATCCAGATCCAATCACAACCAAGATTGGTCAGAACGTGGCAGACTTCCTCGTTCAGAACATGCGTGAGGGCAAGATACCACCATCGTTCCTCAACCTCCAGAGCGGTGTGGGCAGTGGTGCCAATGCTGTGCTTGGTGCGCTGGGACACAGCACCGAGGTTCCAAACTTCAACATCTATACCGAAGTGCTGCAGGATGCTCCTGTACAGCTGATGCGTGAAGGTCGTGTACTCAGTGCATCGGCCTGCTCTCTGACAGTGACTAATGAGTGCCTGCAAGGCATCTACGATGACATCGATTTCTTCAAGGACAAGCTTGTGCTGCGTCCTTCTGAGATCAGCAACAACCCGGAAGTCATTGCCCGTATCGGTGTATGCTCACTCAACACGGCTATAGAGGCAGACATCTATGGTCATGTGAACAGCACCAAGATCTGTGGCACCAAGATGATGAACGGTATTGGCGGCTCTGCCGACTTCACATGCAACGCCTATCTCAGCATCTTCACCTGTGGCTCTACAACCAAGGGTGGTGCTATCAGCTCCATCGTTCCTTTCGCCAGCCATATTGACCATACCAGCCACTTCGTCGATGCAGTCATCACAGAATATGGCGTAGCAGACCTGCGTGGCAAGTGTGCTATGGAGAAGGCCGAGGAACTCATCAAGGTGGCTCACCCCGACTATCAGCCTCTTCTCCGCGACTATCTGCGCTATGCCGAGAAGTACAGTGGCCATACTCACCACTGCCTCAGTGCCGCATTTGCTATGCACGACACCTTCCTCCGCAAGGGCGATATGCGACTCACCGACTTGGCTGAGTACGTCAAGTAACAAATACACACCCTGATATGTTCACATCACGAGATGAAGCCATTGATTGGCTTAATAATGCTTTGGCTCGTCAAGCAGAATGGATTAGTGAAGTTAGAGGCTCTAACTTCGAACAATCATTGACAATTAACTCATGAACCCTTTCTCGCTTGAGCGCATTAATAGCAAGTCCCCTTACAAGGTAACTGTTATTAATAATGGTCTTTCGTTTACTACCACCAAAGGGTTGCACTATGTGGTTCGCTTCTTTGAAGACAACCCTATTGGTGGTTGTGATACCTATCAGTTCAGTTTTGCCAGAAAGGAAGAAGACTCAATGGGTGAAGACCCTTATGTGCGCTTTACTCTCTTTGCCATTATTGATGAGTTTTTCCTTACAAACAGCGACGTTCTCCTTTATATATGTGACACGTCTGATAATCGAGAAGCGGCACGCAATCGCCTATTCATACGTTGGTTCAAGCAGTCTGCACAACCACATCGATTCACGATAAAGGCTGCCAATGCTATGGTGGATGGTCAAGGCATCTATGCTGCTATCATCGTTGAAAATTGCAATCCCAAGCTACAAGACATAACAGCAGACTTCGACAGGAGGGCTGCAGTACTTGCTAAACCAAATTAATTTGCAACAGAATGCTTTTACTCTGCGGCGTGGTCTCAATAATGAGGTCACGCCGCGTTTGTCATTTTTTGACGCTTGCTGATGCAAGTTATTATGAATAGTGGATGTGTTCTCATGTAAAGATATTATTTTTGCAGGCATAAAGGCAACGTTTTTGCAAAGCAGTATGAAAAACAGGATTCTGTGGGCAGCCATACCACTTGTAATAATGGCTACAGTTTTTACAGCTGGATGCGGCGAAAAAAGTCAAGAATTGATAGTCACCCCAACCCCAGTTGAACCCGATTCGGTTCCGACAACCGTGCAGCTGACTCGTGCAGAGCAGGAAATGGTGAACAGCAGCAATGAGTTTGCATTCAACCTGTTCCGTACGGCACAGGATGAAGTCAAGAGTCAGATACTGTCGCCCCTAAGCATCACCTACGCTCTTGGTATGCTCAACAACGGTGCCACGGGTGATACGCAAAAGCAGATTACCAATGTACTTGGATTTGGCGACACCGGTGCCGACAGCATCAACCTTTTCTGCTACAAGATGCTAAACATAGCAGCTAAACTCGACCCGTTGACAAAGGTTCTTATAGCCAACACAATCTATGTGAACCAACCCTATGAGCTGCAGGCCGAATTCGTGGCAAAGGCTAGGGACTTCTACAATGCTGAGCCTGAGACACGTGATTTCAACGATGGGAAGACGATGGACGTTATCAACCAGTGGGCCAGCGACCATACTGAACGGATGATAGAAAAGGTGCTTGACGAAAATTCGTTTAATCCTAGAGCTGTCAGCTATCTGTTGAATGCCATCTACTTCAAGGGCAGTTGGGCAAATAGCTTTGATAAGGCCTTGACTATGCAAATGCCGTTTGCTCAGGCTGGAGATACCAAGAGTCAGACGACAGTCGATATGATGAATAAGAATGACGAATTCGGGTACACAGAAAACGATAGCTATCAGGCCTTGCGTCTGCCATACGGAAATGGATCCTACGCAATGACAGTACTACTGCCAAAGACGGAGGGTAACGCCCTGCCAAAGGTGCCTACAGCTCAAGAGTGGTGGCAGTTGACTCAGAACATGATGCCTCATACTGTTTATGTATCCATGCCTCGCTTTAAGACTGACACCGACATCAATCTGGTGCCAATAATGACTAAACTGGGTGTCTTGGATGCGTTTGATACAGCCAAGGCCGACTTCCGCAACTTCTGCAATACAGATGTATATATAGACCTGATGAAGCAGGTTGCCAGAATCAAGGTCGATGAAGAGGGTACAGAAGCTGCTGCCGTAACGGTCATCGGAGTAAAAGACAATGCCGTTGCTCCAGACCCCGAATACGTTGTGTTCCGCGCCGATCATCCTTTCCTATATGTTATTAGTGAACAATCAACGGGAGCTGTGTTCTTTATAGGCCAGTACACAGGCAATTAGCAAGCAGGTGTACCCTCTTATTCCCATGCACATGGTTCAGCATGACTACATTCGAATTCATTCATGGTGATAAACGGATCTGTTCACACTTGTGAATTTAGATATTCACAAGTGTGAACAGCTAAATTCACTAGAGTGAATATCTAAATTCACAAGTGTGAACAGATTCATACGTCGGCATGGACGATGTGTTGTGTGCTATGAGCAATATTTATCTGTGATACAATATAACCTTTAATACAATTATTCCTTTTATGAAACACATGATTAACCAATGGCTTATGGTTGCTGTCGTAGCTTTCTGGACGCAGTCGGCTCTAACTGCTGCTCAGGCACAGCCAGCTGTAGCAACCGACAGCGACAAGCCGACCATGGTGCTGGTCAACATCTATGGCGACAGAACAGAAGTACCGCTCACTGGCGGGATGAGACTCTACTGGCCGCAGACACAGCTATTAGCACAGCCATCGACCGACTATTATGACGGCGTCATCAACACTAGCTACACTGGCGGCTTCCTTGTCGTAGCCGACAAAAACGGACAGCCTATCTATTCCTGCCCAACTGCAGAACTTGCTTTCATTTCATTCCGCGACCTACCTGGACAGCTTTACTTCAAGTCTGAGGGGCTCATGGGATACGACAACTTAAGCAACCTCACATACGACCAATATGGCTCGTGGCCGAAGACAGGGCAGCTAACCTGGCGCATCAACGGCAAGGACTACGAGATTGTCAACCCCGGTGAAGTGCAGTTCAGCGACGACTTACGCTTGGTCACCATCATCTCCAACCGTCGCACCTTCGGTGCTGATGGTAGCGAGTTGCAACAGGTGGTATTGCAGGACACGCTGAAGGGAGCATCGTGCTATCTCGCCCGCTATGCCGACGAGGCTAAGGCCTACATGGCGGCTTACAATGCATCAAGCTACAGCAGCAGCACTCTCAATCAGTACACCCGCGACTTCTACGCGCAGTTGCCCATAACTGTCGCCCAACCATACGCCCTGCTCATCCCCACCGACCAAGCCCTGAGCCGCTACCCCGATGTGGTGAGCTTCACAAGCACGAAGCCGCGCCTGCTCAACATTGAGTATTCAGGTAATGCCAACAACCCGTTCAAAAGTGTATCACTGCAGTTCGACCCATCAACAGGTTATGTGGGAAAAGAATGGAGAAATGAATCCGTTTCGCTTGAAGAAATCTGCAACCGCATGGGCATGGTGCTGCGTCAGCACCTCATTGTACTCGACCGCGATGAAGACCGCGATAAGGGGCTGATGAGCGGAAACGAATACTTCCGCACAGCCGACGGCGGTGTGGTACGCATCGGATTCAAGGACGGCAAGCCTGCCACCGTGCAAGGCACATGGCAGATGGCCAACGCCGAGGCCGGACTCGAATACTTTACCAAGTGCAACCTCACCGAGGGCAGAACCAAAGGCTCAAGCAGCATATACACCGTGGATGCTCCCATTGAGGCAACACAGCAGTCGGTCTATGGCTTGCTCAGCAGCAACGAACAGTACAAGGAGTTTTTTGATGTACTCAGGAGTACAGATCTCATTGATTACCAAACAGGTGGCGTGGACTACAACCTCAGCCTGGTGGGCAATGTGCCGTTCACCCTCTTCGTGCCTACCAACGATGCCATGCAGCGGGCTTTCGCAGAAGGCAAAGCTTATCCCGGTGATGAAGTCGTTGTTTACGACGAGGCCACCGGCAATGAGACTGTCAACGAAGAGAAGCTGGCTACCAACACAGCCTTTGTCAGGGCGCACCTGATGTTCGGGCTGGAGATTGCCGACCAGCTGCCCTTTGTGCGTGAACACAACAGCATGCTCGTGAGCAGCCTCACGCTCACCACACCCCGCCTGAGGGTGTTCAGCTCGGGCAATGGACAGATGACCGTGACCGACGAACTTGGCAACACCCGCAATGTTCTGGCTCAGGGCAAGAACCGCTTCGTGTGCCAAATATACTGCACCAGAAATGGCCGTGCTACCAGCCCTACTGGCCTAAACACCATGAACAACCTTGTGGTCACAGGTCAGGCTCACGGCGTTGTACACCTGATAGACGGAGTGTTGGATTACGAGAAATAACAGCCAAATATACACATACTCTTATGAAGAAGCATACATTATTATATATATGTGTGGCCACAGTGCTGGTCACCATGATTCCGTCGGCAGCCAAGGCTCAGCAGGATGATTTGTTGTCACTGATGCGTGAGGCAGAGAAATACAGTGTGTTCACACGCCTGGTGGAGGCTGTGGGCTTGGAGTCCGAGCTGCAGCAGCCTGTCAACGACGAGAACTATGATTACCTTAAGTATGGAGATGTGAGCTTATACATGATGGGCAATGTCAGTTATCGACCAATGATACCACGGGTCAGACCCATCCACACCTACACCATCTTTGCTGAGACCGATGACTGCTATGCCACCATCATTGGCAAGCCAGCCGCAAGCATCACAGCCGATGATGTGAAAGCATGGTTGGAAGCCAACGGCTACTATGCCGGACAGGCAGATGCCTTGCGACAGTTTGTGACCTATCACATTCTGCCCGTTAGGCTAACCCCCAACCAACTTGTGATACATAACAACGAACTTGGCTACAACTATAGGACTGGAACTGGTCCCACGGTGTTTACTTCTGAACACTACGAAACGCTCGGCACTGGTCGCCGTCTGCTGCAGCTCAGCGAAGGCGGCGGAGTGGAAGGTGTCTATCTCAACCGCTGTCCTGTGCTGGACAACGGACGCAAGGGGGACTACATGGAACATGGCAATCCAGTGGTGAAAGGTATAATGGTTGACGAAAGTCAAAGTATTTTTGCTCTCAACGGCTGTGCCTATTCCATCAGCGAACCGTTGGTCTATACCGATGAGGTGCGAGAAAAGGTGATGGGCGGACGCATACGCTACGACATCATGTCGCTGCTTCCAGAACTGGCATCATACCGTGCGCCACGCAGCTCCTTCCCTGAAGGTGACGGACTTAGTCTGTATATCCCTGAAGGCTTCTGCGACGCATTGACACTTAACGACGACGGCGGATGGTATAACGGACGATATCTCCTGTACCTGTCGGGGTACGCCAGAAACTGGTGGAACTACCAGAGCGATGAACTCAACGTTGCATCTGGCTATGACTTCACGCTGAGGTTGCCACCAGTGCCGACCGATGGTGAGTATGAGCTGCGACTGGCTGTCCAGGGAGGAACAAGCTATAACGCAGTGACGCTCTTCAGCATTGGCACCGACAAGCAGAGCCTCACGCCAACCTCTCTGCCTGTTGACCTGCGACTGAGCGGTGCATACTGGAGAACCACAAGTGGAAATGCCCT
The DNA here is from genome assembly GCA_017620295.1 of Bacteroidaceae bacterium. Classification (GTDB taxonomy): domain Bacteria; phylum Bacteroidota; class Bacteroidia; order Bacteroidales; family Bacteroidaceae; genus Physcousia. Next base: position 7,170 of record JAFZQR010000040.1, read on the forward strand.
TTCAGGCTTAGGTTGGGAAGCTGACAACGGAGACGAGATACACGACCGCTTCATAGACCTGCGCCTCTACGAACAAGGCTTTATGAAAGGGCCGCAGCACTATAGCTTTACGCCTGGAAACGATAATAATACAGCCCGCAGTAACAACAGTACTCTGCGCCGTATTATCCATCGCGGTCAGTTCAAGGCTGGCGAGACCTACTACCTACGTGTGCAGTACACAGGCGGCAACAGCAACGGCTATATGTACCTCGACTATCTGGAGCTGTGTCCGAAAAGCGTATATGCCAACCCAGACGTGCCTGAGGACATCTGGTAACGAAGCGACAAGGCACACATCGAGATAAAGCAATAATGCAACAAAGAAATAATGACAAATATGAAAAGACATATATTCGTATCGCTTGCGATGTTAGGCTTGGCAACGATGGCGCAGGCGCAGACCACCTTCATCGAGGGTGACTTCAAATACCATACCACAGGCAACAACACAGTGGCTGTAGATTCATGTTGCCTGAACGGTGGCGTGGCCGTGGTTCCGCAAACAGTTGCCTATGAAGGCACAACCTATACCGTCACAGCTGTGGGTGAGCGGGCTTTCTATGGCAAGGCCTTGGCAGCAGTAGGACTGCCGGAGAGCGTCACCGAGATAGGCGACGAGGCTTTCTATGGCAGCCTTGTGACCTACGTTAACATACCCAAGGGTGTAACGCGCATCGGCAATGGTGCGTTTTTGGACTGTCCGGCACTCGGAAGAGTGGAGCTGCCCGAAGCCCTGCAGGAGCTGGGCGATGGGGCTCTCTGGCAACACTACAGCCAATATGGCGGCATCTACTCGATAGGCGACATGAAACTGCCCAACCTGACCTCTCTCGGCTCAAGCGCACTGCGCCGTGTGAAATGTTTTACCTCCTTCCCCTTAATGGACAAGTTGAAGAGCATAGGCAGCTACGCCTTTGCCGAGACACGCCTGACGTCAGCCAGTCTGCCCGATACAATGCAGACTATTCCCAACGGCTTGTTCTGCGAATGCTTTGCATTGACGACCGTAACCGCACCGGCACTCAATGCGATAGGAAGCTACGCGTTCTACAGCAGCTCTATAAAGAACATAGATGTGTCCAACTGTAGAGGCCCCATCGGCTTCAACGCCTTCAACGGCTGCAGCAATCTCCAGAGCTTACCCATCCCGGCAGACAATCCCTACTGCTATGCCCAGAACGGCTGGCGGGTGATTGTGGAAAGGGAAACCAACGAACCCCTTACAGTGTTGCCATCGGCAACGGAGCTGAAAGTCAAGTACCCGGCCAAGGGCAGCGTCAACATCTTGAACAATGCTACATATCCCAATCTCGTCAAGCTGGAGCTGCCCTACACTTGGGAGGCCTCACTAATAGGTCTCAACTTACCGGCACTTCAGGAGCTGACCATGCGCTCTGCAACACCGGTTGACATGCCAAATCCTCAGACCGAATGGCTAGGCAGGGAATACGATGAAGAAGGCAATGTAGTGAGCCAAGCTTGGCCGGCATTGTATATCTTCGATTACGCAAAGGAGGCATACGCTAACCACCTAATGAACACTGGTTGGTATGACGCTCTCTACAATCGGACAGACCGCACATGGGGCTTCCAGAGCATAGACCGTCCGTCCTCGCAGTTGTATATGGCCGAGACAATTCCATTCTACGAGAGTGAGGATGGCAGCATCAGTATCGAGGACGGTTTTGCATTCGTCAACCGTGCCGACTGGCAGGACATACTGATGGAAGCCTACCCCGACTCCTTCCCCAGTCTGGACGCTGTCTCATCAATTTCACGCAAGGTTGCACAGTTCAAGAGCTACCGTGACTTTATGTACAAACGCTACATGACTCCCGACAAGACTCGTGCCTATACATGGACTAATCCTATTGACACACTCGTGCAATGCATAGACGGCACACTGCGCATCAGCTCTGCCTTCGATGCCAACGACTATGTCAACTGGTATCTGTCGCAGACCTTCGTTCCAGCCAACGACTTCTACCCCCATCCGAACTTCGCGTCATCCACCACGGCAACACCCATGACCATCGACACCGATTCGCTTGGAGCAGAGTTGAAAGGTGTGCAATACTACAGCATAGCATGTAATGAAACAGGGTCGCCAGAAGTTTGGTATGCGCTGAATATGCTGCCAGGCATACACTACAACATCTATCTGCTCACAGCTCCCAACACCGCAGATGCCGATGAGACTTATCCGTACAAGAGGAGCAAGATAAGATGCCAGTTCGGTACAGCAGAAAGCGAGACCAATGGTAGCACTTGTATTATGGAATCTGATGGTCTATCATGCGATACTTTGCTGTTGTACGATGGTTATACCGTTCCTACCGACTATTACAACTACCTGCATCTAACCTCTGCAGCAAAAAATGCAGACGTTAACAAATACGGTTACACCCATGCAATGAGTCTCAGGGGTGTGCTGCTCGTACCGCAGGAGGAGATTGCGGTGCTGCCATCCGACATCAACGCCACCGCCATCACGCCCGCTGCAACCATCACGGACGTATATGACCTCGACGGTCGTAGGAGAGATGGCCTGCGCCGTGGAGTGAACATCGTGCGCTACAGCGACGGAACGGTGAGAAAGGTGACCGTCAAGTGATAGACAGTACATTAACCTTATAGAATGTTGGAGGCTGTGTCAAAATACATGACGCAGCCTCTTTATGTTCTTAACAACGAATTACACAAATTATCCGAATTGTTGAGGCATCTCTTAGACAGATGTTTATGGAATTCGTCCAATTCGTCTAATTAGTTGTGAAAAGGTGGATTTTGTATTTTGACACACCCTCCTTCAGTCAAAAGTATTGATGCTGTGAATTGGATATTGCTCCCGAATTGTGTTTTTGAGTGCTGATGTGGAAAGTTGGCACAAAAAACGGAATGATTGTTTGTGAGCCTTGCAGAAAGCACGTAACTTTGCAACTACTGCTGAGAGACTATGAAAGGGCAGTATTGTAAGAGTATTTATACATTATTATATAGTATGAAAGACAGAAAGACAATTGTAGCCATTGTGTGCGGTGGTGACAGCTCCGAGCATGACGTGAGCCTGCGCAGCGCACGAGGAATAGATAGCTTCATGGACCATGACCGCTATGACACATACATAGTGGAACTGACTGGCAATAGCTGGGTTGAGCATCTTGGAGATGAACGCATCCCCGTTGGGCGTGAGCATTTCACCCTGACTGACAGCGAAGGTAATAGCATACGCCCGGATTTTGCATACATCACCATTCACGGTACCCCAGGCGAGGACGGCAAGCTTCAGGGCTATTTTGATATGATTGGTCTGCCCTACAGCACCAGCGATGTGCTGGTGGAGGCCATGACGTTCAATAAGTTCACGCTCAACCAGTATCTGAAGGGTTTCGGTGTGAGTGTGTCGGAGAGCCTCGTTGTAAGAAAAGGTCAGGAAGGTGACATCAATCCAGATGATATCATATCCCGTATAGGTTTGCCATGCTTCGTCAAGCCCAATGCCGGCGGGTCGAGCTTTGGTGTCACCAAGGTGAAGGAGGCCGACCAGCTTATGCCAGCCATAGAGTTCGCTATGCAGGAGAGCAGCGAGGTGATGGTAGAGGCATTCATGTCAGGTACGGAGCTGACCTGTGGATGCTATAAGACGCGTCAGAAACAGGTGGTGTTCCCTGTGACGGAGGTTGTGTCCCACAATGAGTTCTTCGACTACGATGCCAAGTATAAGAATGAGAGCGACGAGATAACACCAGCTCGTATCAGCGATAGCCTGCGCGACCGTGTGCAGGCCATTACCAGCACCATCTATGATATACTGGGATGTCGCGGACTCATACGTGTAGATTACATTGTGACCACATCCACCGATCCTGATGGCAAGGAGCGTCAGAAGGTGAATATGCTGGAGATAAACACCACTCCTGGAATGACAGCCACCAGCTTCATACCGCAACAGGTGCGGGCTGCAGGGCTGGACATCAAGGATGTGCTAACAGACATAATAGAAGACCTACTATGAACAGCAACCTCATCCCTTCCGAGTATGCCGACATACGTCCGTATGCTCCCGACGAGCTCCCCGCAGTTTTCGAGGAGCTGATTGCCGACGAGGCTTTCAAAGCTGTGGTACAACAGGTGATGCCTCAGGTTCCCTTCGAGGGCGTGGCAGCACAGTTGCGCCAGTGCCGCACCAGCCTGGAGGTGCAGAAAACCTTCTTCTACCCGCTGCTCAAGCAGCTGCTGGCTACCTGCTCGCAAGGCATCAGCATGAGCCTGCCCGACGACATGGATCGTCAGCAACCGCACACGTTCATCAGCAACCATCGCGACATCGTTCTCGACTCCGCCTTCCTGGCTGTGCTGCTTGTGGAAAACGGTTTCCCAACCACTGTGGAGATAGCCATTGGCGACAACCTGCTAATCTATCCTTGGATAAAGAAGCTGGTGCGTGTGAACAAGTCGTTCATAGTGCAGAGGTCGCTGTCTATGCGCGAGATGTTGAGAGCATCGCAGACCATGAGTCGTTATATGCACTTCGCTGTAAGCGAGAAACACGAGAACATTTGGATTGCGCAGCGCGAGGGACGTGCCAAGGACAGCAATGACCGCACCCAGGACTCAATATTGAAGATGATGGCTATGGGTGGGGAAGGTACGGTGATAGAACGGCTCAAGCAATTGAATATCTGTCCGCTTGCTATCTCCTACGAGTATGACCCCTGCGATTTCCTGAAAGCTCAGGAGTTCCAGCAGAAACGCGACATTGAGGGCTTCACAAAAAGCCGTGCCGATGACCTGCAGAATATGCAGACAGGTATCTTCGGACAAAAAGGTCGAATTCACTATCATGTGGCTCCGTGCATCAACGCCTGGCTTGATCAGATTGATCCCGCCACACCGAAGACGGAACTGTTCACCCTCATTGCTCAGCACATCGACAGCGAGATACACCGCCACTACAGAATCTATCCCGTCAACAGCGTGGCTGCCGACCTCCTGCAAGGTACTGATAAGCGCTCAAATAGCTACAACGAGGCCGACCGTAAGGCTTTCGAGTCGTATGTGGAAAGCCGCATAGCCAAGGTGCAACTGCCACAGCCCGACCACGACTTCCTGCGAGAGCGAATTCTTACCATGTATGCCAACCCGCTCATCAACCAGGAGAACGCATGAGAACACCGTTGGTCCTGCTTGTCGCAACTCTGCTCTTAATAGGCTGCAGCGATGAAGACAAGACACCATATCCTTCAATCATCACAGAGCCTGTGATGGTAGCTACCGACGATGCCGGTTCACCACGCACGATGCTCACTGATGGCGGCATACTCTATCAACTGCTCAATAAAGTGACTGGCTGGCCTGCCGACACCACCTTTCGTCTGGTGGGCGGCTATGTCGTGGAAGGTGAAGGTATGGCGAGGCTCATGACAGCACAGACGATGTATGTGCTGCGTGACTGTACTAGTATGGACGAACATCACCGCGACCCGACAAACGTAGCCAGTGCATGGACATCGGGTGGCTATCTGAATGTCCACCTTCTGCCCAAGACTCAGGGTAAAACCCAGGAATGGGGATACCTGAGAGACAGCACCGTCAGCAATGCTACGGGCGGCACATCGCATCACATCTCTCTCTATCACGCCCAGACAGATGACCCCACGGCCTTCAGTGGACACATGTACATTTCCATACCATTGGATTCTATTGTAAACCCGCGTACAACAGCTGATAGCATTGTCCTATCTATCAGCACTTTCACGGGTGTCAGCTCATGGCAATTCAGTGCACGTTAGATTATTGACGCATTTATTTGCGGCTTCATCCCTTTTGACGTACCTTTGCACACGGAAAACAATCATAATCAATAACTAATCACACATTACAGTACTATGGAACAACCCAATGCATGGCGCGGCTTTCGCGGAGTCAAATGGCTCGAAGAGGTGAACGTACGCGACTTCATCCAGAACAACTACACACCCTACGACGGCGATGAGAGCTTCCTGACAGGCCCGACCGAAGCCACCAACATCCTTTGGGGAAAGCTGCAGCAATTGCAGAAGGCAGAACGTGCTAAAGGCGGCGTTCTCGACATGGAGACTGAGGTCGTGAGCAGCATGACTGCATACGGCCCTGGCTATATTGACCCAGAGACAAAGGACCTTGAGCGCATTGTCGGCCTCCAAACAGACAAGCCACTGAAGCGTGCCTTCATGCCTTATGGCGGCATCAAGATGGCGGAGCAGGCTTGCACCACCTACGGCTATCAGCCATCAGAGAAACTTCACGAGATATTCACCAAGTACTGCAAGACCCACAATGATGGTGTGTTTGATGCTTACACCGATGAAATGAAGCGTGTGCGTCACAACCACATCCTCACCGGTCTGCCCGACACCTACGGACGCGGTCGTATTGTTGGTGACTACCGTCGTGTGGCACTCTACGGTATAGATTTCCTCATTGAGCAGAAGGAGATTGACAAGTACAACTGCGGTAAGCGTCAGATGAGTGAGGACATCATTCGTCTGCGTGAGGAGATTTCCATGCAGATCAAGGCTCTCAAGGAGATGAAGAAGATGGCTGAGATCTACGGCTACGACATCTCCAAGCCAGCTCAGAACGCCCGTGAGGCTGTGCAGTGGCTCTACTTCGGCTATCTGGCAGCTATCAAGACACAGAACGGTGCCGCCATGTCGGTGGGTCGTGTGTCAACATTCCTTGATATTTACATTACTCGTGACCTTCAGGAAGGTACTCTCACAGAAACTGAGGCTCAGGAACTCATCGACCACTTGGTGATGAAGTTCCGTATGGTGAAGTTCGCCCGCATCCCATCCTACAACGAGGTGTTCTCAGGCGACCCAGTATGGGCTACTCTTGAAGTGGCTGGTCTCGGACAGGACGGTCGTCATCAGGTTACAAAGAACTGCTTCCGCTTCCTCAACACTCTCATCAACATGGGTCCCTCACCAGAACCCAACCTCACAGTGCTCTACTCACCTCGCCTGCCTGAGAACTTCAAGCGTTATGCTGCTTGGATCTCAGTGAAGACAAGCTCCATCCAGTACGAGAACGATGAGGTGATGCGTCCTATCTGGGGCGATGACTACAGCATCTGCTGCTGTGTATCAGCCACACAGACAGGTAAGGAGATGCAGTTCTTCGGTGCTCGTGCCAACCTCGCCAAGACTCTTCTCTATGCTATCAACGGCGGTGTGGATGCCAAGACACGCGAACAGTGCGGTCCTAAGTTCCGTCCCATCACCAGCGAGTACCTTACATGGGAAGAGCTGGAGCCTCGCTTCCGCGATATGATGGAGTGGCTGGCTGACGTGTATGTCAATACTCTCAACCTCATCCACTACATGCACGATAAGTACTTCTATGAGGCAGCCGAGCTGGCTCTCATCGATACTGATGTGCGCCGCACCTTCGCCACAGGTATTGCAGGCTTCTCACATGTCGTAGATAGCATCTGCGCCGTGAAGTATGCAAAGGTGAAGATTATCCGTGATGAGTCAGGCTTCAATGTTGACTATGTGACCGAGGGCGACTACCCACGCTATGGTAACGATGACGACCGTGCCGATGAGGTAGCAGTATGGGTATTGAAGACCTTCCTGGCCAAGATTAAGCGTCACCACACTTATCGTAACGCAGAGCCTACAACCTCCATCCTTACCATCACCTCAAATGTGGTGTATGGCAAATACACTGGCAATCTGCCCGATGGCCGTCGTGCAGGCGCTCCTCTCAGCCCAGGTGCCAACCCAAGCTATGGTGCAGAGAAGAACGGTCTGTTGGCTTCGCTCAACAGTGTGGCCAAGATTCCTTACGAGTATGCCCTCGACGGTATCTCCAACACACAGACCATTGCTCCGAATACACTCGGCAAGACCGATGAGGAACGTGCCAATACTTTGGTCAACGTAATGGACGGCTACTTCACAAAGGGCGCACACCACCTCAATGTGAACGTATTCGGTGTTGACAAGCTCCTTGACGCTATGGAGCATCCTGAGAAGCCAGAGTATGCCAACTTCACCATTCGTGTCAGCGGCTACGCTGTGAAGTTCATTGACCTCACACGTGAGCAGCAGGAGGACGTTATCGCACGTTCTGCACACGAAAGAATGTAGGCTCACCTCCTTATTATAAAAACTACGCGCCAGCCCCCTCCCCTCCCTCAGGAGGGGTCGGGGTTGGATGTTTTTTCTTATGCTTCAAGTACATTCTACAGAGTCGTTTGGCTCACTCGACGGCCCAGGCATCAGGTTTATAGTATTCCTGAAAGGCTGTCCGCTGCGTTGTGCCTACTGCCATAACCCCGACACATGGGCCACGAAGGAGGGGGAACAATGGACTGTGGCTGATGTTATCAACCGTGCTGAGCGTTACCGCTCATATTGGGGTAAGGATGGTGGCATTACCGTATCCGGTGGCGAACCGATGCTACAGGCAGAGGACGTTGCCGAACTGTTTGAAGAGGCCCACCGCCGAGGCATCAACACATGTATAGATACCTCTGCCCAACCATATTGTGGCTCATCTGTACAAGAACGCTTGTTTGCAGCCACCGATACCGTATTGCTGGATATAAAGCACATTGACTCGGAGCGTCACAAACAGCTTACAGGACAGGGTAACGAAAGTATTCTGGCTTGTGCCAGACATCTGTCAGACATAGGTGTGCCTGTGTGGATACGCCATGTGCTAGTACCTGGATGGACCGATGATGAGTCCTCGCTTCGAAAACTGAATGCGTTTCTGCAGACACTGCATAATATAGAACGCATCGACGTGCTGCCATACCACACAATGGGGCTGTTCAAATGGCAGAAGCTAGGTCTCCGCTATCGACTTGACGGCGTGGAGCCGCCAACGGTGGAGAGTGTGAGGTGTGCAGAGAAGATACTCAAGGAAGGTATCGTCTATTCACATGAAAAAGCATAGTTTTCTTTTGCCTTCTTGCAGAAAGCCGCTATCTTTGTGGCGACATTACTTTTAGGTGGGTTCTATTAATTCCCACCGATTATGATTAATATATATGACTAACATCGTTTTATCCTCTTTTCGCTCCTTTTTGGCGCATAATGTCAGCTTCTTCGGTCACATAGCCCGCTATGTTCCCTCATCAGCTGCCATTCTACACACAAAAAATAGCTTCAAATAGGACAAAGCGAATTAATAGAACCCACCTTTAATCAAAACGATATGGCTAACAAACCCGATTTCAAGTACGCCCCAATGTTTCAGCTGGGCGAAGACAAAACTGAATACAGATTGCTTTCGAAAGATGGCGTCTCCATCTCTGAGTTCGAGGGCAAGGAGATTGTAAAAGTGTCGCCTGAGGCTCTGACTCTGCTGGCACAGCAGGCTTTCCACGATGTGGAGTTTATGTTGCGCCGCGAACACAATGAACAGGTTGCTGCCATTCTCACCGACCCTGAGGCTTCCGAGAATGACAAGTATGTGGCACTCCAGTTCCTGCGCAATGCCGAAGTGGCCTGCAAGGGCATACTGCCGTTCTGCCAGGATACGGGTACAGCCATCATTCATGGTGAGAAGGGACAGCAGGTGTGGACTGGCTTCGAAGATGAGGAGGCCCTGAGCCGTGGCGTCTATAACACCTTCACAGAGGACAACCTGCGCTACTCGCAGAATGCTCCACTCAATATGTACGACGAGGTGAACACCCGTTGCAACCTCCCCGCACAGATTGACATCGAGGCAACAGAAGGAGCAGAGTACCGCTTTGTGATGGTGGCTAAGGGAGGTGGCTCAGCCAACAAGACCTACTTCTATCCGATGACTAAGGCAACCATCCAGAACGAGGGTACACTTATCCCCTTCCTCGTGGAGAAGATGAAAAGCCTTGGCACAGCAGCTTGCCCACCATATCATATCGCTTTCGTCATTGGCGGCACCTCGGCTGAGAAGAACCTGCTTACAGTGAAGCTGGCCAGCATCAAGTACTATGACTCACTGCCCACCACAGGCGATGAGACGGGTCGTGCCTTCCGCGATATTGACTTGGAGAAGAAACTCATTCGTGAGGCTCACAATATCGGTCTTGGTGCACAGTTCGGTGGTAAGTATATGGCACACGATATCCGAGTGATACGTCTGCCTCGTCACGGTGCAAGCTGCCCGATAGGTATGGGCGTGAGCTGCTCGGCTGACCGCAACATAAAGGCCAAGATTAATCGCGACGGCATTTGGCTGGAGAAGATGGACTGCAACCCAACAGAACTTATTCCAGAGGAATTGCGTCGTCCGGGTGAAGGCGGCAAAGGCATAGAGATAGACCTCACACAGGGTATAGACGCTGTGCGTAAGGAACTGACAAAGTACCCAGTTTCAACTCGCGTCAACCTGAAGGGTACCATCATAGTGGCCCGTGATATTGCCCATGCCAAGCTGAAAGCACGTCTGGATGCTGGCGAGGACTTGCCACAGTACTTCAAGGACTACCCTGTGCTGTATGCAGGCCCAGCCAAGACTCCCGAAGGCTATCCTTGCGGCTCTATGGGACCGACAACAGCCAACCGTATGGATCCCTACGTTGATGAGTTCCAGGATCATGGCGCAAGCCTCGTTATGATAGCCAAGGGCAACCGCTCTCAGCAGGTGACGGATGCCTGCAAGAAGCATGGCGGTTTCTATCTTGGTACCATCGGTGGAGTGGCCGCAGTACTGTCGCAGTCGAGCATCAAGAGCATTGAATGCGTGGAATATCCCGAACTCGGCATGGAAGCCATCTGGAAGATTGAAGTTGAGGATTTCCCGGCCTTCATCCTCGTTGATGACAAGGGCAACGACTTCTTCCAGCAGCTCAAGCCTCTGTGCTGCAAGAACTAAAATGAGAAACCTGTTATCTCTCGCCATCATTGTCCTTGCATTTATTTCATGTCACGATGAAAACCGCTATGACATCAGTCTTGATGGCATAGAAGAACTCAAAAACGACTATGCTTTCGTTGTTGGAAAATGGCAGTTGACTAGGCTGGAACCTACATTTAATTCATCCTCATGGATAGAAATGAAGAAAGATTGTACTTTCACTTCTTACTTCATGTATCCAGCAGCTCCTTATGCCGACCATCCATCAGGAACGTACACATACAGTAATGGCGTGATAAGATGCAAGGATAATGATGGGCTAACAGAGAGAATGCTCATATTTACCCAGATAACAGGAAGCAGTTCATACAATAAGATAAAATACATTTATCCCATAGACGAAAGCGGAGCTGTTGACACTCTCGACTTTACACTATGTAAGAAACAATAAATGTTAGACCAATTATATAATACGAGAGGTGGGCATGAGAAAAAAATAGGGTTCTCCTTTGAGGTCCTGCCCCCTCTCAAAGGAAATGGTACGCAGGGACTCTTCCAGACGATAGAGACCCTTGCTCCATTTCAGCCACGACATATCAACATCACCACCCATCGCTCGGAATATGTATATAAGAACGTTGGGGGTGACATGGTGCAGCGATTGCGCATACGTCGCAGACCCGGCACTATTGCCATAGCTGCAGCCATTCAGCAACGGTTCAGCATTCCAGTCATTCCGCATATAGTATGTTCTGGTTCCACACGTGAGGACATCGAGTATATGCTTCTCGACCTTCAGTTCCTGGGTATCTCCGATGTGTTCCTTCTTCGAGGTGACAAAGCAAAGGAAGACTCTTCGTTCAATCCAACAGGCGACGGCCCTGTGCACGCCTTGGAGCTTATTGAACAGGTGAACCAGTTCAACCGAGGCTTCTTCATGGACGGCTCGCCAATCAAGGTGCCGGGTGTGCCTTTCGAGTTTGGCGTGGCAGCCTATCCAGAGAAACATGAGGAGGCACCAAACCTTGAAAGTGATATCAGGGTGCTGAAAGAAAAACAGGACAGCGGTGCAAAGATGGCTATCACACAGCTGTTCTATGACAACGAGAAGTTCTACCATTTCCTCAGTCAGGCTCGTGCAGCTGGAGTGACTATACCGATCATCCCCGGCCTCAAGCCTCTCACCAAGCTCGCACAACTCAACTCTGTCCCAAAGACTTTCCGTTGCGACCTTCCCTTTGAGTTATCGGAGGCAATGCGCAGTTGTAAGACCGATGATGAGGTAAAACAAGTGGGCATAGAATGGGCTGTTGCACAATGTCGCGACCTCATTCAACATGGTGTGCCAAGCCTGCATTTCTATACCCTCTCCGCTGTTGATAGCATCAGGCAGATTGCAGAAACAATATACTAATAGGCAGTTGACTACAGACCAAAATAATAATACAGCATTCCCGAATGTTATTGGACAGGAAGGCGTGAAGCAGAGATTGCTGGAGATAGTTTCTTCTGGCAGGTTGCCGCATGCCATCATGCTATGTGGCCCTCAGGGAGCTGGCAAACTGGCCATAGCTGTTGATTTTGCACGGCTGTTGATGTGTCAGAATCCTGACGAAAAAGGGCATCCATGTGGCGAGTGCAGAAATTGCAAAATGGCTCGTAAGCTGGAGCATCCCGACCTCCATTTTACATACCCTATAGTTCGCGGAAACCGCATCAAGGAAGCAAAGGATGCCATATCTGACGAGTATGTCAGAGAGTGGCGAGCCATGTTGTTGCAAAGCCCATACGTTGATATATACGATTGGCTGGATTGTATGAAAGCCGAGAACTCACAGGCTCAATACTATGTGGCCGAGGCCGACAATATACAGCACAAGTTGGTGCTGAAGAGTAGTCAGGGCGGACGCAAGGTCATAGTGCTGTGGCTACCGGAGAAAATGAATGCTGAGACTGCCAATAAGCTACTTAAGCTATTGGAGGAGCCGCCAGAAGGAACGGTATTCATTCTTGTGTCGGAGGAACCAGAGTTGGTGCTTGGAACCATCCAGAGCCGTGTGCAACGTATCAATGTACCAGCCCTGAGTCGTCAGCAACAGCTATCTGCCAAGCCTCCCAAGGATGAAGGACTATTCCTTGACATATATATCAGTTTGATGCGTCTGGCCTATCAGAAGAAGGTCAAGGATTTGAGAGAGTGGGCGGAGCAATGTGCCAAGATGGGACGTGAGCCGCAGAAGCAGTTCTTGCAGTTCTGCCAGCGTCAGTTGCGCGATAACTTTGCCTATAACTTCATGGAGCCAAGCCTTAACGACCAGACGGAGGCAGAAGCAGCCTTTAGTAAGAACTTTGCTCGATTTATCAACGAATATAATGTGGTGCCGATGATGGCTGAACTGTCACGAGCTGAGAGCGACATAGCGCAGAACGTGAATGCTCGAATGGTGTTCTTTGACCTTGCGTTGAAGACTATCACTCTGCTCATTACTCCACAAAATGCCAAATAAGAAAGACCATAATGGATTTGAAATATGAAGTAGGAATTCCAGACCGCGGCTTGTGTAAGCTGGGCTGTCCAAAACAGAGCTGCCAGTTGAATACATTCGACTATCTTGCCGATATACCAGGCAATGTCGATACAACAGACCTTGTAGAGGTGCAGTTCAAGAACACACGCAAGGGCTACTACCACAATAGCAACCACCTTCCACTGGAGAAAGGTGACATCGTGGCTGTGGAGGCATCACCCGGACACGACATCGGTACAGTGACACTCACAGGCAAGCTTGTGCTGCTGCAAATGAAGCGTATTGTGATACGCAATCCAGACGATATCAAGCATATCTATCGCAAAGCCAGACCTGTGGATATGGAGAAGTATGAGGAGGCCAAGGCTCTGGAGCATGAGACGATGATTCGCTCGCGTCAGATAGCCAAGGATCTTGGGCTGGAGATGAAGATTGGCGATGTGGAATATCAAGGTGATGGACAGAAGGCCATCTTCTACTACATAGCTGACGGGCGTGTTGATTTCCGCCAACTCATAAAAGACTTGGCTGCGGCCTTCCATGTGCGTATTGAGATGAAACAGATTGGAGCGCGACAAGAGGCCGGTCGTATAGGCGGCTTTGGACCGTGCGGACGTGAACTGTGCTGCACCACATGGATGAAGAACTTTGTAAGCGTCAGCACCGCTGCAGCACGCTTTCAAGACCTTGGACTCAATCCTCAGAAACTGGCTGGACAGTGCGCCAAACTCAAATGCTGTATGAACTATGAGGTGGATCAGTATGTGGAAGCTTCAAGACGATTGCCTAGCAGGGAAGTGGTACTAGAAACACGTGACAGTGACTATTACTACTTCAAGTCGGATATTCTGGCTGGTACTGTCACTTATAGCACAGACCGTCGCATAGCTGCCAATCTTGTAACCATATCAGCTGAACGCGCCTTTGATATTATAGGCATGAACAAGGAGGGTAAGAAGCCTGACAATCTGGATAATCAGGCACATCCTGAACGTCAGAAGCCCATAGATTTGGCAACGCAGGAGGACCTGACTCGTTTTGACTCAACCAAGAAGAAAAAGAAGAACAGAAGCAACCAGGCCCGTAGGGATGAGAATGGCGAACCACGTCGTAACGAAAGGCCAAACGACCGAAAGGCAAAGAAACCTGCACCGAACAATAAAGACAATAATGCAGCGGAATAGAGTTCCGATAGGAAAATGGCTTGTTGTGATGACGATGTCGTTGGCTCTGACCATGACAGTATCATGTATGCGCCGGTCTCTGCTCAACAGCTATAAGCCAACGTACGGAGGTTGGTTATCCACTGATACCATACGCTTCCAGGTGGATAGCATCACACGGAACGACATCTACTCCTTTTCTGTTGGGCTACGCTACACCGACCGCTACCCATATCAGGACATCTGGCTGGCTCTAAGCATTACAACATCTACCACGACACACATAGACACCTTGCACCTTCAGCTGCTTGACCTCAAACCCAATCTTGTGGAGCGAGGTGTTATGATACATGAGCAGGAGCAATTAGTAAAAGCTTACCGTCTGGCCAAAGGACAAAAGGTTGATATTGCAGTCTATTCCCTGATGCGTGACTCACTCTTGGAGGGTATAACAGACCTTGGACTGAAGGTGGAATAACAATCAATTGAACCAACATACTATGAAAAGACATCTGACAACCTTGCTGTTTGCTACATGGCTCGCTGCCATAGGCTCGCTGTCAGCTCAAGTCACAACATCTCGCACAGTACAGCTTTTTAACTTCGGATGGAAATTCCATGCTGGAGATGTTGCGGAGGCTGTCTATACTGGCTATGACGACAGCCAATGGCGTGACATTGACCTGCCTCACGACTTCCAGATTGAGCAGCCGTGGGTTGCGCCAAGAGATGATGAGCAGGCCGACAACTCAGACCCAGGCAACAACGTTAGAAGCCAGCTCTCACCACGTGGCTTCAAGGCTATGGGTATAGGCTGGTATCGCAAGACCTTTACGCCGGAAGACGGCTGGCTGGGTAGGCGCGTGATCTTGGATTTCGAGGGTATCATGCTGGTGGGTGATGTCTATCTTAATGGTCAACTCATAGGAGGCACAGACTATGGATATCTAGGGTTTGATGCCGATATAACCTCGCTGCTGAAGTGGGGAGAGAAAAATGTCATTGCGGTGAAAGCAGACAGCCGTGAGCCAGAGAACTCACGGTGGTACACAGGTGCAGGCATATTCCGCGATGTTCATATCATAACCACTGATCAGCAGCAGTTCTTCACACGTCATGCACTGAACATCGTGTCCGAGCCAGACCTCACAACAGGTATTGCCACCGTTGACGTGACAGCCGAGATTACTTCCACCCTTCGAGATGTGGACTCGTTACTCATTGGTTTGCGAATAATCGACAATAAAGGTAACGTGGTGGCTGAGAATGTTGGTAAGCAACGCTACAGGGGAAATCAGAAGACTCGCGAGTACAACCTTCCAACTATAACCCTGTCCAATGCCAATCGCTGGGACATAGACTCTCCGTATCTATATACAGCAGAAGTAACACTGTATCGCTCCGACGGCACTGAGGCTGACAAGGTGACAAAACGTTTTGGTATCCGTAAACTGGAGTTCTCGCCAGCTTATGGTTTTCATCTTAATGGGCGCAAGGTTCTTCTGAAGGGAATAGCAAATCACCATACCTTAGGTGCGCTTGGCGCGGCTGCCTATCCGCGTGCCATAGAGAAACGGTTGCGTTTGCTTAAGGACTTTGGGTTCAACCATATACGTACATCACACAACCCTTACTCTGAGAGTCTGCTAGACTTGTGCGATGGGTTGGGAATACTGGTAGTGGACGAACTCTACGACAAATGGCTGACTAGATATGCGGGGGGACGTATCCCCTGGACTAACTTGTGGCAACATGACATTCCAGAGTGGATACGACGTGATCGCTGCCATCCTTCTGTCATATTCTGGAGCTTGGGCAATGAACTACAGACATACTGGAACTTGCCATACGCAGACTGGGGTGTGACTCCATACAGGATGCAGAAGGCATTGCTGCAACGCTACGACAGCACTCGTCTCATCACGGTTGCGATGCACCCTCGTGGACGACATCAGGACACCGATAGCCTGCCTGCACCATTAGTAATGGAGACAGATATCGCAGCCTATAACTACCGTTATATGTATTTCCCTGGTGACGGCAGACGTTTCCCTTGGATGATGTTCTATCAGAGTGAGGCCACCACAGCTGCTTTAGGACCTAACTACTATGAGATGGACTTGGATAAAGTCATAGGTTCGGCCTATTGGGGTGTAATAGACTATCTTGGAGAGAGTCAGGGATGGCCCGCAAAAGGATGGGCGCAGGGCCTGTTCTATATTGACCTTCAGCCAAAGCCCAATGCTTATCTGGCTAGAAGCATCTTTAAGGAGGAAGAGCCTGTGGTTCATATCTGCATACAGGAGAAATCACAGGATATTGAGTGGAATGGCGTGAAGCAGCGCATACGTCGTCTGACTGACCATTGGACACGTACTCCAAACGAGCAACTCAACCTTACCGTCTATACAAATGCCGATGAAGTGGAGCTGCTAGTCAATGGTAAGAGCCTAGGCGTTAAGCAGAACGATAGAACCAACCCTAAGACCCGCAACCAAATACATTGGGAGCCTGTGACGTATGAGGCTGGTTATATTGAGGCTGTGGCTCGTACTGCTGGTAAGGTCGTGTCGCGACATCGTGTGGAAACTGCCGGTAAGGCTGTGGCACTGCGCCTGACAGCTGACAACACACAGTGGAATGCTGATGGTATGGATTTGCAGCACATTATTGTGCAGGCCGTTGATAAGAAAGGAAGGGTTGTTCCATTGGCAAATGACGACATTACGTTCAAGGTGGAAGGTAATGCACAACTTGTGGCTGTTTCTAGTGGCGACCATTATAGCGATGAAATCACATATACCGACCACCGACGCCTTTTTGACGGACAATGTATGGCAATACTGCGTTCCTCGAGCAGCTCAGGAGAGGTCACTGTTACAGCGACGTGCGAGGGACTGAAGACGGCTCGCCTGCGTCTTACCACTCATTCCGTGAGCGGACAATGAGGCTGATAGCTTCTCTCAGATTGGGACTGCACAGCTTCATTGACTTGATTTTGCCTCGTCGTTGTGTGGCATGCGGATCAGTCCTGGCATACCATGAATATCATATCTGTCCTTGGTGTGCAAAGAGAATAGCATACAATCCCATTAGTAATTGGGAACTCAATAATCGTATATCGCAATGGTATCATATCCGTGAGCTTCAGCGAGTAGCAGCATATACAATCTATGAGCGTGACTCTGTTGTAGCACGGATTATACATCAGCTGAAATACGGCCATAAATATGAGTTGGGGGAGTGGATGGGACGAATGGCAGCCTCAGAACTGGATTCAACACATCTCTTTGATGGTGTAGATGCGCTTGTACCCATACCTTTGTCAAGGCAAAGACAACGCAAGCGCGGCTACAACCAGTCGGAGCTAATCGCTATTGGCATCAGCAAGCTTACAGGAATTCCAGTTTGGAGCAATATTCTGGAGAGGACAGTTAATAATACGTCTCAGACTAGAGTGGAGTTCTGGCAGCGATACACTAATGCCAAGAACATCTTCAGACTTAAACCAAGCGTTGACAGATCGTTGTTGGAAGGAAAGCATCTGATGGTTGTAGATGATGTTATGACCACTGGCACAACACTGTTTAGTGCCATCATGGTGCTACGCCACATTGCAGATGTAAATATATCTACATTCAGTTGGGCGTGGACTAGAACTGGATCATCGCAACATTCGGTTGCGTCCAGCATCTATGCGGAGGAAGATGAAGAGCAACAGGGTGAAGCCCCAGAGGGAACTGCCGCCATAGCTGAAGAAGGGTAGGGGAATGCCGATAACAGGCATTAACCCCAGCACCATGCCTACATTGATGAGAATGTGGAACAGGAATATGCTGAACACACAATATCCATAGACTCGTCCGAATGCGTAGGGCTGTCGTTCAGATACATAGATGATGCGCAGCAATAATAACAGGAATAGCCCTAGCACTGCTGCTGAGCCTATGAAGCCCTGTTCCTCTCCAACCGTACAGAAAATGAAGTCGGTCTCCTGTTCTGGCACATACTTCAGTTTGGTCTGTGTGCCATTAAGGAAACCTTTGCCTTCCAGACCGCCTGAACCTATGGCTATTTGAGCCTGTATGACATTGTAGCCTGTTCCTTTAGGATCGTCTTGCAGTCCTAATAGCACCAGCACACGTTTCTGTTGGTGTGGTTCTAATACCTTATATAATATAGTGTGGGCTGAAAAGAAGAAAGCCATTGAACCTATGGCAAACATGGCTATGTAAAAATAGCGGATAATGTGACTCGCAATTGCGGTGTAGAGAAGGTATAGTACAATGATACCTATAAGCACACCCTGTACCAGAGTTACATCAAACGGAAATATGTATTTGGAAACTACCACGGCAATACCCATACCGCATATTCCCATCAAGCACATGACTAGCATGGTTGACCTGTAGGCTTTTGAACTGCTGTGCGTCTCACCTGAAGAATGACTACCATAGACAACAGACGGTCGTGTATAGACAACTACCATGCCAATTAGAAACACTAGAATAAGTGCCTCAACAGCAAAGACTCCAAGACTGGTTGTACCACCGATGACCATATCCTCGGCAAAGCGAATGCCCACCACAAAGTAGATAACCGCTGACACACCCGCAAAAAGAATACTTCCTGGCATACCCTCGCGATAGAGCATAAGGAAGAAGCTGGTATAAACCAATGCCGAACCTGTCTCTCGCTGCATCACGATGAGTGCCATGGGCATAGCAATGAGTAGAAAACACACCACAAAGTTCTTCAAGGAGCCTTGCAGTTGGAAACCGTATGAACTCATGAACTTGGCTACAGCAAGCGAAGTGGCGAACTTTGCGAACTCTGCACTCTGAAGACTGAAACTGCCAATCTTAATCCATGAATGCGAGCCCTTGATGTCGTGTGCAAGAAATGGAGTGACGAACAATAGAGCCAACAGGGCTGCGTAGATGAGATAGGCAAAGGTGTCGAACAAACGGTCGTCTAGAAGCAGTATCAGTCCTCCCAGTAACATTGAAGATGCAATCCATACCACCTGCATTCCAGAACGTGTGGACGGGTCTAACAGGCTAGTGGATGAACCGTAGTCGTAGCTGGCACCGCAGATGCTCATCCATCCCATAGCGAGGAGTATGGCATAAATAAGTATGGTGAGCCAGTCAATGCTGCCCACTATGCTTTTGCCCTTTGTTCTACCTTGCTGCTTCTCCATAATAAATAGGTCGGTTAATCAATGCCTGAGCCTTCTGTTCGCTAGCCTCTGACAGATGGCCTGTCAGGTACTGTTCCATCATCAGTGCGCCAAAAGGTACACCGAATGTAGCACCCCAGCCACCATTCTCAACATATACGGCAATGGCTATTTTGGGATTGACACGCGGCGCAAATCCCATGAACACAGAATGGTCATGTCCGCGGTTCTGTGCAGTGCCAGTCTTTCCACACACCACATAGTCGGAATTATGCGCTTGACGACATGTTCCACCCTCCACGGCACGAGCCATACCTGCCACAACCGTTTCGTAGTGGGTGGAAGCTACGTGGGTGTATCGCTTACGTGTGTAGAGCGTATCTAGCTGTTCGTCTTGTATTTCTTTTACGATGTGTGGTGTTATGAACCATCCGCGATTGGCTATTGTTGCACCTAGATTGGCAATCTGTAGAGGTGTCAGTGTCACCTCGCCTTGCCCGATGCTGATACTGATTACCGTCAGTCCGTTCCATGATCCGCGATATGCCTTGTCGTAGAAGTCGGCATTTGGAATGAGTCCTCGTTTCTCGCCTGGCAGGTCAACGCCCAGTTGATAACCAAAGCCCATTGCTACCATGTGGTCTTTCCAGCGTGTCATGGCTTCTTGTACGCTATGGTACTTGGTATGGTTTCCAAGCATGTGGTATAGCCCCCAACAGAAGTAGCCGTTACATGAGGTCGCAATGGCTGGCACCAATGCCAATGGTGAACCGTGACCGTGACATCCGACCTTAAGCCCCTTGAAACGGAAACCATGTGAGCATGGGTATTCAGTGTTAGGTGTGATAATACCCTCTTCCAGGAAGGTCAGTGCCTGTGAGGTCTTGAAGGTTGAGCCAGGAGGATACAAGCCCATGATGGCTCGGTTGAGCAAAGGCTTCATGGGGTCACGTGACAGCTCCATGTGCTTGCGTCCGCGCTGACGTCCTACCATCTCACGAGGATCATAGGTAGGTGAACTGACCATGCACAGGATTTCTCCCGTGGACGGTTCAATGGCAACTATGCTACCAAGCTTTCCTTGCATGAGACGCTCACCGAGTGCCTGCAACTCGATGTCTATTGACAGGGTGAGGTTTTTGCCAGGTATAGGGTGCTGGTCGTAGTCTCCGTTATGGTAGCTGCCTTTGAGACGTCCGTGTACGTCACGAAGCAGTATCTCCGTACCCTTGATACCTCGCAGTTGGCGTTCATAGCTGCTCTCAACACCCAGTTTGCCTATGTAGTCGCCCGCACGGTAGTAGTCATCAGCTTCAATATCCTTAGGTGAAACCTCGCCTACGTCACCAAGAATATGTGCTGCATGGTTTGTCGTGTACTGTCTGATAGTGCGTTTCTGGAAAGAGAACCCTTGGAAACGAAACATCTTTTCTTGGAAGCGACTGAATTCTTCGGTTGAGAGCTGGCTCATAAAGAGCTGCTGAGTGTGTGGCGAATAGCCAGGATTACGGTTGCGGTCTTTGATCTCGGCCATACGGCGTTCATACCATGCCCTATCAATGCCAAGTGTCTCGCAAAGGTCCAGTGTGTCCACACCAATCTGCTCCCTCATAGTCACGAGAATGTCGTATGCAGGCTGGTTGTACACTAGCAGCGTACCATTGCGGTCGCTGATTGCTCCTCGTGCGGGGAATAGTATGCGCTTCATGAAGGCATTGCTGTCAGCTCGAAGCTTGAAATCGTCCGATGTGAGCTGCAGCACGAACAGTCGCAGTACATACAACGCAACTATCAGCACTGCGGCAAACCCCAGCACATACTTACGATATTCAAGATTCGTATTCCCACTCATTGTCATGAACTTGTGTTACATAACAGTCTTGCGTGTTCTAGCTCCTTCAATAGCCAGACACAATGCTGTCGTGACAATCCAGCTACCGACGAGTGTCAATACCATATCGGTGAAGTGGAAGAACGAGAAGGCAAGCACTAGCCAATAAGCCAACATGAATACTGTTGTAAGAATGGCAGCATAGCGTACATATGTCCAAAAGCCAAGTGTATGAAAGGATGCTTGCATATCCTCTGCTGCATTCTGTGGTTCCATCGATTTGAGAAGCTTTGGTTGGATGAATGCAGCCAGAGTCATTGAAGCGGCGCAGACTCCAGGCGTCAGTGATACGATATCAGTCAGCAGTCCGCACACGAATCCCCATAGCAGAATGGACCATTGCTGAGTTCCAAGTGGAAAAAGGAACAGCAGATAGACGCTGACTAGCGGTGTGGCATATCCGAAGAGATGTATGTGATTAAACACCAACATCTGCGATGCCACTAGTGCCAGCATACAGAGAAATCGTTGGATAAAGGTTATTATCATGGCGGATATATTGAGAGCTAGTATTATTGCTGTGCAAGCGAGTCGGCTCTTTGCTCTAGACTGTGAAGCTCATCGTGGAAGGTCTCTGCCAGCACTGTGATGTCCTGGAGCCTGCCAAAGTCTGTACCCAAATGCACAATTAGCTTATAGCTCAAGCCATCGTCGCTGTTCTCAATGGCCGACACCTTGCCCACAAACATTCCGGCTGGGAACACCGAACTGAAACCGCTGGTCTCCACCATGTCTCCTACATTGAAACGTGCATGACGCGGTATGTCATCCAGCACGGCATATAGAGGGTCGTCACCTTCCCATTTGAGATATCCGAAGTAACCTGTGCCATGCAGACGGCAGCTGATGCGCGACTTACTGTTGAGCAGTGGCATTACTATGGAGTAGTGGGTGGATGTCATATAGACAATACCAACGATACCCGTACCGCTGACTACACCCATTTCTGGGCGAACCCCATCGGCTTCGCCAACATTTATGGTTATGTAGTTGTCGCGTCGTAGTACACTGTTTGTCACTACTTTGCCTGGAATGGAGGTCATATTCTCCATCATATCCTGTTGCAGCTGCTCAACGAAGGTGCTGTCGTGGTTTAGCTCCAAAATGTGTTCGCGGAGGAGTGCATTTTGCTGTTCCAATAGCAGATTGCGCTCGGTCAGTGCTCGGTTGGCCTCATGAAGGTGTACAAAGCGTATGGCTTCTTGTTCCCATGCATTAATCTGTCCCACAACAGTGTTGGCTGTCGTGAACCACACACTGTTGTGATAATGATTGAACTGGAAGAGCAGCACGAAGCTTATCCCTTCCAGTAGCAAGAATAATAGCCAGTGATAGTACCGGGCTATGAAGTCTAACAGCGAATGCACCCTTTATCTAAAGGCCATGCCTACATTAAGAATGAGAAGTTGCGGATGTTTTTCAGTGCCACGCCTGTTCCTTTGGCAACGCAGTGGAGCGGGTCTTCAGCTACGTGGAACGGGATGTTGATCTTGTCGGTCAAACGCTTGTCAAGCCCGCGCAGCAGTGCGCCACCGCCAGTGAGGTATATACCGTTCTGAACGATGTCAGCATAGAGTTCTGGCGGGGTCTCTTCAAGTGCACTCAGCACGGCGGTCTCAATCTTGGAGATTGTCTTTTCCAGACAGTGGGCTATCTCCTGATAGCAGATGGGTACTTCCATTGGCAGGGCTGTGATACGGTTCGGACCATGTACGACATAGTCCTCGGGTGCGGCCTCGCCGAGGTCGGTTAGAGCAGCCCCTACGTGTATCTTGATTCGCTCAGCCATGCGCTCGCTGACCTTCATATTATGCTGGCGGCTCATGTACTCCTGTATGTCGAATGTCAGGTCGTCGCCAGCAGTTCGCAGACTCTTGTCGGCCACTATACCACCCAGGGATATCACGGCAATCTCTGTTGAGCCGCCACCTATGTCAACAATCATATTGCCCTGAGGAGCTACAACGTCCATGCCTATGCCAATGGCTGCCGCCATTGGCTCGTAGATGAGATATACTTCGCGTCCGCCAGCATGTTCGGCACTGTCGCGTACAGCTCTCAGTTCTACTTCGGTACTGCCCGATGGCACACCTATGACCATGCGCAGGGATGGCGTGAATAGGTGACGGCCAGTGTGAACCATCTTTATCAGACCTCGCATCATCTGCTCACATGCGTTGAAGTCGGCTATCACGCCATCGCGAAGTGGACGTATGGTACGTATCTTGTCGTTGGTCTTCTCATACATCAACTTGGCTTTTTCGCCCACGGCCAGCATCTTATCAGTGTGACGGTCAAGGGCAACTACCGATGGCTCGTCAACAACAATCCTGCCGTCCGACATAATGACCGTGTTGGCTGTACCTAAGTCAATGGCTATTTCTTTTGTAAATGAGAACAGTCCCATTATGTTCGTGAAAAATGAAAGAATGAAGAGTAAAAATTAAACTTAATGAAGAGTGACCAATATGGTTTAGCTCTTACTGAACCATGCGTTTATGGCAGTGTCGTAGTGGCTGCTTACGCCAAAAGCCTGTGTGGCAAACTGACGGCGTTGTGCAAGGGTTGTGCTGGCACCCTGTGCGTTCAGCAGGTCAAGCAGTGGCTTATACTGTTCCTTTGATGGCACTATCACAACGTCATTGAAGTTCTTGGCAGCAGCGCGTATCAGAGAGATGCCTCCTATGTCAATCTTCTCTATGATGTCGGCCTCGGATGCTCCGCTGGCTACAGTCTGTTCGAATGGGTAGAGATCTACAATGACAAGGTCTATCTCAGGAATGTCATACTGTGCCATCTGCTGTTGATCGCCTGCCAGCTCGCGGCGTCCCAGTATTCCGCCAAATATTTTCGGGTGTAGGGTCTTGACTCTACCGCCAAGAATGCTCGGATATGTGGTTACATCCTCTACTTTCTGACATGGGTAGCCCAGGCTTTCAATGAATGCCTGTGTGCCACCTGTGCTGAGAAACTTCACGCCCTCAGCGTTGAGCTTTGCAAGTATATCCTCAAGTCCGTCCTTGTGGAATACGGAGATAAGTGCTGTTTTGATTTGTTTCTTATCCATTACTTTAATCTGCTTAATGTCTCTTTAATGCGTTTCATTGCCTCTCGTATATTGTCATCGCTGGTGGCGTAGCTCATACGGAAGCACTCTGGTGAGCCGAAAGCGTCACCGCCAACTGTGGCCACGTGTCCCACTTCAAGCAGATACATGGCAAAGTCCGTGCTGTTGTTTATCACGCGGTCGCCATCGCGCTTGCCAAAGTAGCTGCTGCATTTGGGGAAGAGATAGAATGCACCTTGAGGGTCGTTAACCTCCAGACCTGGTATATCCTTTGCCAGCTCCACTATCAGGTTCTTCCTGCGCTCAAAAGCCTTGCGCATATCTTCCACGCATTCCTGTGAACCTGTGTATGCAGCCTCGGCTGCTTTCTGGCTCACAGAACATGGGCCACTGGTATATTGTCCCTGTAGCTTGTTGCAGCCCTTGACAATCCACTCAGGTGCAGCGATGAAGCCTATACGCCATCCTGTCATAGCGTAGGCCTTGCTCACACCATTGATGATAACAACTCGGTCGCGGATCTGTTCAAACTGTGCTATGCTTTCATGGCGACCTATGTAGTTAATATGCTCATATATCTCATCAGCAAGCACCAGAACCTGCTCGTGCTGTGCCAGCACATCTGCCAGCGCCTTCAACTCATCGTGACTGTAAACCGAGCCTGTAGGATTGGATGGTGAACAAAGTATCAGAGCACGTGTCTTAGGGGTGATGGCGGCTTCCAGCTGTTCAGGGGTAATCTTGAAGTCCTGTTCAATGGAGGCTTCTACGTAAACGGGTGTGCCTTCAGCCAGCAGCACCATCTGTGGGTAGCTAACCCAGTAGGGGGCTGGTATGATGACCTCGTCGCCTGCGTTTATCAGGGCCATGATAGCATTGCATACGCTCTGCTTGGCACCATTGGAACATAGTATCTGTTCGGGCTTATATTCGAGTCCGTTCTCGTTCTTGAGTTTAGCTGATATGGCCTGGCGCAAGGCAGGATAGCCTGGTACGGGGCTGTAGCGTGAGTAGTTTTCTTCTACTGCCTTGATGGCAGCTGCCTTGATATGGTCGGGCGTGTTGAAGTCGGGTTCACCAACACTCATATTGATGACATCCACACCTTGGGCTTTCAACTCACTGCTACGCTGCGACATAGCCAATGTGGCTGACGGAGCTAGCCTGTTTAGACGGTCTGATAGGTTGTTCATTGCACTATGCTTTATTGTTTTTTATTCACGGTCTTTCTATCTGCCTGCAAAAGTACAACAAATAGTCCACCTCTCAACCGCACATACGGCCATATTTGTCAAAATAATGATATAAGTCTATTTTTCTATAACATCAAATCCAGCTTCCTGGAGGTCAGTCCAGAAGGTCGGGTATGATTTGCTCACGACAGCAGGGTCGTCTATTGTTATTGACCCCATCATTAATGCAGCTGGGGCAAAAGCCATAGCCATGCGGTGGTCCTTATATGTCTTGATAATTGGGTTGGACTCAGCATTGCAGCGACCGCCGTCCCACAACAGGGCGTTGTCGCCTTCAGCTTTCAGTACAAAGCCCAGTTTTCGCAGTTCGTTGAGCAAGGCTGATATTCGGTCTGTCTCTTTGATGCGCAGACTCTCCAGGCCTGAGATGCGGAATGGCACACCTAGCATACAGCAAGTCACCACTGCAGCCTGTGCCATGTCTGGTATAGTGCCGAAATCAGCATCAAGTCGTGGCGTGACCTTGCCTCCGCTGCTTATCCGCATGCCTTTAGCCGTCATCTCTGTGTGTACTCCAAGCCTTGCAAACACTTCAGCCGCTTTGGAGTCGCCTTGCAGGCTTCCACTCAGCATCAGGTCGTTGGCATCAACCGTGGCGCTTGTGCAGATAGCCCCTTCTGTTCCGCTTATGGCAACAATCTCATACCAGAATGTTGCGGCACTCCAGTCACGTTCCACACGCACGTTGCCTTTTGTCGAGTAACAACCGTGAGCAACCTCTATTGTCTTGTCGTCTATCCACTTGGCATCAGCATTCCATCTGTGCATGAGTTCAAGTGTCATATCAATATATGGACGGCTGGCAATATGTCCAGTCAGTGACAGCTTAAGGCCGTGGGTCAGGTAGGGTGCTATCAGCAATAGGGCCGAGACATACTGAGAGCTGACACAGCCAGCCATTGACAGACTGCCACCATCCAGCGGATGCCCCTTGATAATCAATGGTGGAAAACCCTCCTTCTCTGCATATTCGATATCGGCTCCAAGAGTACGCAGGGCATCAACCAGCACACCTATTGGTCGCTCGCGCATACGTGCGCTACCTGTAATAATATGGTGTCCATCTACAATTGTCAGCAATGCTGTCAGGAAACGCATAGCTGTGCCAGCCGCTCCGATGTCGAATACCCTTTCATTATTAGAGAACTCATTGTTGAGTGTGTCTATCGTCTTGCATAATACAGCCGTGTCGTCACAGCCCACAATATCGCCTAGGCAGTTCCTGTCTGAACCGCTCAGATAGCACATAATCAAAGAACGGTTCACGATACTTTTACTGCTCGGCAAACTCACATTCGTGCTTATGGTCTTGGGAGGTATAATCCTATATTGCATGGCTGTCATTTCATAAAAAACGTCACAAAATTATGCACTTCCTTGCACATAACCAAGAAAACCTCTACCTTTGCCGCGCAATTCAGAAAGTTCGGGATGTAGCTCAGTCCGGTTAGAGTATACGTCTGGGGGGCGTGGGGTCGCTGGTTCGAATCCAGTCATCCCGACACAAGAAGAAAGAAACCGCCATTACAGGCGGTTTCTTTGTGTGTATGCTCGGCATGAGCATTGTCTAACGGGTGCAAGTTCCGAGTGAGCCCTAATAGCGGGAATCACATAGCCAAGAGCAAGGGTGTCCGTCGCGAGTCGGAATCTGAAAGAAGCTGGCGGCAAACATCTGGCCTGACG
>JAFZQR010000041.1 GCA_017620295.1 Bacteroidaceae bacterium
ATGTTCCCTGAGGGCGAGTACGATGACAACAGCTATCGCCATGAGGTGAAGCTGATGGATGTGGTGGACAAGCATATCTTCTATGACAAATTGACCTTTGTCTATCTAGAGATGCCAAAGTTCAACAAGACCGAAGACCAACTTGAGAGCATGTTCGACAAGTGGATGTTCGCTTTGAAGAATCTCTACCGATTGCTAGACAGACCCCAAGCCCTACAAGACCGTATATTCACCAAACTATTCGAGCAGGCAGAGATTGCCCAGTACACACCAGAGGAACGCCGCGAATATGAGACTAGTATTAAGGACTACCGTGACTATATCAACACCCTTGACACGGCGGAACAGACAGGCTTTGCAAATGGCCGGATAGCAGAAAGAATAGATATCGCCAAGAACTTAAAGGCAATGGGTATGTCGGCAGAACAGATTGCAAAAGGCACTGGACTTACGCTATCAGAAATAAACAAACTATAAACAGCCTAAGGGTAATAATGTGCAGAATGGTGTTTTATCGCAGAAATTGCAATCGATGGTCATTATCTGCTTCATAAATATTCATTTTGAGTGAAATTATCTGACATTAAAACGGATATATCAGCAGGCAGGAAGTGTTATCTCGGCAGCAGAAGAGTGATTCGTCAGCAGATAAGACACGAAACCTCGGCAGATAACATTTGTAACCTCAGCAGATATGAGTAATTGCGTCAGCAGATATTAGGGGCTGCCTCAGCAGATAGTTTTAGGCACAGCATAAAAAAAGCTTCATGCCGGCAGAACATGAAGCTAGAATAAATATGCTATCCTCGGAATTCAGAGGAAGTGTATATTATGCATAAACTTGTGAAAAATATTGACCATAGCTGTGGAGTGATTATTGTTACAACACTGCAAAGGTAAGCCCAAAGTTTCTTATTTGCAAGTCAGCCCATACGATTATTCCAATGACTCCCTATCGGTCAATTGATTCAACTTGTTATAATAACATTCGCAACTCCACTTTGAATGTTGACTCAGTAATGTTTACATTCGCAATTAGGTTTCTCAGCTTGTGGGAACGTCTGCATAATGCATCTTTCAATTGCCTCGAATTCGATGCAATTGGAAATATGTCTGGCTTGAGCTGGAAGCATTATCAACAGCAGCAACAGCATGACTTTTTGTTTTGAACTTTGCTTCATATTCATTATTTGTGTTTAACTTTGCAGCACAAAATAAAGCTACAACATTATGACTATCGTTAGTGTCATTGATTTCAAGTTCCATCTTCATAGGGTACTTCTTCAAGCTAGACATTACGGCGAAATTGTAGAACGCAACGCTGAATTCCCAGGTGGTGAGAGGGCTTGTATGGAATGGCTAAGCCGGAACATGAAATATCCCGAAATTGCTCTAGAACAGGGCATCAGAGGGCGCGTTATTGTTCAGTTTGTAGTCAACAGAGATGGTTCCATCGGTGACAAATACATTATAAAGTCTCCTCATCCATCCCTATCAGACGAAGTTCTCAGATTATTCACTCTTATGCCGAAGTGGAGACCTGCCACAATGGGTAACCACGCTGTCCGCTCCCGCCTTAACCTTCCTGTCAATTTCACACTCAGATAGCACTGAATGCTACATCGCATAATGCTTAGATGTTTTGACATTTCATCGTGTTCATAAGAAAAAAATCACCACAACATGTTGGCGAAAGTGAAATTATACGTACTTTTACAGCCGTATAACCTTATAACACAATCACGTATAATGACCTACAAGCAGGCGAAACACCTTCTTCTGGTTCTGCTCCTTACGGCAGTAATGCCAGCAGCCAAGGCACAGGACATTCTTTCTATACTGCCATTCCATGCCGCTCCTGACGTTACCACAGCAGACGCTCTCACGGCATCGTTTGTACTTAACTCCACATCTGACGACGCTGTCTGGGGCTATCAGGTCGATATAATGCTGCCCGACGGTGTGCAGTTTGATGAGAGCCTACCTTCACCATTCAGTCTTGTCACCCCGCGTCATCCGCTGGTGTCTGCCACTTCTGCCACATCACACCGCATCGACTACGCCCATCTGGCCACAGACTGGTGGCGTATCATCGTAACACCAGACGATGACACAAGACTCGACGGAAGTGAGGGATTGCTGCTTAACGCCCGCTTCACAACGTCACCTGAATTAGAGCCTGGCATCTATCCTATTCATGTGAAGCGCACTGTGCTGGGTACTTCAGGCTACAACTGCGTTGAGCCTATGCGCTCATCGTCGCTAGTCCTTGTTGGTGGCGAAGCACTCGATACAGTATCACACATAGACCTCTCAAAGTCTGTGGGTCTGCTGCCCGATTTCGCTGTTGACAGTCTCAACAACGCGCTGACTGATAACCTGCAGCTCACCCTCCTAGACATCCGCAGAGCCGACACTCTGGCTGCACCCATCTCGCTGGGCAATTCCAACGCGCTCGTCGTTGCCAAGGCAGGTACAGCTCATACTGCAGCCGACAACACTCTGGCATGGACTGACGGACAGACACCAGTCTGTCATCGCTTGCTACTCGACGAAGCTGGTGGCCGCTTCGAAGTGCCTTTCCAGTTCCGTGCCGACAGCCTCATCATGCAGCGTGCAATAACCAAAACCAAGTGGAACACCTTGTGTCTGCCTTTCGAACTCAGCAACAATCAGATACGTGAAATAATGGGAGGAAGAACGCAAATAGGCCTGTTCTGTGGCATAGAACAAGATGGTATGGGTAATGATCAGTTAATGTTCGCTCATCTAGACACAGCCGACCAAGCTCTGCTTGCACATACGCCCTGTCTTATACGCCCTGCACGGAATGTTACCGACATAGACCTGGCTGATGTAATGTTTAATGTACCTACCACTCTTGAGACAACCGTGGATGATTTTACTTTCCTAGGCACATACGATGCCCGTATGACCATCCCGGCAGGCTATTACTTCATCAGCAACAACCT
The DNA here is from genome assembly GCA_017620295.1 of Bacteroidaceae bacterium. Lineage (GTDB taxonomy): Bacteria > Bacteroidota > Bacteroidia > Bacteroidales > Bacteroidaceae > Physcousia. The sequence continues at coordinate 2,973 of JAFZQR010000041.1, forward strand.
CTTCTATCGCTCCACGGGACACTCCACCACGAAGCCTTTTCGTGCTATCTTCCGTGATGACCGTCCCAGCAGCTCCGAGGCCAAGTCGCTTGCCTTCTCCTTCTTCGAAGATTTCTGGGGAACACCAACATCTGTTGACAACCTTACCCCAACCTTCACCACCCGCCAACCAGCCTACAACCTCCAAGGCCAGCGCGTCACCAATCCCCAACGAGGCATATATATAATAGGTGGACAAAAAGTATATTATCAACCATAACCCCCATCCGCATCATGAAAGAAAGATATATTAATCCATACACCGACTTCGGCTTTAAGAAACTGTTCGGGACAGAGATGAACAAGGATCTGCTCATCAGTTTCTTGAATGCAATGCTAACTGGTAAGGAACGAGAGATAAAAGACATTCAGTATATCAATGCTGAACATCTAGGCGAAGGCTATGGCGACCGCCGCGCTGTATTTGATGTCTATTGCGAGCTGGACGGCGGAGGCAAGATTATCGTTGAGATGCAGAAAGCCATCCAGCGTTATTTCAAAGACCGCAGCCTCTACTATGCCACAGTGCCTATCCGCGAACAGGCTCCCAAAGGAGAATGGAACTACCGATTGGAGGATGTCTATTCGGTGGGTATTCTGGACTTCATGTTCCCTGAGGGCGAGTACGATGACAACAGCTATCGCCATGAGGTGAAGCTGATGGATGTGGTGGACAAGCATATCTTCTATGACAAATTGACCTTTGTC
>JAFZQR010000042.1 GCA_017620295.1 Bacteroidaceae bacterium
AGGTTTTTCTTTTCCTCCGAAGGAGCAGAGCGGGCTCTGTGACTGAGGAGAAAAGGAAAAGATGCGACAAAGAGTGACATCAGACATGAAAACACCTACAGGGAATAAATTGTGTAAAATAATTGTGAATACCTACTTAAATAATTAATTGTCCAATAGTAAATACTATGACCTCTCAGGCCGCCGCCACTCTGCGCCGCCAGCCAAAGTGGTGTATATAGAAAATGGCAAGAAGAGGGTGGCGAAGTGAAATCCGCGTTACGGAGGCTTGTACCCTGCCTGTAGCACGGTGAAGATGATGTTGGAGCGTGGTGGAAATGGTTGAGTTTAATAAAAAATGCTTAATTGGAAAAAGTCTTGACCTAATTGGCTTGCTGAACGGGAAAAACCATGTAACTTTGTAAGTCAATAAGAGCAAACATACAACAATATAGCATAAATTTAATACATGAAACGCGTACTTGTTACAGGTGGTGCCGGGTTTATCGGGTCGCATCTGTGTGAACGTCTGGTCAACGACGGGCATGATGTAATCTGCCTCGACAACTACTATACAGGCTCAAAGGAGAATGTGTGGCATCTGATAGGGAAGCCGAACTTTGAGATTGTGAGGCACGATGTGACTCAGCCATACTGGGCAGAGGTTGATGAGATCTACAATCTGGCATGTCCTGCCAGCCCTATCCACTATCAGCACGACCCTATACAGACAACGAAGACAGCTATCTTCGGCATCTATCACCTGATGGGGCTGGCTCGCCGCACACATTGCAAGATACTTCATGCCAGCACATCGGAGGTCTATGGCGACCCAGCCATTCATCCGCAGCCAGAGAGCTACTGGGGCAATGTCAATCCAATAGGCATACGCTCATGCTATGATGAGGGCAAGCGTTGTGCCGAGACGCTGGCTATGGACTATCATCGTCTGCATGGTGTCCGCTCCAAGATAATACGTATCTTTAACACATACGGACCGAAGATGCAGGCCTACGATGGTCGTGTGATTACCAACTTCGTGGTATCTGCTCTCAAGGGGGAGGATATTACCATATATGGTGATGGCAAGCAGACACGCTCATTCCAATATGTTGATGATCTCATCGAAGGCATGATTCGTGTGATGGCAACAGAGGATGACTTCACAGGCCCTATTAATCTTGGTAATCCAGGTGAGTTCTCCATGTTGGAATTGGCAGAGCTGGTGCTAGAGCTGACAGGTTCAAAGTCCAAGCTCGTATTCATGCCTTTGCCACAGGATGACCCTCGCCAGCGCAAACCCGACATCACTCTAGCCAAGCAAAAGCTGGGATGGGAGCCAAAGGTGCCATTGAGAGAGGGGCTGCAGAAGGTGATTGACTATTTCAAGGACCGTTTCTGAGAGTGTAGCCTCCTATTTTCCAAACATTAAAATAAGGTTACTATGTCACTAAATTATATGCCAAATAGCAATACAGAATCTAATCCTGCCGAAGTACAGAAGGGCAGCGGTAGTGAGGCCTCAAACTCCAAGCTTCAGATTAATCCTTCAGAGTTTAAGATTCTTGTCACTGACGATGTACCAGCCAATGTACTGCTGTTGAAAATGGTACTCTCACGAAGTGGCTATCAGGTAATCACCAATACAGATCCGCGCAAGGTTCAGGAGATTGTGGATGAACAGAAACCGGATCTCATATTGCTGGATGTGATGATGCCAGGCCTATCAGGCTTCGAGGTTTGCAAACTCCTGAAGGCTGAGGAACGTACAAAGGATATACCCGTTATCTTCCTGACGGCTCTGGACAACTCCGAGTCGATGCTGGAGGGCTTCCAGGCAGGAGGCAGCGACTACATAGGCAAACCCTTTGAGAAGGACGTCCTGCTGGTTCGCATCCACTCTCAGCTGCAGCTCGTGGCAGCCCGCCGCGTCATTGAGTCGCAGAACGAAGAGCTGCGTGAGACCATCTACGGACGCGATAAGCTATACAGCGTGATAGCCCATGACCTGCGTTCGCCCTTAGGTGCTATTCAGCTGACCACCAAGATGCTGGAAGACATGCTTCCGCCAGATGTCATTGGAGAGGACATGCACGGGTTGGTGGTTGAGTGCAACAAGCAGGTCACGGATTTGTTTGCATTGCTCGACAACCTGCTCAAGTGGACGAAGAGCCAGACAGGAACGCTGAAGGTTGTGTTCCAGGACTTTGAGATTTCCACCGTGATAGATGCTGTCTATGACATGTACTATAAGGTGTCAGAGATGAAGGGCGTACACCTCTCAAAGGAGGTGCAGAACGACAAGGTTATGGTGCATGCCGATATAGATATGTGCAAGACCGTGCTGCGAAACTTCCTAAGCAATGCCATCAAGTTCAGCGAAGCAGGTTCGAATATAGAGATCATCCAGTACTGTGCTGACGGATGTGCGGTGGTTGGTGTTCGCGACCACGGCTGCGGTATGACAGAGGAGGAGATGGGACGGCTGTTCAATAAGGACACTCATTTCTCCAAGTATGGCACACACCGCGAGGAGGGTTCCGGCCTTGGTCTTCTGTTGTGCAAGAACTTTGCAGAAGCCATAGGAGGAAAACTCACGGTAGAGTCGGAAGTAGGCAAGGGTTCCACCTTCTCGATGTACATCCCTGTCACGCAACAATGATAAAGTTTAATGGGTAAACGTGCGATAGTAGTATATGCAAAGTTGGTCACGGTGGTATTCACCGTGATGACGGCTCTGCTTTCCCTCTATGCATTGAGGGGAGGTTATGTCACGCCCGTGGGACATACGTTTCATGCATGCTCAGTCGTGGCTATACCTCTGCTGATGATTGTCAACTTCGTGGCATTCCTCTACTGGGCTCTGGTGAGACGCAAGCTGTGGGTCATAGTGCCGTTGATTCCGTTGTTGTGCAGCTGGAACTACAGGAAAACCATATTCCAGTTTGGTTCCGCTGACGAGGCCATACATGAGAACATCCTTACGGTGGGAAGCTATAATGTGCGTATGTTCTCATCGGAGGCATCAGGATATATTGCTACAGACATCATGCAGGCCATGCATAATGACAATTGCGACATCGTGTGCCTGCAGGAGTATCGCGACGAGGTTCCCGGCACCAACAGCAACGTCAGGGCCACAGTTCGCGACCTATATGAATATTCTGTCGTAGGCGATGGCAACATGGCTATCTTCTCACGCTATCCCATCAAGGCTCATCAGGAGTTTAAGTTTGAATATTCCAACAATGGATGGCAGTGGGCCGACATACAACTTGACAGTAAGCACACCATACGTGTGGTTAATGTCCACATGGAGACAACGGGCGTGAACAGCGCTCTTCACCAGATAGCCAAAGAGAGCTATGAAGGCATCGACCTCGATGATATGCCTATTGACCCCTCGTCGCTTGATGCACAGGAACGTTCTATGTTCAACTCGCGTGTCAACAACGACCGCATCTACCGCCTGCTGCTGGGCAACTATGCCTTCGGCCTTAATGTGCGCAGCGGGCAGGCCATTCACATTGCCAATGAACTGCGAGAGGTGAAGCAGCCAATCATCTTGGCCGGCGACTTCAACGATGTACCCTACAGCTACACTTATCACACGTTGCTGGGTAATCTTGTGGATGGTTTCACAACAGGTGGTCACGGGTGGGGTAGCACTTACCGTCAGGCCAAGGGGCTGATGCGTATTGACTATATCTTCGCCGATGAGTCGTATGAATGCTATGAGTATCACACGCTTGACCTCACATATAGCGACCATAATCCTGTTGTTGCTCGATACGATATACCCAACGCCAAGAAAGAATAGGGTTTTCCCCTCTCAGTTTAGGGGTTTTCTCATTTTCGTGTCATTAATAGACGATACTTTTGCACCAAGTTAAACAGCATATAATATAATATGGATATGAAACACATGACATTCTCTTGGCAACATGCAGCTCAGAGGACTGCCGTTGCTCTCATAATGGTCGCCCTTCCGACTGTTGCTTCGCTGGCACAGGACGATGACGACATGTACTTCACAAACCGACGGAGTCAGACCTCGCAGCAGACCACTCAGCCGCAGCAGTCGCAACCTGTGGCAGGCACAGCCCGTTCATATCATTTCAGCTCGCCAAGTGGCGGTGCCTACCGAGATGTTGATGAGTACAACCGCAGGTATTCATTCTCTTCCGACACCTTGGCTTATGCCTCTGACTCTGTAGCCTTTGCACCGAGTCTGCTTGCAGGTGACTATTATGATCAGGGTTACAGCGATGGCTTTGACGATGGCGAGGACTATGCTCTGAGCCGCCGTCTCACTCGCTTCGGCTATAGCAGTGTATATGCCTCACCTTGGTATTGGGACTACTATGCTACTCCTTACCACTGGAGCAGCTGGTACTACGACCCCTGGTATGGTTACACCTACTACCGTCCTTGGGGATGGTCGTGGGGATATAGCTACTATGGCTGGCACGGTGGCTACTGGGGTGGCTACTATGGAGGCTACTGGCCCTACTACCATCGTCATCATTACGGTAGCGGATGGAATCACGCCTATAGAGGCCGATACCCAGGACGCGACTATCATCCGTCAACACGTTCAGGACGAGGCGGTAGAAGTTCTGGCTATGTAAGTGGACGAGGCTCTCGAGATGCAGGCCGCTCCTCAGCCGGAGCAGGCAGTTCCAGTGGACGTTCCTCTGCCAGTGGACGTTCCTCATCCCGTAGTAGCTCATACAACCATCCTGGAATCTCTTCCGGCAGCAGCTCAAGTTCAATTGCTACACCTTCTCGTGGCTCGTCCAGCTCCAGTGGACGCTCCAGCTCCAGCAGCACACGTTCCAGCTCTAGCAGCAGCACTCGTTCATCAGGTGGCTATAGTGGCGGAGGCAGCAGCAGTAGCGGACGTTCAGGTGGCTTCAGTGGCGGTGGACGCTCCGGTGGCGGTGGCGGACGTGGACGCAGATAAACTAATCAACAACACAACACCATAACACTATGAAAAAGTATATAGCATTAAGCTGCATGGCTTTGATGGTTCCAGCCTTGTCCATGCAAGCGCAGAATCCATATAACAACTATCAGATGGTTAACACTCACGACATCATTGGCACATCACGCTATGTGGGTATGGGTGGAGCTATGGGTGCTCTTGGAGCCGACATCTCAACCATCTCCAACAATCCCGCTGGCATAGGTCTCTACCGCCGTAATGATATCAGCATGACTATGGGTGGAGTGTTTCAGGAGGAAGACCCAGCCGAGGGCGACAACAGAGGACATTTCTCATTCGACCAGATAGGTTTTGTGGCATCTTTCCCATCTGAGTTCTCTGATGGTTCACTCAACTTCGGGTTAAACTTTCAGAAGAAGGCTGACTACAGCTTCTCTCAGTATTGTGGCTACGACGGACTGAATGGCTTATCACAGGCTGCGCAGCTCAGGGGACTATACCAGGATTTCTACAAAGGTACAGACAACGGGGCTTCACTGCCAGTCAGAGCCTACGATGCATATCTCTATGACATGGATAATGGCAGTGGGGGCATCATGGGTGTGAAGAGTGATAACAACACCCTGTATCGCTACACTCATGGCAATCTCTATGGCTTGGACCTCAACCTGTCAGGAGCTGTCAACAATCAACTGTTCCTTGGCTTGACTATGGGAATCGATTTTGCCCGTTATCGCTCGGACTTCAGCTATGTTGAACAGCGTGCCGACGAATTCGGCTACACCCAGGACTATGAGATTGCGGGCAATCAGCGTATAGATGGCACAGGCTTCAACTTCAAGTTGGGAACCATCTTCCGTCCGTTTGAGGACAGCCCCTTCCGCATCGGCTTGGCTATAGAGACGCCAACCTGGTATCGAATGAAACAGGAGGACAGCTACTACACTATCTATTCCAAGAATGAATACAACGATAAGACCAATACATACAGTTATATCAACACACCTGGAGATTATCAGACCTACGACTCGCCCGATGGTAACTATCTTGACTACAATGTGTTCTCGCCTTGGAAGTTCCGTGTGGCAATGGGTTCGACCGTAGATAATATCCTTGCTTGGGATGTGGAGTATGAATATGGTCTGTACAACTGCACCAAGATGGGTTACCCACGGGATTACGATGAAGACGGACCGACTATAGATATGGACAAGGACCGTGCAATGACAGAGCTGAACGACCGGGTGATGAACAATGTGCATAACGTCCGTGCTGGTATGGAGGTTAAGCCTGTGCCTGAGTTCGCACTCAGGGCTGGCTACAACTTCTTCAGCAAGCCTATGAAAGATGGCGCACGTCTGGATCAGACCGTCCCTTCTGAAGCATTCGACTATAGTCTCAGCACCGACTACATCAATCTCAACGAGGCACATGTGTTCACCTTCGGTCTTGGCTATCGCTACAAGAAATTCTATGCCGATATGGCCTATAAGTATCGTGCACAGACCGGTGACTTCTATGCCTTTGATGACCAGTATCAGGCAGGTGGCGTATCAGATTCTCAGTTCATGACTACTGCATCGTCGCTCAAGCCAACGGAGGTTTGCCTGGATCGTCATAGCTTCTCTGTCACATTGGGCTTTAAGTTCTGAACAACATGAACACCCACTTATGTAATCATACTGCATGAACTCATCGTTGATAATTTTTCTTTCAGCGTTGCTGCCTGCTGTGGGCCTGATGGCCTATACTGTGTGGCGCGACCGCAAACGCCCCGAACCGGCTCGGCAGCTGGTCCGGGGCTTCGGCTATGGTATAACATCAGTCTTTGTCTCTCTCATGGTGTCGCAGCCTGCTACGGCTATTGGACTTGTTCCGGCTGAGATTGTGACAGCCTGGGATGCCGTATGGACTGCTTTTGGTGCGGCTGCCATACCTGAAGAGTGTGCCAAGCTCCTGATGCTGTGGTGGCTGCTCAGAAAGAACGAGTACTTCGATGAGTACTTCGATGGTGTGGTCTATGCTGTTTGTGTAGGCTTGGGCTTTGCAGCATTTGAGAATGTAATGTATCTGTTCCAGGCAGCTCCAGATGAGTGGATCAGAGTAGCTGTCGTGAGAGGACTGTTTTCTGTTCCAGGCCATTATTGCTTTGCTGTACTTATGGGCTACTACTACAGCCTTGTGCATTTCGGCCACAACTCGATGCGCAACATCATTCTCGTCATTGCAGCACCAATTCTGGCACATGGCATCTTCGATGCGCTGCTGATGGTGAGCGGGGTAGAAGATATGGTTGGAATGGTGTCGTTGCTGTTCATCATCGCATTCCTCGGTTTCAGCTTCCAGTTGCGTAAGCTTTGCCAACGACGCATAGCTGCATTGATGGAACATGACAATTATGTCCGTGATGAGGGTTACTATCGTGCATAGCTGCGCATTAAGGCATATATATGATATCCTTCTTCCGTTCATATAAGCTGACAGATGTTGCTGTTGTAGAGTCCGTACAGCGTAGAGACAATGCTGTGATGGAAACATTCTACCATCGGTGCCACTCCTATTTCCAGGCTCATGCAGGCGCTTTGTTCATCGAAGAGTCCTTGCTTGACGACATCTTTCAGGATTCAATGATACATCTGTGGCGCGAGATTGAGACCCGTCGCATAGTCGTTGTTGAAGGCAAGGTCTGCCGTATGGTTCAGGGTATGGCTCAACCCATGACAGGTTCCTTGACTACGTTCCTAATGTCGGTAGCAAAGCGCAAGCATTGGGAACAGTTACGGCGTTCACATCAGCAGCTGAACTCCGACATCACTGCTATCGACACATCACGCTATGCTGAGCATCCGACAGATGTCAGCGATGATGTCTTGGCAGAGCAGATTGTCTCCGACAGTATTTTGATGATGACAGACCGTTGCCGCGAAATATTGACACTGTTTTACTATGAGCAGCGTTCACTCGACGAGATCCTTGCCCAGCGCACAGAGAACACCAGTAAGGAGGGATTGAAAACCAGCAAATATAAATGTATGAACCGCTTGCGCCAAATAGTGCAACAAAAATTCCAGACCTATGGCATACGTTACAGATAAGAATGAGAATGACTATATTGATCATTTGATAGAGAACGAGCTGGAGCAGCAGGCCAACTGGCTGCAGCGTCAGAAGGAGTGGGATGCCCGCAGAGGTAAGATGCAGATTTCCCGCCGCCACCGTTATCTGACCTTTGCTTCCAACATAGCCTCTGTAGTAGCCCTTCTCATTGTTGGAATTGTGATCCAGAACGTGACAGCCAACATCAAGGCTTCACGTATGTCGGGCAGTGTGGCACCAGCTGTGATACAGCATGTGGAGCTGGGTGACAGCTTGAACATAGATGCCGATTCAACCTCCGATGCCGGATTATAGGCAAAGCAAATGTAAAGTTTTATACTTTTGATGGAAATGTCTGTGGTATTGTGCAAAATACTGTTTATATTTGCACCGCTGAAGCATTTGTTCACATGAAAAATACCACAATATGAAATTGTATCTTCTTCCTGCCCTTCTGGCATTCAGTGTGCATTGCAGCGCACAGTCAATATCTTCGGGAGCTAGCCGTTCTGTGGCGGCAGCGGTGCCTCACACAACAGTGCCTTTTAGAATAGAAGATGAAGGAACAAAACTGCCGGATATCGTTTGGGGACTTGATGCCGCATGGATAAGTGAAGGAAATGTGCGCCGTGGCGTTAATTTTGCAGGTGCCGACCTGATTGGTATCATGCGCCTTTCCTTTCAAACCAATGCTGCCGTTACTGACGGCACGTTGACGGCAGATCAGAAAACCACTCTGAACGAGCGTCTGCGTATAGCTAGCTATGCTCCATACGCGACAATCAACCTCAACTCCGACCAGGAGGCTGGCGTGGATAGCTGGTATCGTTCATCCAATACTGCCACACAGGCTGAGCGGTGGTCGGCTCTGATAGCTGCCACCAAGAAGTATGTGGAGCAGCGAGGTCGCAAGGTGACCAGCATTTCGCCTTTTAACGAACCGGACTATAGTGATTGGAAGCAAGGCTCCAAAGCCGACTTCAAGGCTATCTGTAAGATGCTTCGCGAGGATGAACGCTATGCTGCCGACTTTAAGGATGTGGCTTTCTGTGGCGGTAACGTACTTAACCCCGACTATGCTATGGAATGGTACAACTACTGCAAGGACTATTTGGAAGAAGGCAATACCCATCAGCTGGCAGGCTCATTCGACAACTTCGTTAACTTCTACAAGCAGGTGGCTGCCGATGGTAAGGTTGGAGTTGCAGATGAACTCCACAACACTATGGAGTGTATGGTGGCATCAGAGTACGGGTTGCAGAAAGGTATCTGGTGGGGTACGTGCGACCACACCCGCTCCCAGTTCATGAAGGCTTCCCGTGGCACACGTATGGCTTATGCCGAGAACCGAAACAACTGGACAGCTGCCAGCGTCTATCGCCATCCTTCAGGCTTGGTGCAGGGATTTGGCGGTACATCAGAGCGTCAGGCTGTAGCTACTACATTCCGTTTTGCAGCTATGGATCGCGATGTGTTCTACAACGGACAGGGTCCCATGCGTGAGTACAATATGTCTCTGCCTGGTGGCACTGGCTATCAGAAAGGACAAACCAATGCAGAAACTCTAGTGAATATCCAGGGCGGTGACGATATCATGCCAGCTCTTCCTACTGAGGCTACAGCCTACCGCTTCGTTAACCGCTACAGCGGTCATGTCCTCTCTGCAACGGGTAATGTCGCCTCGTCTGGCAACGATATGGTGCAGATGAAGTTCGTTTTTGGAAACCAAGTGCAGAGATGGGTTGTGACTCCTGTTGACAGTCGCTGTGGAGGCGACTTCAGCTATTTCACTATTGCCAATGCCAAGGACACAACGCTCTATCCTGATATCCTCAACTGGAGTCTTGAAGACGGTGGCGGTGTTATATTATATAAAGGTGGGCTTGGCGATAACGAGCTGTGGTTCTTTGAATATGCCAGCGATGGATATTTCTATATCCGCAGCAAGCACAGTGGCCTCTACCTTGAGGTGACTCCTGGTACGGAGGCTCAGCAGAAGCTAGCAGGTCGCAAGGTGCAGCAGGGTTTGTTCAAGGGTACTGCTCTTCAGCAGTGGAAGATGGTTCCCGCAACAGTCAACTACAACGCAGTGGCTCCTGCCGCGCCAACGGAGCTGAAGGCTACGTCGCAACCTGCCAGTGTCCTGCTGTCATGGACTGCTCCATCCGACCGCGACTTAAAGGGTTACAATATCCTCCGTTCCGAGAATGGCAACGACTGGTATGTCATCAACACCAATGTCAGTGGCACTTCCTATATAGACAACACCGTGCGTCCAGGCAAGGTTTATTACTATTCTGTACAGGCCGAGGATTTGAGCCTGAACCGCTCCGAGCGCAGCGAGAGTGTAAGCTCGCAGGCAACAGGTGAGCAGGCTTGCATCATGCAAATATCCTGTGACAGTCTTGTAGATAACACTCTGAATGGCAATCATGCTGCATTGGCTGGGACTGAGCAGTATGGCACAGGCGTTGTGGGGCAAGCACTTATTTTCGATGGTAAGGCTAACTTCATGCAGCTGCCGGCTACAATAGCAGAGAGTACCGACCTCACTCTTTCAGCATGGGTTTACTATCGTGGAGGTTCCAAGTGGCAGCGTATCTTCGATTTCGGCAATGACACCGACCACTACATGTTCCTCACCCCCAACAATAGCTACACCAACCGTATGCGTCTGGCAATCAAGAATGGTGGCAGTGAGCAGACTTTGGATTACAAATCCGCCCTGTCTGCAAATAAATGGCATCACATAGCAGTTACCTTTGGTTCAAGCTCTGTCACACTTTATCTCGATGGTGAGGCTGTAGCAACTACTAAGGCTATGACCATCCGTCCATCCGACTTCCATCCGATATTCAACTACGTGGGACGCAGCCAGTTCAGTGCCGACCCCTTGTTCTATGGCACTATTGATGATGTACGTGTCTATAACTATTGTATCTCAGCCGAGGAGGTTGCCAGGATCTATGGTGTTACCGTTGGTGTGACCACCATGACTCGCGATATTCGTGACACCACTCCAGAGGCTTATACCATAGATGGAGTGCGTGTAAGCCCATCGCAGATGCGTCCTGGCAAGGTCTATATCGTTGGTGGCAAGAAAGTTAGAAAGTAATCTGGAGAATAAGATGCAAACGTTCTTGCAGCATGTGGCTGCATCGTTGTTGGAGAAGTTTGGAAACAACCTGAGCAATGTAACGGTGGTGTTTCCAGGAAAGCGAGCTGGCTTGTTTCTTGAGCAAGCCTTGGCTCAGACGGCCAAAGGTCCTGTATGGTCACCTCGTTACAGCACCATCTCAGAACTCTTTTCTGGGTTCTCACCATATACTCTTTGCGACAGCGTGGAGGCTGTGTGCCGTCTTCATCGTGCGTATAAGCATCGGATGGAATTGTCGGCTCAGCAGGGTGATGACGTGGAGCGTCCTCAAGGTTTGGATCAGTTCTATGGATGGGGTGAGATACTCCTTTCCGACTTCGACGATATAGACAAGCATCTTGTCGATGCCCATCGGCTCTTTGCCAATATCCACGACCTTCGGGCGCTTGATGATGCATCGTATATCACGGAGGAGCAGGAGGCTGCTCTGCGTCGGTTCTTTGCCAACTTCTCCGTGGCAGCTACAACAGAGCTGCGCCAACGGTTCCTGCGGCTGTGGCTCAATATGGGTGAAATCTACGATGAGTTCCGCAGAGATATGCTGGCTGATGGCGTGCTATATGAGGGAGCGTTGCAGCGACTGGTGGTTGAGCAGGGCATACCTCAGACAAATCAGACTTACGCATTCGTAGGATTCAATGTGCTGAACGATGTAGAGATGGCTCTCTTTGATCAGCTTCGGAGTCGTCAGCAGGCTCTCTTCTATTGGGACTATGATGTCTATTACACTTCCAAACGTGACAAACGTGTACAAGAGGCAGGACTGTTCATGAGGCGTAATCTGGAACGCTATGGCAATGAGCTGGACAGCTCCCTGTTCAATAATCTGAATACTCCCAAGGAGATTGTTTTTGTCACATCGTCAACAGAGACTGTTCAGACACGCTACATACCTCATTGGCTCCAGAAATACAGGACCACCCCAGACAACCAGACAGCTGTTGTGCTGTGTAATGAGCATCTCTTGCAGCCAACGTTGCAATCCTTGCCTTCTGGTCAGGTCAACATCACGATGGGGTTCCCGCTTGCTGACACTCCTGTCTGCACTTTTGTCAACGAGCTGCTGGCTCTCTACACAGATGGCTTCGACACTCGTCGGCGCCGTTTCCGTTACCCGTATCTGCGAAGGCTGCTTTGTCATCCATACGCTTCTGTGCTTACCCTGCAGGCAGAGACTGAGAATGTTTTGAGCGGGGTGGAGCTTATCACCCATGTTATCGACGTAGTTCGACAGGTTGGAGTACAGATCCAGCAGAGCCGGAAACTGGAACAACCGTCAACTGCCGACATACTCAATGCCGAAGCTGTGTTCAAGGCCTATACGCTTCTGAACCGCATACTTAGCCTCATGACTGGTGAAGCGCCCCTGCTAGATGTGAGTGATAGTGTGCTGTGCCGTATTGTGCGCGCAGCTATGCAGCAGCAGACCATCCCCTTCCACGGCGAACCCGCAACTGGCTTGCAGGTGATGGGTGTGTTGGAGACCCGTGCCCTCGATTTCCGCCATGTGCTGATGCTCAGCGTTGGTGAAGGCTTCCTGCCTCGCAATGACAGCGATGTATCCTTCATACCCTACAGCTTGCGTGAAGCTTTCGGACTTACTACAGTCCGCCATAAGACTGCAGTCTATGCCTATTATTTCTACCGTTTGTTGCAGCGTGCAGAGAGTATAACCTATGTGTTCAACAACAGCACAGCTGGTGTGCGGCAGAATGAGATGTCGCGCTTCCTCCGCCAGCTCATGGCAGAGACTGACTTCCCCATACGTCACCTCTTCCTCCAGTCTGAACAACAGTTCTCCCACCCGCAGGAGATGGTCATTGCTAAGACCGATGACATGCTTGCATCCATTAGGGAGAGCCTTACGTCGCACACTGTCTCACCCACGGCACTCAACACCTACACCACCTGCCCCATGCAGTTCTATTATAAGTATGTACGGGGGCTGCGTGTAGATCCCGACCCAGAGGATGGACTTGACCAGCTTCTCTTCGGCAACATCTTCCACCGCGCTGCCGAACTGGCATATAAGCATCTTAAAGCAAAGAGCCGCATTGTACAGGCCGCCGATCTCCGCAATCTCATTGATTCGGAGCAGATGCTTGACTCCCTCGTTGATGCCGCCTTTGAAAAGGAGTTCTTCAAGGGACGTAAGGCCGAATATACAGGCATACTCATCATTGCTCGTCGCGTCGTTCTGCGTTTCCTCATCCGCCTCCTGCGCTACGACTTACAACACGCTCCCATCACCATCCTAGGTCTTGAGCAGCCTACGAGTATGTCTATAAATGTTGGCAACGACAAGCTGTCGATAGGTGGATATATAGACCGTGTGGACCAGATTACAACAGCTGATGGACAAACCCTGATACGCATCGTTGATTACAAGACAGGCAGCCAACCAGCCTCCAACAACATCACCTCATTTTCAGCCCTTTTCAAGGCGTCAGGGCAGAAGGAACACTATTGCTTCCAGACCATGCTCTATGCCATCAGCACAGCACGCAAGCTCGGCATTCATCATTCGTCATCCGACATTAGTCATTCCTCATCCGACATTAGTCATTCGTCATCCGACACTCATCATTCGTCATCCGACACTCATCATTCGTCATCCGACATTAGTCATTCCTCATCCGACACTCATCATTCGTCATTCGTCATTCGTCATTC
>JAFZQR010000043.1 GCA_017620295.1 Bacteroidaceae bacterium
CAACAGCAGGAGCAGGAGCAGCAGCAACAGCAAGAACAGCAGCAGCAACCGCCACCACCACAACAGCAGCAGTCTGAATTCCAGCAGAATGCAGACCAGATGCTAGAGAATGCCCGAAGACGTGAACGCGAGACACAACAACAGATGCAGCAGCAACAACAAAGTTCCAAGAGACAACTGAGGAAAAGATGGTAGCAAAGACAAATATCCAGCGATGGCTCACTGCAATACTTCTTGTTCTGATGTCAGTTTCAGGCATTAAGGCTCAGGAAGTACAGCTCCAGGTGCAAGCTCCCTCACAAGGCGAGGTGGGACGAATATTGCGTGTGAGCTATATCATAAAGTCCAATGGCACCGACATGCCCCAAGGACAGTTCAGCGTGGGGGACTTCGAGGGTTTCATAAAACGCTTCGGTCCTGCCCAGAGCCAAGGCTCAGAGATTAGGATTATCAACGGACGGCAGAGTGCCTCTTTCACGATATCCTACACCTATACCCTGGAACCCACAGAACAAGGCACCCTGAAGTTGCCTATTGCCACATATAGCGCAGGCGGCAAGACAGTGAAATCGGCGCAAAAGAGCATCAACATCCTGCCCGCGTCAAGTTCACCCGATAGTGGTAGCTCAAGTGGACAGGCTCATGGACGCAGAGGACAGAGCGGCAACAGTGGCAATGCAGGACAGCAGGACACTCCCGCACCAGCCCGTTCATCCAAAAACAATGGACGTGCTTTCTTCATCGTACCGTCCCTGTCCAAGCAACGTGTCTATGAGCAGGAGGCGGTGGTGCTGACCTATAAGATATACTTCAACACCGACCTCAGCAGCCTATCCAACGATGAGCCTCGATTTGATGGTATGCACGTACAGGAAATTGACCCCAACGGACAACGCTATCCGACTGTGGAGGATTACAACGGACAACGCTACAGTACAGTGGTGTGGAAGCGGTACCTTCTGTTCCCTCAGCGAACAGGACGTATAACCATACCTGAAGTGAAGTTCGAAGCACTCATCAGGGAGATTGTAGCATCCGATGACCCTATGGACTATTTCTTCGGAGGCGGTTCTCTGGTTCAGTCAGTGCGTCGCGAGATGCGAGCCCCAGCCGTATCTTTCATGGTGGACTCTCTGCCATCGCCTCGTCCAGCAGGATTCACTGGTGCTGTGGGCAACTTCAACATCAGCTCACAAGTGACCCCTCTGTCACTCAAAGCCAACGAGGCCACCACTATGCGCGTGACAATCTCTGGAACGGGTAATCTACAGCTGATGCGGGCACCTGAGGTTAAGTGGCCACGCGACTTTGAGACTTACGACCCCAAGAGCGAAGAGCAGACACAGCTCACAGCCAGTGGTGTGTCAGGACGTATCCTGTTCGACTACATTGCAGTACCACGCCACGAAGGGCAGTACGATATTGAGCCTCTGGAGTTTGTATATTTTGACCCCACAGCACGCACCTACAAGACATTGCGAACCGAAGCTGCCACACTTGATGTGGCACGTGGCGAAGGTCACCAGAAATCGACACAGGAGGATATAGAAGAACTTGGAAGCGACATACGCCACATAAAGACATCCACACCGCACTACATCAAGGACGGCAAAGTGCTGTTCGGTTCCGTGCGCTATTGGATGTATTATGCCACAGCACTGATTATCTTTATAATTCTATGCGTGGCCTTCCGACGCTATGCACAAAGCAATGCCGACGTCGTTGGGAAACGTGGACGCAAGGCCAGTCAAGCCGCTAACAAGCGTTTGCGTACCGCCCGCAAACTGATGAGCCAGAAGAAGGCTGCTGAGTTCTACGATGAGACCATGAGGACTCTCTGGGGCTATGTCAGCGACAAGCTAAGCCTACCTCAGAGTGAGCTTACCAAGGAGAATGTCAGCGAGCAGTTGTCTGGCAGAGGTGTGGACGAAGCTGTTGTCAGTGCCTTCCTATCGGCTCTGGACGAATGCGAGTTTGCACGTTTCGCACCAGGTGACCCTGCGTCCACAATGGAACATGTCTATGGTAAGGCAGAAGAAGTTATCAACCAAATGGAACGGTGTTTGAGAAAGAACAAAGCATAAACAATGAAAGACCTATACCTTATTATATTATGCACCTGTCTTGCTGTCACGCCAACGACAGCGTATGCACAGACACTATCCTCTATAGAAGAAACTGACAGTGCTGCTACTGTGGCATCCCCTCTTCAACCGACGCCCTCCAAGGCTCTTGCCGATTCAGCCTATACCGCAGAGGACTACCAACTGGCAGCAAGCCTTTATTCTGCCTTACTGGCAGAGAACGGTGAGAGTGCGATGATATACTACAACCTCGGCAACAGCTATTTCCGCATGGACTCATTAGGACGTGCCATATTGAACTATGAGAGAGCTCTGCTGCTGGATCCGGCCGATACCGACATCCGCTTCAACCTGCAACTGGCCCGCTCACACACCGCCGACAAGGTGACACCTGTGGGTGAGATGTTCTTTGTCACGTGGTGGAAAGTGCTTACCCTAAGCCTAAACGTCCAGACATGGGGATGGATGGCTTTGGCCACTTTCGTGCTGATGCTGGCAGCCATAGGCTTGTATATATTCGTACCATCCGTTGCGGGACGTAAGATTGCATTCTCGGCTGCTATCGTGATGTTACTGCTTTGCGTGGTAGCCAATATAGCAGCGGCACAGGCTCGTCAGCACCTGCTTAACCGCACTGGGGCAATCGTCATGCATCCTTCTGCTGTTGTCCACAGCACTCCAAGCCAATCGGGCAAGGACCTGTTTATCCTTCATGAAGGCACACATGTGGAACTTCTTGATGACAGTATGTCCGATTGGATACAGATACAGATGCCTGATGGTAAAGAGGGTTGGATTAGCCGCAATGAAATAGAAAGGATATGATAGAACTCGACCAACGCCTGCTGCTCCTACTCAACGGCAGCGGCAACCCGTTCTGGGATCAAATGATGTGGACTGTCACAGCTACAGCCACATGGCTGCCTATGGCTGCATTGCTACTCTATCTCATAGCGCACAACAACACCTGGCGCCGAACGCTGATTGTCCTTTTGGGTGTAGCGCTGGTCATCTTACTTGCAGACCGTATATCTAGTGGTGTCTTCAAGCCTATGTTCCACCGCTGGCGTCCATCGCATGAGCCTGCATTGGAGGGATTGGTTCATTTGGTTAACGGATATGGAGGAGGACGATATGGCTTCATCAGCAGCCATGCTGCCAACACCTTTGGGTTGACCACCTTCATTGCCTTGTTGACACGTTCCAGGCTGATGCTACTGACGATGACAATATGGGCATGTCTATCCTCCTACTCCCGCATATACCTTGGTGTACACTATCCTGGCGACATCCTGGCGGGTGCGCTGTTTGGAGTGCTGGTAGGCGTCTGCTGCAGCTATATCTATAAGGCAGCAGAACGTCGTTGGACATCAGCTGAAGCGTCCACCATTTACAGCACCAGAGACATCCGCTTGTTTGCAGCAGGCTTCGCTGCCACCATCTGTATTGTGACTGCTATTGCAGGAATAAATAGCACGCTCATACATTGAAGTGAGTTTTTTAGCGCATTCTTTTCCTATTTCCCACATTATCATTAATTTTGCGGCACTTTTTTCAAAAACCATACAAACGTTATGTCAAATCGTTTTCCAGAGCGTGAACGCCTCAACCTCACAGAGGTCAATCACGATATATTGAAGCAATGGGATGAGGAAGACCTCTTCCACCGTAGCATAGACGAGCGCGAAGGCTGTCCGTCATTCGTTTTCTTTGAAGGACCACCATCTGCCAATGGACATCCTGGTATCCATCACGTGCTGGCACGCAGCATCAAGGACACGTTCTGCCGCTTCAAGACAATGAAGGGCTATCAGGTACACCGCAAGGCTGGGTGGGACACCCACGGTCTGCCAGTGGAGCTTGGCGTTGAGAAGGAACTTGGCATCACCAAGGAAGACATTGGCAAGACCATCAGCATTGAGGAATACAACGACAAGTGTCGTAAGAACGTGATGATGTTCACCGAGGAATGGGAAGACCTCAGCCAGCGTATGGGCTACTGGGTTGATATGGAGCATCCCTACATCACCTACGACAACAAGTACATCGAGACCCTGTGGTGGCTGCTGAAGCAGCTCTACCAGAAAGGATTGCTATATAAGGGCTACACCATTCAGCCATACAGCCCCGCTGCTGGAACAGGCCTTTCCTCTCATGAGCTGAACCAGCCTGGCTGCTACCGCGACGTTAAGGACACCACTGTAACAGCACAGTTCAAGGTTACAGACAACATTGCTGCCATCGAAGGAATGGAAGGACTTGCAGCACAAGCATCACTCCCCGTCTATATTCTGGCATGGACAACCACACCATGGACGCTCCCTTCCAACACAGCTCTCTGCGTAGGCCCCAAAATTGATTACGTAGCTGTCAAGGGGTTGAACCCATACACTAAGGAAGAGGCCATTTACATCGTTGCCAAGGCTCGCAAGGATGTCTATTTCCCAGCTCCTAAGGAAGAAGGTGCTACGGCACCTGAAGTTCTGGGCGAATGCAAGGGTACGGCTCTTATAGGTCTTCATTATGAGCAGCTGTTCCCTTGGGTTAAGCCTTGCGCACTTGAGGATGGACAGGTTGTTGACAAGGAAGCCGAGGCGTTCCGCGTCATCCCTGGCGACTACGTAACCACTGAGGACGGTACGGGTATCGTACACATCGCTCCTACCTTTGGTGCAGACGATGCCAAGGTGGCTAAGGATGCAGGCATACCATCACTGTTCATCATAGACAAGGCTGGCGACACCCGCCCAATGGTTGACTTCACAGGCAAATACTTCGTGCGTGAGGATATGGATGAAGCTTTCGTCAAGGCTCAGGTGCGCGACAGCTACTGGCAGCATTCCGGCGATTTCGTCAAGAATGCCTACGATCCCAAATACGCATCACTTTCTGAGAAGGAATTGGAGAAGACAGAAGACCTCAATATAGTGATGTGCATGGAGATGAAGCAGGCTGGCACAGCCTTCAAGATTGAGAAGCACGTACACAACTATCCTCATTGCTGGCGCACTGACAAGCCTGTACTCTACTATCCCCTAGACTCATGGTTTATCCGCAGTACCGCTGCCAAGGAGCGTATGATGGAACTCAACCGTACCATCAACTGGAAACCTGAAAGCACAGGAACAGGGCGCTTCGGCAAATGGCTGGAGAACCTGAACGACTGGAACCTAAGCCGTAGCCGTTATTGGGGAACACCACTGCCTATCTGGCGCAACCGCGACACTCGCGAAGAGTTGTGCATAGGCTCTGTTGAGGAACTATATACAGAGATCGACAAGGCTGTAGCCGCTGGCGTTATGAAGTCAAACCCACTGAAGGACAAAGGCTTCGTTCCTGGTGATATGAGCCAAGCCAACTACGACCGCATCGACCTGCACCGTCCATACGTTGACGAAATTGTGCTTGTAGGTGAGAGCGGACAGCCTCTGCACCGCGAACTCGACCTCATCGACGTTTGGTTCGACAGCGGTGCAATGCCATACGCCCAGATACACTATCCTTTCGAGAACCGCGAGGCCTTGGACAAGCGGGTGGTTTATCCTGCCGACTTCATAGCCGAGGGCGTGGATCAGACACGCGGTTGGTTCTTCACGCTCCACGCCATCGCTACGATGGTGTTCGACAGCGTGTCATACAAGGCTGTCATCTCCAATGGACTCGTTCTGGACAAGAATGGTTTGAAGATGTCAAAGCGTCTGGGAAACGCCATCAACCCATTCGACAACATTGAGAAATACGGTGCCGATGCTGTACGCTGGTACATGATAACCAACTCCCAACCCTGGGACAACCTCAAGTACGATGAGGCAGGCGTCCAGGAAGTGGCTCGAACATTCTTTGGCAAGCTCTTCCAAACCTACTCGTTCCTCACCATGTACGCCAACGTTGACGGCTGGCACTATGAAGAGGCCGACGTTCCAATGTCGGAACGTCCTGAGATGGATCGCTGGATTATCTCTGAGCTGAACTCTCTGACCCACGACGTGGAAGCCTGCTATGAGGACTACGAACCCACACGTGCCGGACGCCTCATCCAGCAGTTTGTCATAGACAACGTCAGCAACTGGTTCGTACGCCTCTCACGCAAACGTTTCTGGGGCGGCGGCATGAGCATAGACAAGCTAAGCGCCTATCAGACCCTCTATACATGCCTTGAGACTGTGTCACGCCTCATGGCTCCAATAGCACCATTCTTTGCCGACCGCCTCTATCGCGACCTGCACAGTGTACTCGGCAGCTCAGATGCCAACAATGCCATATCCGTACACCTCGCCGCATTCCCCGTGGCCGATGATGCCAAGATTGACAAGGAGCAAGAGAGCCGCATGGAGTTGGCACAAGAGATTACATCTATGGTGCTATCACTTCGCAAGAAGGAGCAGATTATTGTGCGCCAGCCTCTGGCTCGCATAGCCATACCCGCCACCGACCAACAGCAACGTATGCGCATTGAGGCTGTGCGACAGCTCATCCTCGATGAGGTCAACGTCAAGGAGCTGGAGTTCGTTGAGGGTGATGGATTACTGACAAAGAAGGTGAAGTGCAATTTCCGCACAATGGGTAAGAAGTTCGGCAAGCTAATGAAGGATGTCAATGCTGCCGTGCAGACCCTTTCCCAGCAACAGATTGCAGAGTTGGAGACTGGTCACCTGCCACTGACGCTTCCTTCAGGCGAGGCTGTCACCATCGATTTGGAGGATGTGGAAATCTTCTCTGAGGACATTCCAGGCTGGACTGTAGCCAACGACGGCTCGCTGACAGTGGCTCTTGACATCACCATCACTGAGAAGCTACGTGCCGAAGGCATAGCCCGCGAGATTGTAAAGCGCATACAGACTCTCCGCAAGGACAGCGGCTTCGAAATAACAGATCGCATAGCCGTGCAGCTGACCCACCATCAGGCTACCGATGCAGCTGTGGCTTCCTTCAGCGACTACATCAGTTCACAGGTCCTGGCCGACAGCATCACGCTTGTTGACACAATCACCGATGCCACCGACCTCCAGCTCGACGACATTGCCGTCAAGCTACACATTGAGCGTCTGTAATCGTAAGAACGTACTGACACGATTATAAAAACCTTTACGCCTAATATCTACTATGGAAGAAAAGACACGCTACACCGATGAGGAGCTGGAAGAGTTCCGCACCCTCATCAATGAGAAGCTGGCAGTAGCAGAGAGCGACTACCAACACACTATGGATCAGATTATGAACCGCGACAGCAACGAGGCCGACGACACCGCCCCAACCTACCATGCCCTAGAGGAAGGCAGCGAGGTGCAGAGCAAAGAACAGCTCATGTCTATGGCCATGCGCCAGCAGAAGTTCATCACTGGTTTGAAAGCTGCTCTGGTGCGCATCGACAACAAGACATACGGCATCTGCCGCGAGACAGGCAAACTCATACCCAAAGAGCGTCTTCGCGCCGTGCCTCATGCCACACTGAGCATTGAGGTCAAGAACGACAGGAAGCGAAAAGGATGAATGAAGAGCAAGACCCTCCCCTCACCCTCCCTGTGAGGGAGGGAGTGGTCACTGTTCGAGACTCAAGGAGTGGGAAACACCCAACTTCCCTTTGAGAGTATGTGGTTCTATTCAAGGATGGAAAGAAGAACAAGAAGGGAAGACATAAGCAATAAGAGAATGGAATCAAAACAGGACATGGAAGAGGACACAACCACTCAAACACATACTACTCCCCCACTCATAGGGGGGGCGGGGAGGGGGGCAGCTCTAGTCGTCTGCCTCATCTTCTTTCTTGGGCTAGCCATAGACCAAGCTATAAAGATATGGGTGAAGACTTCTTTCACCCTTCATGAGAGCTTGCATATCACCGACTGGTTTCAGCTGGTATTCATTGAGAACAACGGCATGGCATTCGGCATGGAGTTGTTCGACAAGATATTCCTCACTGGTTTCCGTCTGGTGGCAACCTTGGCTCTGGCTGTCTATATCTCACGCCAAATAAAGAAAGGAGTCAGATGGGCTTACCTCATCTGCCTGTCATTCATCATGACAGGAGCTGCGGGTAACATCATCGACTGTGTACTCTACGGACAAATCTTCAGCCAGTCAACCCCTTTCACTCCAGCTGAACTCGTTCCGATTGGCCAGGGAGCTGGTGAATGGTTCTATGGCAAGGTTGTGGATATGTTCTATTTCCCGCTGGCAGAATGGACGTGGCCCGACTGGCTGCCCATCATTGGTGGCAGTCACTACCTATTCTTCTCCTACATCTTCAACTTCGCTGATGCCTGCATCACCTGCGGTGTGATTGCCCTAATCCTATTCTGCAGGAAGGAGTTGAGTTCGGAAATGAATAACAAGAAATTGGACGAAAATGAGCAATGATAATGATAGAGCAATTCCCAAAATTGAGGAGTTGTCGGAAGAAGATATTAAGGAAAGAAGTTCTTTCTATAGAAACTCTTATAAGGATGAAGATGGCTTGATAGAAGCCCTTGAGAGAGGTCTCGGAACAAATGTCAAAGGTCGGTAAAAATAGCACTGATTGTATAAGTCGGGGGATGTGGCGAAGCCTATTGTACATTATATATTATATATTGTACATTGGAATGATGGCTTCCTGCAAGCCCGACATCCCCGACGGCATCATCAGCGAAGGCAAGATGGAGGACATACTCTACGACTACCATCTGGCCCAAGGTATGGCTGAGGCGGCACCCAAGGAGGATGGCTATACCACCGACGCCCTGCTATACGAGTTCCAACTGGCAGCGCTGAAGAAGCACAATGTCACCGAGGCCGAGTTCGACAGTTCCATGACCTACTACTGCTCAGACCTCACACGACTCAACAGAATCTATCAGCGAGTAAGCGAGAGGCTGGAACAGACAGCAGCCGACTACGGCGTGACCACAGGTGGTGCTGAGGAATATGTCAGTCTCTCCGCAACTGGCGACACAGCCAACGTATGGGCTGCACGTCCGCTCTTTATTGTCAAGCCCAACCCTATGGAGAACCTTCAGAGCTGGAAAATTGAGTGCGACAGCACATGGCACCCCGGCGATGATGTGATGTGGCGTTTCTCCTGCAACCTGCTATCCAAGAACGGACTGACAGACCCGCTGATGTTCGACCTCGTGATTGTCTATACGAACGACTCCGTCCGCTCAAGCATCAACTCAACCCGCAGCTCAGACAATGCCAACGTGCGTGTCAATACACCATACGACTGGACACCGCGCACCATCACAGGCCACCTTTACCTTTCTATTCCTGAGCAAGCAGCTGCACGCATCTTTGTTGTTCACCACCCTATGCTGGTACGCTTCCACAAGAAGAATGTACACCCTATGCACGTATTCAGCAACGACAGCGGACCAAAGGCAGAGCCAATAGACAGCATCCAGCCAGCTGAAAAGCCTGACACCGTTGCCAGCATTCCCGCACCCGACACCACACGCCTCGACACTGCCTCAATACAGCGAGGGAGGATGCGCCTGCGCCGTCCCGGACCTAGCAATCGAGTTCTTCGGGAACCTGTACAACCACGCATGCAGCGATGACCCGACGAGCCTACAACAGAGTCATACTTCCCGACGGCAACATCTGCAACCAACATGTGGTGGTGACTGATGACAGCGGCAACATCATTGCCCACTACCCTCTCACCTCCGAGGAAGCATTCACCGAATGGATTGGCGGCACCCTAGACCTTCGCGAATCATACCAAAACGACAAAAAAAGCATCCGATACTCAAAAAAACATTGAAAATCTTTGCGCGTATTAGATTATACCCTAATTTTGTCGGCACAAAGCTAAACTAACTAATCAATCACTCTATGAAAGAGACAATTCTTGTGACAGGTGGAACTGGCTTCATTGGTTCCCACACAACTGTAGAGTTACAGAATGCTGGCTACGAAGTAGTCATTGTTGATAACCTCTCCAATTCCCGCGAGGACGTACTTGATGGAATAGAGAAAATTACTGGCATTCGTCCAGCTTTTGAGAAAGTTGACCTCCGCGACTTCGATGCCACAGAGGCTGTTTTCAAAAAATATCCAAAGATTAAAGGTATTATCCACTTCGCAGCTTCCAAGGCTGTGGGCGAGAGTGTGGAGAAGCCACTGCTCTACTACCGCAATAACATTGTCTCCCTCATCAACCTGCTTGAGCTCATGCCCAAGTACGATGTGAAAGGCATCATCTTCAGCTCCTCATGCACTGTCTATGGCCAGCCAACAAAGGAGAACCTGCCTGTAACCGAACAGGCTCCTATCCAGAAGGCTCTCTCACCCTATGGCAACACCAAGCAGATCAACGAGGAAATCATTCAGGACTATGTTCATTCCGGAGCAAACATCAAGAGCATCATCCTGCGCTACTTCAACCCCATCGGTGCACACCCAACCGCAGAGATTGGTGAGCTGCCAATCGGTGTTCCTATGAACCTCATACCTTTCGTAACCCAGACAGCCATCGGTGTACGCAAGCAGCTGAAGATTTTCGGTAACGACTACGACACTCCAGACGGCACATGTATCCGCGACTACATCTATGTAGTTGACCTGGCCAAGGCTCACGTGAAGGCTATGACCCGCGTACTGGAAGGCGACGGCGACAACGTTGAGGTATTCAACATCGGCACTGGTCGTGGTCTCTCCACCCTCGAAGTGGTTGAAGGCTTTGAGAAAGCCACAGGCGTGAAGCTACCTTGGGAGTACGCTCCTCGCCGCGAAGGCGATATTGAGAAAGTTTGGGGCAATGTTGACAAGGCCAACAAGATACTTGGCTGGAAGGCCGATACCCCAACCGAGCAGGTACTCGCTTCCGCATGGAAGTGGCAGCAGAAGCTCCGCGAAAGAGGCATCATGTAGAAATTGGACAATTGGACAATTTACGATTGAACAATTGAATTGTAAATTGTCAAATTGCAAAATATAAAGTATTGCCTTAGACAACTGACTAACAAATTCTATCTCTGATTAATGTGGTTCTTCCCACTATGCCCCAGAGATGCTTGATGTCAACCTCCAGTGCAGTCCAATCGCGAGACTATGATTACACAGCGTTGATATCCCATTATACAGATTGATGCAAAAGCATTCTACTGGGTAGCATATTGTCGTGTTTTATTTTGTGTTTGTGTTGTGACTGTCCTTCGGCGTGAGCCGAGGGACAGCCTGCGTTTAAGGCTATCCTTTCATTGGCTGCTCGCTGGGCTTTGTATCGCTCTTCTCCTCTTCGTGACCGTATCGTTCCTTCAACTTCTGATACACTTCTTCTGGCGATTCTTAGTGCCTACCTTGTGCAAATCCGGTCCACTACCCCATAGGTTGTCATTCATCAATTCCTCGGCAGCATCGTGACGTGCCATCATGAAATTCTTCAGAGCCTCACGCTCGGATTGGTCACCACCGGAATAAACTACACTCCCCTATTGTTTGCTTTACCCTTTTGCCCTACCTTTGCAACATCATACCAAACCAAAACGCCATTCATCATGCACAACCATCTAGCCTTATATCTGAATAATTATTCGCATTACGCCACTGCTACGCAGAATATATAAATCACACATACACATTTCTCACCTCATTTCAGCCCCATGTCACACGACATGGGGCTTTTTCGTATATACACCTGTCATTCTTCTGCCGAGGAATGTACTTATTCCTGCTGACGTTTCATTCCTCTTCTGCTGAGGAAAGAACTCACTTCTGCCGAGGTCTCACTTCATTCCTGCCTAGGTTTATCTTTTCTGCCCATAAAAGATGATTTCGACTCAGCTAACCTGTTCGAAGAATCTGCAGAAACGCATATTTATGACATACATATCAACCCAAGTTTTTTTGCATGAAACATTAACTTTCAAACATCTCATCATCACTTCTTCAATCATTATACATATATTTGCAGCGACGAGTCATTCAACGATGATGCAAAGAAACTGTCAAATTCAAAAATCATGGCAAAGATAAAGGTTCAAGGCACAGAGAATACTGTTGTCAGCGTACAGAACGAAGACTATATCTCACTAACCGACATGGCTCACTGCTAGATGCAAGAACACATCGTATTCAGATGGATGAGCTTGAAAAGTACTATTGAATATCTCGGTGAATGGGAGATGTTGTATAACCCCAATTTTAAAGGGGTCGAATTCGACCCCCTTTTGGCAGAAGCAGGAAGTAACAACTTCGTTTTGTCTGTTAAAGCATGGATTGAGCGAACGGGCGCAATCGGCATTATGGCTAAAGCTGGCCGCTATGGAGGTACATACGCCCACAGGGATATTGCCTACCATTTTGGCATGTGGATAAGTCCGCGTTTCCAACTATTACTCGTCAAGGAGTATCAAAGGCTCAAAGCAGACGAACAGAAGCAACTTGCATGGTCCGCCAAGCGTGAGCTATCCAAAATCAACTACCGTATTCATACCGACGCCATCAAGAGCCACCTTATTCCTGCAGGTACAAAACAAATTATACATCACGATGCCACCAATGTCCAGCAAAAGCATTTAAGAACTCGGATTCTGTATACCATCCGTAATTATACCAATCGGTTGAATCACCAAACAGACTTTTCTTCGAGTCATAAATCAGCCAATGAGTGGTTCGGAGAATACCTCCTAAATAATGAGTATACTCTTGTTCGTTGTCTGAATCATTCTTCAAGTCCTCGAGCATCTGCTCCGTCGTAATCCATTTCTTTTCTTCCATAACTTTTTTCGGCAAAGGTCGGAGATCTTTTTGGAACAAACATATCATTTAGATCAAGTTAGATCAAGTCACTTCGTTTTTAAAGAACATTAGATCAATAACAATATGGCAAAGCAAAACGTATATCAACTTGATGGGAAAACGCCTGATGAAGTAAAGGCTTCGTTTATTCACTTCATGGGGGACAGAAATGCTACACCCAAAATCATAAACGTCAATTCAAGGGGTTATTATTCTAGGATTGACGTGTATAAGTCTGTTGTTGGCATTACGAAAAAGCTATATGACAAAAGTAACATATACACTTTGACAGAGATAGACAAGGTAGCAAAGGTTAGCGATTGCTTGACGGAACTATATAATGCGGAGAAAATAGGTACAAGGAAAAAAGAATTAAGCAACAATCGTAGCTGCGTGAATAAGTATAAAGAATTTCTAATCCATTGTGCCAATTTAAATGAAAGGAATACGTCACTGGCCAAGATGGAAGAGTACAACTCTGTAGAATACAGCATTGCCAATGACACAGATAAGCCGTTTATATCAGAAGAGAAGTTCGATGAGATAGTAGAGTTGCTTTTTCGCAAGAAAAATATCATATTGCAAGGAGCGCCAGGTGTTGGTAAGACATTTCTTGCGAAGAAGATTGCCTATCAGCTGATTGGTCAAATGAAGGACGAGAACATCGAGACCATTCAATTCCATCAGTCATATAGCTACGAGGACTTTATGCAAGGCATACGTCCAACGACTTCTGGTGAATTTAGGGTTCGCAATGGTATCTTTTACAACTTTTGTGAACGGGCAAAGGAGAATGCGGAAGAGACGTTTGTATTCATCATTGATGAGATAAACCGTGGCAACTTGAGCAAAATTTTTGGAGAACTGATGATGCTAATAGAGTCGGATAAGCGTTCACCACACTATGCTTTGAAATTGACCTATAGCGAAGAAGATAGCCCCAAATTCTATGTACCAGAGAACGTTTATATCATTGGCTGCATGAATACAGCAGACCGTTCCATCGCTATTGTTGACTATGCGCTACGACGCAGATTTGCCTTCTGTCCGATTGAGCCGGAATTGGGCGAGAGTTTCAAGGCGTTCCTTTGTTCAGAACTCAGCAAAGAGTTTGTCAATAAGATATGCGACAAATTGAATCGTGTCAACTCTATTATCCGAGAATCATCGTCGTTAGGCACAGGTTTGGAGATTGGGCATAGCTATTTCTGTCAGATTAGTTCTGTTGACGATGAGAATGAGTGGTGGAGGTCTATCTGTAGGTATGAAATATTCCCATATCTACATGAAATCTGCTTTGAGAACGAGGAACTTTGTAATGAGTTGTGCAATATTTTGAGTGATTGATAATATGCGCAGAATCCCAATACAAAACATGTACTATATCCTCTGCTATGCATGGGAAATGGGTGAGATGCGCGGAAAGGTCAACTTAGGAGTTGAGGAATGTCCTTCACTTGTAGACCTTCTGGTACATATTCTTCTGAATGCTACAGATGATTTATTGAGGCGTGGCATGGCTCAAGGTTATACTGTCTTTGACGATGATATGGATGGCATCAAAGGCAAAATCGACGTTGGCGCGACGTTGAAGCTGGGGAAATACCGTCAGGGCAGAATGTATTGTCGTTACGACGAATTGACCTCCGACATTCTCATCAATCAGATTATTTTCTCTACGCTGATGAATGCAGCCAGAATAGAGAGTCTTTCTTGTGAAAATAAAGACAGGATTGCAAAAACGCTGCGACGGATGCCACAAACAAGGCGCATTCGAATCACAGACAACACGCTAAATTCTGTAAGGTTGCATCGAAACAACAGATACTATCATTTCGCGCTGAATGTCTGCAAACTGCTTCATGAGTCGGCTCTGCCTAACGAAAGTGTTGTTGGCAATCATACATTCTTAGACATAATGGATGATGAACGGCTTATGAACCGTATCTTTGAGAAGTTCCTGATGAATTTCTATAAGCAAGAATGCAAACAGGACTTCCCAGAAGTGAGCCGTTCGCATATTCGCTTCCAACTTACACCATACGGAATGACTTTCGCCAAGAGTACAGACGAGGCTTACGCTTTGCTGCCTGTGATGGAGACCGATGTGACGCTATTTAATCCGCAGACGAAGAAGAAAATCATCCTCGATGCCAAGTATTACAAAGATACGTTGGTCTCGCGATATGGCGAAAGGGGCAAAGTCCGTCGAGACCATCTTTCGCAGATTCTCACATACGTAATGAACCAGGATAGTGACATACAGCCGCATACAAAGTACACAAGAGGAATCCTTGTGTATCCCACGGTGGATACAGAACTTGATGTCTCGTATGTCTATAAGAATACAAGTCATATCATCCGAGTCAGTACTGTGAATCTGAATCAAGATTGGAGGCTGATAGACCAAAGATTAAAAGAAATCATTTGCAATTAAGAATAATATGGCAAAGAAGAAAAAGAAAACAGAAGAGCTTACAGAACCAGTCGCAAATTGCAACCAGTCTAAGGTTGTTGTCACGGTTCGAGATAATCAACAACTAAAGGTCACAAATTATGACCTCAAAAGTATAAATATCGATAATCTTATACGCACCATCAGAGGACAGAAGGTGATGGTAGATTTCGATCTGGCAATGCTTTACGGCGTTAAGAATAAGCGTCTTAACGAGCAGGTTAAACGTAACATAGATCGCTTTCCTGATGACTTTATGTTCCAACTCACTAAAGAGGAATGGAATGCTTTGCGGTCGCAAATTGCGACCACAAAAACACCTGAGGATGAAGCTATTGCACTTTTGCGGTCGCAATTTGCGACCACAAAAGACCTGTCGAAGATAAGGACTCAGCCATATGCTTTTACAAGAAATGGTATAGGCATGTTGAGTAGCGTGCTGGGGTCAGATACAGCTGTCGCTATGAATATCAGAATAATGCGTGCATTTACGGCCAGCCAACAAATTATGGAAGCCAATGCCATCCTGTTCCAGCGTGTCTTCCATTTGGAACAACATCAGCAGGAGACTGACGAGAAGATAAATCATATCCTTACAAAGATGGACGAGCAAACGCCCAAACTTCTGCCCGAGCAGATTTTTCAAACGGGATGCGTATGGGATGCATGGACGTATGTGTCAGACTTGGTGAGGAATGCAAAGATGAGGATAGTGCTAATTGATAACTTTGTTGATGATCGCGTTTTGTCGTTGCTGGACAAACGTGCCGATGGGGTGACTGTGACAATACACAGTCGTTTTTCTGAGCAATTCCAAACAGATTTGAAGAAGCATAACGAACAGTACCCTGTTATCAACTTCGTTCAGTTGCCACATAAAAACCACGATAGATTCCTTATTCTCGATAATGAGGTGTATCTATTAGGGGCCAGCGTAAAAGACATGGGCGCAGGCTTGTGTGCAGTCACTAAGTTGCAGACATCACCTGAAAAAATATTGGGATTATTGAAATGAGGAAAAAACCTGCGGAAAGCACCCGACACAGAAGCCCCTCGCCCTGCTCACCCGCATCATCCTTGCCTCGACAGATAAAAACGCTTGGGTCCTCGATCCCTTCGCAGGCTCTTCGACTACTGGCATTGCCGCAAACCTGATTGGTCGTCGCTATTTTGGCATCGAGCGTGAAGATGAGTTCGCCGACATCAGCCGCATACGTCGCGAGGAAATCGACGACTTCCGCATCTATGGCGATTACCGCTCAAAGATAAAGGACATCGCCCTTTTCGAAACATACGAACCAAATAAGTAGGTGTTCAAAATTATTTTACTATATCCAGAATTGTAGGTGCTTTCATGTCTTTGTTTGCTCTTTGGCGCATCTTTTCCTTTTATCCTCAGTCACAGAGACCGCTCTGCTCCTTCGAAGAAAAGAAAAATCTGCATCCAAATAGCTGAACAAATACATAAAACTAATTGTGAACACCTACTTACCTTTATATTTGAGAATACATTTGTTGAAGACCTACCATTCTAAGAGCCGGTCGTTAAATACTCCTGTTCATATTTTTATTGCACATTTCTTTGTAGCGAAATCAGAAAAGTGTAGCTTTGTTGCGGAATAAATCTATAAAGCTATGAAACATAAACTGATTACCTTACTGATAGGAATTGTCCTAGGTCTAACAACCACTGCCCAGAACTACACTATCTATCCCGTACCTCACCTGCAGAAATCAATGCCTGGCACAGCACGCCTTGAGAAAAGAGTGTGCATCGTGGCTGAAGCTGGTATAGACGAGGCTACTATACAACGTGCGGAGCAGGTGATGAGAGACCACGCATTGCAACCGTTCCGCTCCGAGCGCATCTGCAAGGGCTGCACCAATCTGCTGTTAGGCATCAACGGCTCACGCGGCATTGCTGACAAAGAAGCCGCACGAATGAAACTCTGCCGCGAGGTGTTCAACCAGCCAAAGTACGACCGCCATATAGTGAGCCTTACAGCAGACCGCCAGGGCGCAGCAACTATACTCGTGTTGGGCGAGAACACGGATGCCGCCTTCTATGGCCTTGCCTCCATAGAGCAGATGCTAGAACAGACACAGCAGGAGGCGGATGGTTCCTCCGCCCTGCCCTGCGCGACCATCTACGACTGTGCCGACCTGCGTGACCGTGGCATCATTGAGGGTTACTATGGCGTCCCCTACTCAGCCGAGGTGACTAAAGACCTGTTCCGCTTCATGGCACGATACAAGATGAACACATATATGTATGGTGCCAAGTCCGACCCCTACCACTCACAGCTATGGGCCGCCCCCTACCCCACCTCCATTACCGACGACCAGCTGCGTATAGGCTATCTGACGCAGGACATGCTGCGCGACATAACCACAGCGGCCCACGCCACAAAGGTCAACTTCATCTGGGCAATACATCCTGGAACGGCTTTCACTGATGCTGACGACCCAGGAGTGCTGGACCGCATCATGCAGAAGTTCGGATATATGCATCAGCTGGGAGTGCGCCAGTTCGGAGTGTTCGTCGATGACGTAGGCGTACCGTCGGACGATGCCACATTGCGTCTGGGAGCCGACCGCCTAACAGAGCTGCAGCAGCGTATAGATCGACAGTGGAACACACCCACAGCACTTGCTACCGACACCGTAAAACCACTACACTACGTACCGCAACTCTACGCCTACTCATGGGTCTCCACCGAACAGGGCAAACGCTTTTTCGGCTCACTCAGCACCGTACCAGAGAAGGTGCGCATATACATCACAGGTCGAGGCGTATGGACCGTCCCATGCAACGAAGACCTGCAGATCGTGAGTGGTTGGCTAGGCCACGAAGTAAGCTGGTGGTGGAACTACCCCTGCAACGACAATGATGTCACAAAGCTGTTTCTCATGGACACATACGCCAACTTCCACGATGAGAAGCACATCATTACATTGTCACGCATGGAGCCTCATCTCCAAGGCACGCACACCCTCATAGCCAATCCCATGCAGCAGGGCGAAGCATCCAAGATTTCACTTTTCAGCGTTGCCGACTATGCCTGGAACACAGCAGCTTTCAACAACCACCGCAGCTATGATGCAGCTCTCGTGGCAGCAGTAGGCAACGACTATGCCGACGCGCTGCGTCATCTGGCACCATACCTGCGTTATTTCGACGCCGACGCCCTACGCTACAACGTGGAGAACTATCGTCAATCTGTGGCCGAAGGCAATCCGCGTCCTTGGGCTCTCGTAGGCACACTGAAAGCCGTCATAGCCTCATGTGAGAAGCTGGAACAGATGGCACAGTCACCACGCGAGGACTGCCGTCTGATGTATGCCGACCTACGACCCTGGCTGTTAAAACTGAAAGCTATGGCACAAGAGACCGTCAGCCGCCTGCAGAACCAGCCCACAGAAGCAATAGACCTGGACAACAATCCCGATTTCCAGTTTGAAATCCTTTCTGGTCTCGGTTCCGGCATTAGCCTTAGCCTACAGACCGCCGAACCAGCCGCCGAATACCTGCGCCCACTGCTGATACGACTTCGGGAGCGCGACAACGAAAATCAATAAATACAAAAAGGACGTGCCAAAAGACCAAGTCAACCTTTTAACAGCGAATTAGACGAATTGGACGAATCCCATAAACATCTGTCTAAGAGGCTACTCAACAATTCGGATAATTTGTCTAATTCGTTGTAAAGAACATGCAAGAGGCTGTGTCATGCATTTTGACACAGCCTCTTGTATGTAGGGTGACTAGTGGGACTCGAACCCACGACATTCAGAACCACAATCTGACGCTCTAACCAACTGAACTATAGTCACCATGTTGGATAATCACAAGACCTCGTTTGGTTTTGCGGGTGCAAAGGTAAGGTTTGTGAACGGAATGCGCAAACAAATCCTTGAAAAATACATCAAAACCTACAAAAAAGTACGTTTGAGCCACTATAGTTACAGATTTCCTGTCAGGTAGGAACGAAGTGTGTCTGCCGCCATGCCTCTGCGACTGGCATAGCTATAAAGCTGGTCCTCACCAATCTTTCCAATGGAAAAATAGCAAGCATCAGGATGTGAAATCATAAGCCCGCTTACAGAGGCATGGGGGCGCATCGCGCCATGTTCGGTGAGGTCTATGCCTATGGATGAGAAATCAATGATGCTGTCAAGGACGAAGTTCAGGCTCTGATCCGGCATGGATGGATAGCCAACAGCTGGACGTATGCCCTGGAAGCGTTCAGCATGCAAGTCGGCTATGCTCAGATGTTCATTTGGAGCATAGCCCCAAAGGCTACGACGCACCTCCTCATGCACCTTTTCCACTGCGGCCTCAGCAAGGCGGTCGGCAAGGGTCTGACAAAGAAGATGACGGTAGTCGTCAGGCTGGTCGCTGTCAGGGGCATACTGCTGCTCCATAGCAGCATCGACTGATGCGGCGAAGAGAGCTATTCGGTCGCGTGTACCGTTTTCATTCAATGGGCGCACGAAATCGGACAGGCAGAGGAACGGTTCATGCTGCTGACGCAGGAACGTCAACCGACTGTCAGGATAGATGATGATGTCATCGCCATCAGCATTGCATTCATAGAGTCCCAGACGCACATGCGCCTGATTGTGTGTATCCAGGCTACGGAGCATACGCATGGCCTCCTTATAGAGCTGCATGGCCTCAGCGGCACGGCTGCGCTCGGATTCAGGGAAGGAGGCCAGCCATGTGGCACGACAGCTGTCGCACCCGTGTATCTGGGCTATCGTAGAAAAACGGGCGGGAAATCCCCACGCATGAAAGAAGTAGAGCCAGTTGACATAGCCCGCTACCTCATGCAACTTATAGTGAAAAGTGTAGAGGCTGGGCATGAGCATTGTCGGCAGCAGAGAATTGTCCTTTATCGTAGATTAGTTGTCCGTTGCAATAAGTCTGCTCCACACGCCAATCAAAGGTGCGACCTTCAAGCGGACTCCATCCACAACGGCTCACGACGATGTCGGAGGTGAGTGTCCAAGGGGTACGGCTGACGAGAGTCAGGTCAGCCTTCATTCCCTCGCGGATGAAACCTCGGTCTGTGATATGGAACAGACGTGAAGGTGCATGACACATGAGTTCTACGACCCGTTCCAAAGGCAGCACTCCCTCATCTGCCAGCTGAAGCATCGAGACAAGCGAGAACTGTACCATAGGCATCCCCGACACCGCGCTGCGGGAGCCACCCTGTTTCTCCTCCAACAGATGGGGGGCATGGTCGGTGGCAACGAGAGCAATGCTGCCATCGGTCAAACCTTGTCGAAGAGCATCTCTGTCGGCTCTAGTCTTGACAGCAGGGTTGCACTTGATGCGTGTGCCAAGTCGTACATAGTCGTCATCGCAGAAAAGCAGATGCGGCAGACAAGCCTCCAAGGTGATTCGGTCAGAGCGATTGGCAAAGGCACGGAGTTCACGAGCTGTGGTGATGTGTGCCAGATGAAGTCGCGCTCCTGTCTGTTCAGCGAGCTGCACAGCCAACGATGAAGAGGCCATACAAGCCTCTTCAGAACGTATCTGCGGGTGCAGTTCCACTGGCGGGTCATCGCCATAGCGCTGCTGCATCTGCTGCATGTTCCGGTTTATGATGGCCGTATCCTCACAATGAGCCATAATCAGCAGAGGCGACTGTTCGAAGATAGCTCGGAGAGCCTCCCCGTGGTCAACCAGCATGCCTCCAGTGCTGCTGCCCATGAAGAGCTTAACGCCAGGTACAAGCTCTGGGTTCAATTCACGAAGCAGATGAGCATTGGTGTTAGTAGCACCGAAGTAGAAAGAGTAGTTAACGTAGGCTTTTTGCCGTCCAAGCTTCTGCCGCTCAGTGAGGGTCTCAAGAGATGTTGTGGCAGGCACCACGTTGGGCATATCCAAGATGCTGGTAACACCACCGGCAGCTGCTGCACGTGTCTCACTGGTCAAGTCGCCCTTTCGTGTCATACCTGGTTCACGCGAATGCACATGGTCATCAATTATGCCAGGAAGGAGGAGAGTGGTTACTTTTGGGTATTGGAATTCCTCTTTGTCGTTGATGCGAGCTATATATTCGCCTTCAATAGTGATGTCGGCACGGCGTATGCGTCCATCAGACACATATATTATGTCGTTAAGCTCTGTCTTGTTCATAACCAATGTACCAATGAGCCAGGTTGTCCATTCACAAAAGTGACTATTTCCTCCTTAGAGGATACTTACGGAACCATCCATCCCAACGTAGCCTCATGACACCGAAAAGAGCCTCGGAGAAGATGCCCCCGCTCATTTTGCTAGTACCAAGTTCGCG
This sequence comes from Bacteroidaceae bacterium, assembly GCA_017620295.1. Lineage (GTDB taxonomy): Bacteria > Bacteroidota > Bacteroidia > Bacteroidales > Bacteroidaceae > Physcousia. The sequence goes on from JAFZQR010000043.1 coordinate 21,567, forward strand.
ATTGACAAAGATTACAGGAACCTCCTTTATCTTGAAGCCACACTGATGGGCTGTGAACTTCATCTCAATCTGGAAGGCATATCCCTTGAAGCGCACAGCATCAAGATCCAGAGTCTCAAGCACCTCGCGGCGATAGCATACGAAGCCCGCTGTAGTGTCATGAACATCCAGACGTGTCACGAACCTCACATACTTGGAAGCGAAATAGCTCATCAACACACGCCCCATAGGCCAGTTCACAACGTTTACTCCAGTTATATAGCGTGAGCCAATGGATACATCGAAGCCCTCTTTGGCACACGCATCGTAGAGTCGCGGCAGGTCGGCAGGGTTATGGCTGAAATCGGCATCCATCTCAAAGATGTAGTCGTAGCCTGCCGCAAGAGCCCACTTGAAGCCTGCTATATAGGCAGTACCCAGTCCCAGCTTACCCTGACGTTCTACCAGAAAGAGGCGGTCGTGAAACTCCTCAGCCATCAGCCCTTTGACGATGTCGGCAGTACCATCGGGTGAGCCGTCATCGATTACTAGGACGTTGAATGGATGAGCCTCCAAACTGGTCACGGCTCTGATGATGTTCTCTATGTTCTCCTTCTCATTGTAAGTAGGGATGATTACGATGCTGTCGCTTTGCATGGATTATATTATTTGTTGTTTAGATTCAGATTTGCTTGTGCTTGAGACAGACGACTTTGTCAAAATCTCAGCAAGGAACTGTGACGTATAGCCTTTCTTGGAACGTGCCACTTGCTCTGGTGTGCCAGCGATGAGCAATTGCCCACCATCGCGTCCGCCCTCGGGACCCATGTCTATGATATAGTCAGCTGACTTGATGACATCAAGATTATGTTCTATGACTATTACGGTGTTACCTTTGTCAACAAGGCGTTGCAGGACAGACAGAAGCTGGTTGATATCCTCGAAGTGAAGCCCCGTGGTGGGTTCATCGAGGATGTAGAGTGTTCGTCCTGTGTCGCGCTTAGACAGTTCTGTTGCCAGCTTCACACGTTGACTCTCGCCACCGCTGAGGGTGGTGCAGCTCTGTCCGAGCTTTATATATCCCAGTCCCACATCCTGTAGAGTCTTTATCTTCTGCAAGATGTTAGGCTGGTTCTCGAAGAACTCCACAGCACGGTTCACAGTCATGTCCAGCACGTCGGCTATGCTCTTGCCACGGAAACGAACCTCCAGAGTCTCGCGATTATAACGCCGTCCGTGACATTCCTCACACGGCACCATCACATCGGGCAGGAAGTTCATCTCGATATTCTTGTAACCATTGCCACCGCAAGCCTCACAACGTCCACCCTTCACATTGAATGAGAAACGGCCAGCCTTGTAGCCACGGATGCGGGCTTCGGGCAACTCCACGAACAGGTTGCGGATATCGTTAAAGACACCCGTGTATGTGGCTGGGTTGGAACGCGGTGTACGCCCCAGCGGACTTTGGTCAACATCAACCACCTTATCTATATGTTCCAAGCCACTGATGCTCTCGAAGGGAAGAGGTGAACGCAGCGAGCGATAGAAATGCTGGGAAAGTATGGGGTGAAGAGTATCGTTGATGAGTGTTGACTTGCCTGAACCCGATACACCAGTGACACAAATGAACGTACCAAGAGGGAAATGCACAGTTACATCCTTCAGGTTATTTCCGCTAGCACCAGTGATGACAATCTCTTTGCCATTTCCCTTGCGGCGTGTGGATGGTACAACAATCTGAAGCTGATTGGTAAGGTACTTGGCGGTAAGGGAAGAGCCGCTGTTCATCAGTTCATCATACGAACCTTGAAACATCACCTCACCTCCGAGCCTGCCTGCTCGCGGCCCCATATCTATGATGTAATCAGCATTCTGCATCATCTCCTCGTCATGCTCCACAACTATGACAGTATTCCCCATGTCGCGCAGCTCCTTCAGGGAGTGTATGAGACGGCGGTTGTCGCGCTGATGCAGACCGATACTCGGCTCATCCAGTATGTACAACACATTCACCAACTGGGAACCAATCTGCGTGGCCAGCCTTATGCGCTGACTCTCACCGCCACTAAGACTCATACTGGAACGGGAGAGGCTGAGGTAGTCAAGACCGACGTCACAAAGGAACTGTAGCCGGGAACGTATCTCCTTCAAAATCTCCGGGGCGATGCGTCGCTGGCGGTCAGTGAGTTTTCCATCGAGTTCCAGAATCCACTGACGAAGCTCCTTGATATCCATATCTGACAACTCCGCTATGTTCTTGTCGGCGATGCGATAGTGCAGTGCCTCACGGTTCAGTCGCTGGCCTTGACACTCAGGACAAGTGTCAGTACGACTGAACTGTTCAGCCCACTTCTGCGCTGTTGCACTAGCATCGCTGTCCTGCATCATGGTGATATATTTAACCAAGCCGTCATACTGGATATAGTAATCATTGGTGGTACCTGCAGTGGAAGCTGGTATGCGCAATCTTTCTGGGGAGCCATTCAGTATCTCGTCAATAGCCTCTTCCGGCACTTCAGCCAGTGGAGTCTGCATGGAAACGCCGTGGTTCTCCAATATGGCCGCCATCTGCCAAAATATCATCTGATTGTGAGCTTTGCCCAAAGGAGCTATGCCACCATCCTTGACCGACAGACGACGGTCCGGTATGACCTTGTTAACATCAATGAGGTTCACATATCCCAACCCCTTACAGCGTGGGCACCAGCCTTGGGGTGTGTTGAACGAGAAGTTATGAGGTGCAGGGTCAGAATAGCTCATACCAGTGGAAGGACACATCAGGCGACGACTGAAATGCTTGGCCTCACCCGTATCATGATCCAACACCAGCACAATGCCCTCGCCCAGCTTCATCGTTGTTTGAAGGCTTGCCTTGAGGCGTTGATGCAGAGCCTCATCTGAGGTGTTTCTCCCTACCTCAAGTCTGTCAACCACAACCTCTATAGTGTGGTTGACATAGCGGTCAACACGCATTCCCGGTTCAAGTTCACGCAGTTCTCCATCTACACGCACCCAGATATAGCCCTTGTGTCGAATGTTATCAAAGAGTTCGCGGTAATGTCCCTTTCTGTTGTTGACCAAGGGGGCCAGAAGCTGTATTCGATGACCTGCATACTGACTAAGAATGCTCTCCAAGACCTGTTCCTCTGTATATTTCACCATCTTCTCGCCTGTGCGCCAAGAGTAAGCCTCTCCCGCCCTAGCATAGAGCAAGCGTAGGAAGTCATAGACCTCCGTTGTAGTGCCAACAGTGCTTCGAGGATTCTTATTTGTAGTTTTCTGCTCGATGGAGATTACCGGCGAGAGTCCAGTTATCTTATCTACATCAGGACGTTCCAGCCCACCCAGGAAATTGCGCGCATAAGCTGAAAAAGTGTCTATGTATCGCCGTTGACCCTCAGCATAGATGGTGTCGAATGCCAGCGATGACTTTCCCGACCCAGACAGCCCCGTTATCACGGTAAGACTGCTTCGGGGTATCTGCACGTCCACATTCTTCAGATTGTGTACACGCGCACCAAAGACACTAATCATTTTGTCCTGCTCTTGCATTATTTCAGATGTGATTGTCTTGTCGGGATATATAATATATGTACGCTTTAAGGATTTGATGTGGAGTCACCTTCGTTGGTATATCCTGTCAGGACATTGATGTCCTTGCGTATGTGATACTCATGCCCATCAGCTCCCCTTGCCTCCACATTTATGAAATAGACACCGTCCTTTATGACCCTGCCGCCTACTTTCCCATCCCATTTGAAGTTGATGTCGGACGTGGAATATAGCCGTTGTCCCCAGCGATTGAAGATTGTAGCCTTGAACGACACTATACTCTGGTGAGTCTTCACCATATATTCATCGTTAATCTGATCGTCATTTGGTGAGAAGCCATTTGGTATCTCTAGTATCGACTCAAGAATGGTGACTGTGAAAGGATTGGCCTCACCTTCTTCTGGATATATTATGGTGTCGTTATCCAGCACAAACGTTGCGTAGCATTGCACCAAGAACGACCCGCTTCTGGAGAAGGTATAGTCGAGCGTCTCATCAAAGCGGTGAATTATAGGGCTATCTTCATGCCCAGGTTCGTATATGCGCCACTCGTATCGAGCCGAGTAGCTGCCCACATTCTGCGGATTGGCTTCAAAGTGAGCAACCACAGGTGCCGACTGTCCTTCGCTCAAATCGGAAGCCTCGTCGCCATTGGCCAGGATATAGGAAGCTGTGGGAGAACACGTCTGCCCATGCACGGTTATAGTTGCGGCACATAAAACCGCAATAATCATCACACGTATGTCTAGATGTCGCATAACCTACAATGACAGTACTTCCAAAGCTGTTATGAGTTCACGCTTCAACGGTTTGTCGCTTTTCACAGCACTTGAGAATGGCACATATACAACCTCATCGTTCTTGATTCCAACCATCACATTGCGCTGTCCATCAAGCAAGGCGTTGATGGCTCCCACACCTAGACGCGAAGCCAGGATGCGGTCGCCAGCCGATGGTGAGCCTCCACGCTGGAGATGACCTAGGATGGAAACACGCACATCATATTGTGGATACTCATTGCGCATACGCTCGGCATAGTACATAGCACCGCACTTAGGACTCTCAGACACCAACACGATGCTACTGGACTTTGACTTGCGTATGCCACGTCCTATGAACTGCGCCAGCTGGTCAACAGCGGTGCTGTCCTCTGGGATAATGGCAGCTTCGGCACCTGCCGCGATAGCAGAGTTCTGTGCCAGGAAACCGGCATCGCGTCCCATTACCTCAACGAAGAAGATGCGCTCGTGTGATGTCGCTGTGTCACGAATCTTATCTACGCACTCCATAATAGTGTTCAACGTTGTGTCGTAGCCTATGGTCAGATCCGTGCCATTGAGGTCGTTGTCAATAGTGCCAGGAAGTCCTATGCAAGGCACGTCATACTCAGCAGCAAAGAGCCTGGCACCTGTCAGCGAGCCATTACCACCGATGATGATAAGAGCATCTATACCAGCAGCCTTCATGTTGTCGTAGGCTTTCTTACGGCCCTCCTCTGTCATGAACTCCTTGCTACGTGCAGTCTTCAGTATAGTGCCGCCACGACCTATGATGTTAGACACGCTCTCCGTGGTAAAATCCTTAATCTCATTGTTAATCAAGCCTTCATAGCCACGGTATATGCCTTTCACTGTGAAGCCATTGGCAATGGCAGCACGTGTCACAGCTCGTATGGCTGCATTCATACCAGGAGCATCACCGCCCGAAGTCAGCACTCCGATACAATTGATATTTCGTCTCATAGCCGTTGTAATTTATGGGGATTATTTGGGCAAAGTTAAGTCATTTCCCGCAATTAGATGCTTATATGCTGCATCATTTCAATATTTTTATCATTGTGTTGACAAGCTTACTGCTTTTTGCCGTATCTTTGTGACCGTCGTTAACAACTTTATGCCAAAGTTTCAGCTTACATCAAACTATGCACCTACAGGCGACCAGCCGGAAGCTATAGAGCAACTGACTCAAGGTGTGATAGACGGTCTGCCGGCTCAGACTCTTCTCGGAGTGACAGGCTCGGGCAAGACCTTCACTATAGCCAACGTCATACAGCGCGTACAGAAGCCCACTCTCATTCTGAGCCATAACAAGACACTTGCAGCTCAGCTCTACGGTGAGATGAAGGCATTCTTTCCCAACAACGCAGTTGAATACTACGTCAGCTACTACGACTACTACCAGCCTGAGGCATACATTCCTTCAACCGACACTTATATAGAAAAGGATCTCGCCATCAACGACGAGATAGACAAGCTGCGTCTGGCTGCAACATCGGCACTTCTGTCGGGCCGACAGGATGTCATCGTGGTGTCATCGGTGTCGTGCATCTACGGCATGGGCAACCCCGCAGCTTTCTACGACAATGTAATCTCTGTCAAGGTAGGGCAGCTGCTAGATCGCAACGTACTGCTAAGACGGCTCAACGACTCTCTTTATACCCGCAACGATGTAAGCTTGTCACGTGGCGAATACCGAGTGAAAGGTGACACCGTGGATATTGCCTTGGCATACGCCGACAACCTGCTGCGCATCACCTTCTGGGATGATGAGATTGATTCTATAGAGGAAATAGATCCTGTGGCAATGACCAGAGTAGGCACGTTCCCCGACTACAAAATATATCCAGCCAATCTCTTCATGACTACAAAGGAACAGACCAATGCAGCCATCCGCCAAATTGAAGACGACCTAAGGTTGCGTGTACGAGAATTGGAAGAGCTGGACAAGCCACTGGAAGCAAAGCGCCTGCAGGAACGTGTCACCTACGACATGGAGATGATACGAGAGCTAGGGCATTGCTCCGGCATAGAGAACTACAGCCGCTACTTTGATGGCCGCCATGCTGGAGAGCGTCCATACTGCCTACTGGACTTCTTTCCTAAAGACTTCCTCATGGTGATAGACGAGAGCCATGTGAGTGTTCCTCAGATCTCTGCCATGTATGGCGGTGACCGTGCCCGCAAGACCAATCTGGTTGAGTACGGTTTCCGGCTGCCAGCTGCTCTCGATAACCGCCCATTGCGTTTCGAGGAGTTCGAGAGCCTCACCCCACAGACAATATTTGTCTCTGCCACGCCTGCCGACTATGAGTTGGCTCGTTCAGAAGGTATCATCGTGGAACAGGTCATACGCCCTACAGGCCTGCTTGACCCAGTCATCGAAGTTCGACCATCGCTGAACCAGATAGACGATCTCATGGAGGAGATACAACAAACCATAGAACGCGACGAGCGCACCTTGGTCACAACACTCACGAAACGCATGGCTGAGGAGCTTACAGAATATCTGCTCAACAACGGCATCAGCAGCCGCTACATCCACAGCGACGTTGACACGCTGGAACGCGTACAGATAATGGATGAGCTTCGCAGCGGCAAGTTCGATGTGCTGGTAGGAGTCAACCTGCTACGAGAGGGTTTGGACCTGCCAGAGGTCTCACTTGTAGCAATCCTCGATGCCGACAAGGAAGGCTTTTTGCGTTCCCATCGTTCACTGACCCAGACAGTCGGTCGTGCTGCACGCAACGTGCATGGCAAGGCTATAATGTATGCCGACACTATCACTGACTCTATGCAGCTGACCATTGACGAGACCAATCGCCGACGCGAGAAACAGCTTGCATATAATGCAGAACATGGTATCACCCCGACACAAATTCGCAAAGAGCGCACGATGACGGATCTCATAGCTGCTCAACAGGAGCAGCAGCGCGGTGAACAAGCCAAACGAGCCTATCTGCCACCAGAGCCGCCAGCGATGAGCATGGCAGCAGAAGCCGAAGCCGAGTATCTCTCCCAAGACGAACTAAAGAAGCTTATAGAGAAACTGCGCCGCCAGATGCAGGAGGCTGCGAAGAAGCTCGACTTCATCACTGCAGCCCAGCTACGCGACCAGATGCTGGAGCTGATGAGCAGGGTTCAAGAAAACTGACATTTATTAGACACTTATATGAGCGACCTATCCCCCAATAACGACAAGACACATGACAACAGTGCGACTATGAAGTCGCGTCTGGCACATATACTTAGGTCTGGCAAACTGCGTCTATGGTTTTATCTGCCATCAACTAATCACTTCTTCTTGCTGTCGGATGAAGGCAATATCGAGCAAGAATACAACCCTACAGAGTTCGCTCATTTATTCAATCGCGACGGCTATGAGACGTTGAGCGATATCATCTTTAACATCTACGACGGCAAGTGCGAAACTGCAAAAGTGAAGTTATGCGGTCCGCCAGATGCCGACGGACAATGCAGCTACTTCGAGACTTCAATCTCCATAGCTAGCCGCGATGCCAGTGGACGTCCACTGTCATTGCTGGGAGTAGAACATGACGTGACGGAAGAGGTGCGCAGCAAGCAGCGTGCCAATAACATGTTGATGCGCTATCACACCATCTTCGACTCCTCACAGATTGATATGCTTTTCTATGACAAGAATGGAGTGCTGACAGACATCAATGACCGTGCCTGCGCTTCGTTCAATGTCACCAATCGCGAGATGGTATTGGATGGCAGCTTCTTGTTGAAGAACAATCCAATGTACAACCAGATACCATTGGATAAGATCGAGAACACACTCACCAGTTCCATTGTTGATTTTGCAGATTTCACAGACAAGAAGTACCGCCTTGATGAGTTCAAGCTGCTCGGTAAGATGTACTACGAATCAGCCATAAACCCGATCCGAGATGAGAATGGAACTCTGGAGGGCATCTATATGGCAGGCCGCGACACCACAGAATCAGTGGTATCGTTCCATCGTTTGCAGGAGGGTTCCCGTCAGCTGCGCAATGCCACAAAGAGCATTCAGGAATATGTTGACAACATCAACTATGCCCTTCGTGTCAACAATGTGCGTTTCCTGAGCTATGACCCCACAGCATACTTGCTCGAAATCTCCGACAATGTCACACAATCCCAACTGCGCCTGACTCAGCTACGTTGCATACGTCTTGCATCACCACGTTTCCGCCGGACGGTCAACGGCATACTGAACCGCATGGATCACATGACACGGCGCAGTATAGAGCAGGCTTTGGAAATAACACTCCACGACAGCCAGGGCCGTCCTATCTGGTTGTTGTTTAACATGGTGCCTATTATCAATGCAGAGGGCAAGGTGGAACGATACTTTGGCATGTGCCGTAGTATTACCGAGATTGTGTCCACCGAACAAAAGCTGGCTACAGAGAGTGAGAAGGCCAAGGACTCTGACTCGCTCATGAAAGCATTCCTGGCCAATATGACGAAGGAGATTCGCACACCGCTGACATCAGTGGTGAACTACGCCACCAAGTTCAATGTTGAGCATGACAAGAATGAGGAGCCAATGTATGTTGAGGAAATCAAGCGTAACACCAACTCACTTCTCCTCCTGATTAACGACGTGCTGTTCCTGTCACGTCTGGATGCGAAAATAACAGAGTTCAAAAAGACTCACATAGATATAGTCAAGGTATTTGACAATATGTGCCAGATGGGAATGAAAGACATACGACCTGGTGTTAGGGCAGTAATCATACATCCTTACAGCAGCCTGGTGGTTGATATAGACGTGGACAGTCTTGGTACTATCATTAAGCGGCTGTGCAACTTCGCATGCTTCAGTACAGTGCATGGCTCTATTTCAGTATCCTACGAGTATCGTCACGGCCAACTAACCATCAAGATCGAGGATACGGGAGTGGGTCACGACCAACAGACGCAGTCGTATATCTTTGAGCGCTTTGCCCGCGATGATAAAGGCGAACTTATCGGCACAGGCCTTGACTTGCCCATTGCACAAGCTCTGACTCAGCAGTTGGGAGGTTCTGTTGACATACAGTCGGCTGTGGGAGTAGGCACTACTCTTTGGGCATCAGTACCATGCGATGCCAAGGAGATAAGAAGAAGAGATACGATGCTATAATAACACAACAGTATGAGTTCAAATCATATACATGCCGACAACGTACAACTTGATATGTCGGACATAAACAAGATATTGCAGATTGACGTGCAGGACGCCATGAAAAAGGCTCTTGACATCAGCGGGAACCACGTCATGTGCCTTGATTTGCGGAGCAACAAAGTTTACGACTTGCACGGAAAGGCCCTGTTTGGCAATCATGTGGGTATAGATATATGCTATACCTATATTCACCCCGATGACAGGCCTGGCTTCCAAGACTTCATAGAGCGGCTAAGCAAAGGCGTCGTGAAGGAAGCAGAGTGCCGCTATCGCTGGGATTACAACTATACAGGAAAAGGCGAACCCGAATGGCACAACATGCACAGTTCAGCCATTGCCGAATATGAGGATGGTGTGCCGGTGAATATCATAGCCACACTGACAGACGAGACAGAGAAGTTGCGAGAGGCACGTGAGATGGAGAAGTTGTCTGAACGCTATCGCTTCATCTTCGAGAACTCCATCATAGGCCTGTCGTTCTATTCTCCTGAAGGTTGGCTGCTGGATGCCAATCGTATCATGCGCGAGATATGCCACTTCGACAGCGAGAACGGAGATGAGTTCTTCTCACATGTCAACCTGTTCGATATTTCGCCCTTCAACGAGATACTAGACCGCTATCATCCCGAAGACTATTGGGCTTGTTCGCTCAGTATTATTCCAGAACGCAACATGCGGGTCTATCTCGAAATAAGTGTACACCCCATATACTCTGATGATGGCAAGCTTCTGTACATTGCCGTGTCAGCCAACGATGTGACTGAGGAGAGGAACATGTACCTCCAAGTTCTGAAGAACGAAGCCCAAATCAAGGAAGCGAAAAAGTCCATCCAGATGTATGAAAGCGAGTTGCGCTATATGCTTCAGGCTTGTCAGATACAAGCCTGGCGCATCAATCTGGAGCGCGACCAGCTGGAGTTCTTCAGCGATTTGAGTACCGTTGTTCGCAGCTTCTCACTGAAGCAGATGCAGAAGATATTCGTCAATCAGGACGACGAGTTTGTCAAGGCGCTCTCCAATCCTTCCGAGGCTCTTGCCAAGCCTCTGTCGTATGTGGGACAAATGCATCCTGTTGTGAGCCAGAGTACCAGTGAGCTGCAATGGGTTCAGATAAACTGCATACCTGAATATGACGAACAGGGGAAACTGAAGGGCAGTTTCGGTGTGTGGCGCAATGTGACCGACCTCATGAACAAGCAGGAGATGTTGCGGCGTGAGACGATGCGTGCCAAGGACTCTGTGCAGATGAAGAGCATGTTCCTGTCCAATATTGCACATGAAATCCGAACACCGCTCAATGCCATCGTAGGTTTCTGCGAACTGCTGTCCATGCAGAGCGAATCCACTGCCGATGAGAAACAGGAATTGCTGGATGTGATTATGGACAACTGCGACATGCTGCTCCGTCTCATTGACGACATCCAGGTGGCTTCTGACATAGGCGATGAGGGAGTTGAAATCATACCTGCAGAGGTGGACTTTGCCAAAGCCTTCGACAGTTTCTGTCTTACTCTGGCTAAACGTGTGCAGAACCCTGCTGTAGAGTTCCAGAAAGACAGCCCGCTATCCTCTTTCGTCATTACTACCGACACCAACCGTTTGAGGCAGGTTGCCACCAACTTTGTCACCAATGCCGTCAAATACACTCGTCAAGGACATATCCGCTTGGGGTGGAGACCTATGAGCAGTGACGAGCTGCATGGTATGGATAGCTCCATGCTGGCTTCCTATAATGCAAGAGCTGGCGTCTATATCTATTGTGAGGACACAGGAGCTGGTATCGAAGCCGATATGCAGGAGCGTGTCTTTGAACGTTTCTTCAAAGTGAACGACTTCGTACAAGGCACAGGCCTCGGCTTGTCCATCTGCAAGTCCATAGCCACCGCCCTTCACGGTGACATAGGTGTGAAGTCGGAAGGACGCGGCAAGGGTTCCACTTTCTGGATATGGATCCCTACAGACGCTGCATAGCTGACTAGTATGTGTGTTTGCTGGAGTTCATCTCCTCGCGGTCAATCTTCTTGCCATCCATCTGCCGCCATGCGTAGGCTATATAAGCCAGCACGAAGGGGATGAGCAATGAGACATAGGTCATGGTACGGAGCGTGAACTCGCTGCTGCAGGCGTTGCTGATGGTGAGAGAACTCTGAAGGTCGGCTGTAGAGGGATAGAACGCTGTGTCGTTCCAGCCGGCCAGCAATAGCAGCACCAGCACCGTCAACACCGTCCCCACGCCAGCTGGCCAGATACCTCCATTGTAGCTCTCGCAGCGCACAGTCCTGAAGATTCCCCACAGCACCAAAGCCACACCTGCAAGCAGCACTATAGCCAAAGGCCATAGAGCCAACAGGTTGTGCAGATACTTCATTGGTTCGAGGCTCACCACTCCTGTGGCTGGGTCAACAGCAAAGCCTTCCTTCAGCATCACGTGTACAAGATAGGTCACAAAGATTAGCAGGAACGGAACAGCCTGCCCTAGCACTAGCGAGCGGGCCTGTTGACGTATTGGCGCATCATTGACGTTGTTGATATAGTAGAGCAGTCCCAGCACACGAGTCAGGAACACCACGGCAAAACCCAATATCAAGACCCAGGGATTGAGCAGAGCATCAAGTCCGTGGGAGGCATTGGCCCATGAAGAGATGACGGGGTTCATGGTCATCTGCCCATCGGCAATCAGATTGCTTTTTGCAACTATGAAGTTGCTGCCTTCGAAGAATGTGGCCACAGCTCCACCTATGAGCAGAGGACCTAGCAAGCCGTTGAGCTGCAAGCCGAACTGGAAGGTACGAGAGCCTAGCAGATTGCCGCGCTTATGCTGGAACTCATAGCTGACAGCCTGAACGACGAATGTCAGCAATATAGCCATCCAAAGCCAATAGGCACTGCCGAAGCTGGTGCTGTAGAACAGCGGGAAGGCTGCAAAGGCAGCACCGCCAAAGGTTACGAGGGTGGTGAACGTCAGCTCCCATTTGCGTCCCGTAGAGTTAATCAACATACGGCGCTCCTCTTCTGTGCGCCCTGCACGGAACAGCAATGTGTTGCCACCCTGCACGAACATCATGAACACTAACAATGCTCCCAGCACACTGACCAAGAGCCACCAATATAATTGTAGAAACATATTCAAGAGTTTAAGAGGGTTAAGAAGTTCAAGAGTTTAAGGGGTTCAAGAGTTTAAAAGTTCAAGAGTTTAAGACGTTTAAGGTTTCACGCAAAGCGTATGCCCATTATCCATTGTCAATTGTCCATTGTCCATTATTCATTCTCCCTGTCCTTTCTTGATCTGCTTGCACATGATGTTCAGTTCCACAATGAGCAACACTGTGAAGAGAGCAAGGAAGATGAAGAACGTGGTGGCAACAGCCGATGAACCTATATCGGAAACAGAGGCAGATATTGGTAGCATATCCTGAATGGTCCAAGGTTGACGTCCAAACTCAGCCACCAGCCATCCGCATTCAGAGCAGATGTAGGTGAGAGGCACTAATGCTATGGCAGTCCAGAGCAGCCACGCCTTTGCGGCTACGTTCTTCTTGCGCCACAGCAGGCAAGCTATAACTGCAAAGTACAGGATGAGCAGGGTGCCTATGCCAACCATGACGCGGAAAGCCCAGAAATTGATTGGTATGTAAGGCACAGCCTCATCCTCACTCTTGAGGAAACCGTAGCCAAAGTACTGCATATTGGGCTTCATGACCTCAAGAGCTATCGCTGCTTCAAGGCTGTCACCTGTTGCACGAGCCGCACGGTAGTCGGCTAGGGCCGCTATTGCTGTGCGTCCGCGTTCCATTTTCTCAGCCATACTGGGTTCCACTGTTCCATCCTCACGTGTGTAACCCTGGAGTATGTCGTTCACGCCAGGCACATAACCGTGCAGGCTACGTGTGGCCAGCAGCGAGAGGCCATTAGGTACGGCTATTCGCAGCGGGGCTTCCTCCTCGTTCTTGTAGTCGGGCTGCTCAAATGGATTGACCCATGCCACACCTGTGAGGCTCACATCGTTGCCTCCATTGTAGAGGGCTTCCATTGCAGCCAGCTTCATGGGCTGCACATCAGCAATCTTGTAGGCACTCTCATCACCTGATACAGCTGCCAGCACTGATGCCACCAGACCCACCACAACTCCGTAGGGAAGGCTCTTCAACGCCAGTTCCCGCTCGGCCTCGCGTTTCTTTAGCAGATACCATGCACAGACAGCCACCACAAACACCGCCCCAACAATCCATGCGGAGATAACGGTGTGGAGGAACTTATCAATGGCGTATGGCGAAAGGGCTACATCGGAGAACGACACCATCTCGTGGCGCATGGTGTCGGGATTAAACTCGCACCCGACAGGATATTGCATCCATGAGTTGGCCACTAGTATCCACCATGCTGAGATGGTAGCTCCCACCCATGTGAGCCATGTGGAGGTGATGTGGAAACCTCGCGAGACCTTGTCCCAGCCAAAGTACATCACTGCCACGAAGGTACTCTCCAAGAAGAATGCCACTATGCCTTCAATTGCCAACGGTGCACCGAAAATATCGCCAACGAACCATGAGTAATTGCTCCAGTTCGTGCCGAACTCAAATTCAAGGATAATGCCCGTGGCCACACCCATAGCAAAGTTCACACCAAAGAGGCGCTGCCAGAACTGGCTGATCTTACGCCAGAAGGCATCGCCAGTACGGTAGTACTTGGTTTCCATGATAGCCATGATGAGACCTAAGCCCAGGGTGAGCGGCACAAACAGCCAATGGTAGATGGCTGTCAGCGCGAATTGCGCCCTTGCCCAATCCACAGCTGCGGCGTCAATGAATAGTAAGTTGCTCATAACATTTATGGTATTAGAGATTATATTGCACTTATCCGTGGCAAATATACCCTATTTCATAATACCGCAACTCATAATTGGAGATTTTTTATCTCAACAGCCTGCTAATACCATCAATGAACTGTTCTTCACAACGAATTATAAGTAGGTGTACACAATTATCTAAACAAGATGGTTTTTCAGGTTGAATATAAGCAAATCTGTGCTATTTTCAGCGGAAACATAAAGGAAATCGTATATTTCCGCTGATTATAGACACTTTTCCCTTATATTTGCAGCGGATTTTATCAAAAGAGAAGTCTTATGATTATTGGACGTGAAAAAGAGAAACGTGAACTGTTGAGTCTCATTGAAAAAGAAGAGTCGCAGTTTTGTGCTGTCTATGGCAGACGGCGCGTAGGTAAGACATATCTTATCCGCGAGAGTTTCAACTACCAGTTCTGCTTTCAGCATACAGGTGTTTCCAAAGGTACGTTGCGCCAGCAATTGACAGCTTTTCGCAACTCGTTGTTGGCTGCGGGCCTCACATGTGCCATACCCAAGAACTGGAGTGAAGCGTTCGAATTGCTGAAACAACTCATCAATAATGCTCCAGCAGGGAAAAAGGTCCTCTTTATCGATGAACTTCCATGGATGGACACACCCAAGGGGAACTTGATTGGTGCTTTAGAAAACTTCTGGAACGGCTGGGCTACAGCTCGCAGTGAGAAAGACATCGTGCTTATCGTCTGCGGCAGTGCCACTTCATGGATCAGCAAGAAACTTCTGAAGAATAAGGGTGGGCTTCGTGGAAGACTTACTTTGCGAATCAAGCTCGTTCCGTTCACGCTCCGCGAATGCGAACTCTTTGCCAAAGGAGCCAACCTTGCCTTTGGAAGGAAGGACGTGCTGGAACTTTACATGATTCTCGGGGGAATACCCTACTACTGGAGTTTCCTGAAGAAAGGTTTGAGTGTCGCACAGAATGTCGACCAATTGTTCTTCACGGAGACGGCACAACTGCGGGATGAGTTTGAAGCGCTTTACGCCACGTTGTTCAAACGCCCAGAAAACTATCTCAAGGTCATCGGGTGCCTGAGCGATGGCAGACGGTCCGGCATGACAAGAGAAGAAATACTAGCGTCAAGTAAGCTCACTGACGGAGGCACATTCTCAACTATTATGGAGGAATTGGAAGAGTGCGGATTCATCCGTCGTTTCGCTTCTGCCGATACCGCGGAGACCAACGCTTTGTATCAATTGATAGACAACTACACACTATTCTATTACCTCTGCATCAAGAAGAATGCCTTCAGTGATGAGCGTTATTGGTCGAACACTTTCACTTCGACATCCCATAACACATGGAAAGGGCACGCCTTTGAGCGTGTATGCCTTCAGCACATTCCACAGATGAAAGCCGCCCTTGGAATCTCCGGTGTCCAGACAAATGTGTGTTCATGGTTTGTTCGAGGATCTAACGAACGACGTGGGGCACAAATAGACTTAGTGCTACAACGGGCTGACGGCTTCACAGACATCTGTGAAATGAAACACGCTGCAAATGTTTTCACCATAGACAAAGATTATGCCAAGGACCTGCAGAATAAGTTCGATGCATACCAAGAATTGTCAAAGGACAAGCGTACCCTTCATTTGGTCATGGTAACAACAAATGGTGTTGCCAACAATAGTTATTATAATATGGTGCAGAACGAGATCACTATGGATGACTTATTTGCTTAAACACCATTGCCGCCAATGCCCTCGTGATGGAGCATTGGCGGCAGATGGTTGTTGGGAATGTGGGGAGTTACTTGATCAGTACCTTTTTACCATTTATTACATATATGCCCTTGGTAGGTTTCGCGATACGACGGCCTTGCAGGTCATAAACCACATTTGTCTCATGGCTCTTTCCACTTTGGACAATTTCAATGTCCGTGATTGCCGTCTCCTCATCAGTCAAGGCAACAATCTCCTTAAATGTGTTCCATGGATATGTCTCCTTGTACATCTCTAAGGAAGCAGCCGGCACGTGGAGCGTGGCATTGGCTGTTGAGTTTCCAAACGAACTTAAAGACGCAGACGGAATATTTTCAGGAAAACAATATACATCCGTCAGGCTGGAGCAACCGTAGAAAGCATAGTTTCCAATTGATGTCACGCTATTGGGGATTGTCACAGATGTCAGGCCGGAGCAGCCATAGAAAGCAGCTTCTCCTATTGATATCACACTGTTGCCGATTGTCACTGATGTCAGGCCGGAGCAGTAAGAGAAAGCAGAGTATCCTATTGATGTCACGCTGTTGCCAATTGTCACCTCTGTCAGACTGAAGCAGCAAGAGAAAGCATTAAATCCTATTGATGTCACGCTGTTGCCGATTGTCACTGATGTCAGGCTGGAGCAACCGTAGAAAGCATAGTTTCCTATTGATGTCACACTGTTGCCGATTGTCACTGATGTCAGGCCGGAGCAGCCATAGAAAGCTTGGTATCCTATTATTGTTACACTGTTGGGGATTGTCACCGATGTCAGGCCGCGGCAACCATAGAATGCATTGTTTCCTATTATCGTTACGCTGTTGGGAATTGTCACCGATATCAGGCCGGAGCAGTTATAGAAAGCAGCGCTGCCAATACTCGTTACATTATAGGTCTTGCTGTTGTGAGTGACTGATGCCGGGATGACCACGTCACCAGAGTAAGCTTCATCAGCATAACTTACTTCAGCATTATTCCCTGAGAAAATATAACAAATACCGTTAATATTGACAAACTCCAGCCCATCAATTGGTTTGATTGAGTTGAACTTTGACCATGAAGAATTTTCTTTATAGAGCTTGATATAAGCTTCAGGAACGTGGAGCGTAGCATTTTCCATAACTGAAGCATCAAATGCATTAGAAGAACATGAAGGAGGCAGTGTAGCATAGCAGATGACATCTGTCAAGCCAGAGCTGTTTTGAAAGGCATATTGCCCAATCTTTTTCACGCTACTGGGGATTGTGATAGAGGTCAGGCCTGTGCAATAATCGAAGGCATAAGGTTCAATAGAAGTAAGTCCTTCATGCATTATGACAGATGTCAGACCGCTACACCGAGAGAAAGCTCCCTCGCTGAGACTCGTTATACTCCCAGGGATAGTGACTGAAGTCAGGTACGTGAAACTACGGAAAATAGTCTATATTTTTGAATTATATGATTCACTGTCCCCTTGAATCTATGAATATGGTATACGGTTTTGTGCATATTACGGGAAGATTTAAGACAAAACGTATGAGTATGGGCAGCGATGGAGTTATATCACGGCAGGAAGCATGTGAAACCTCGGCAGAAGTGAGTTCTTACCTCAGCAGATATTGGATGAAACGTCAGCAGATATGAGATCAAACGTCGACACGTTTCGCTTGCTTTCTCAGCAGGTAGTTCATGCGACGTGCAATAAAAAAAGCCTCATGTCGTGGGAAACATGAGGCTCATATTAGGTGAGGAATGTGATTATAGCCTATCGTGTGCGATAGAGGCATACAATGAAGCTGATGTAGCAGCTGAAAGAACTGGATATGTATGCGGAAATATATTCATACGAGAGACTGTTTTAGGGGATGGGTGACTGTTTGGACAATGCAAAAGTACGGTGTTTGAAGCTTATGTGCAATACCACTCTGTCTTTTATTCCAGCGCCTTGGCTGTGTAGCCCTTGCCGGCAGCTACAATCTCCTCGGGTGTGCCAACAGCTACCAAGTCACCGCCAGCTGCGCCCCCCTCTGGCCCAAGGTCGATGATGTGGTCTGCCATACGGATAACATGAAGGTTGTGTTCTATCACAACCACCGTATGCCCATTTTCTATTAGGCGACTGAAGGACTGCAGCAGCTGGGCTATGTCGTGTGAGTGGAGTCCTGTGGTGGGTTCGTCGAAGATGAAGAGCGTGGGTTGCATCTTCTCCTGTCCTATATAATATGCTAGCTTGACACGCTGGTTCTCACCTCCTGAAAGGGTTGATGACGACTGTCCCAGCTTGACATAGCCCAACCCCACGTCCTGCAGAGGCTTCAGGCGGCGCACTATGCGCTTCTCACCCCAGTGAGCGAAGAACTCAATGGCCTGGTTGACGGTCATGTTAAGCACATCGTCGATGTTCATATCGTGGAAACGCACATCCAGCAGGTCGCTCTTGAAACGGTGTCCATGGCACGACTCGCACTCCAGCACCAAGTCGGCCATAAACTGCATTTCCACTGTCACCGTACCCTCGCCCTTGCACTCCTCACAGCGTCCACCCTCGGTGTTGAACGAGAAGAAGCTGGCTGTGAAGCCCAACTGCTTGGACAGGGGCTGTTCGGCATAGAGACGCCGTATCTCATCGTAAGCCTTCACGTAGATAACAGGATTGGAACGTGAGCTCTTGCCTATTGGGTTCTGATCTACAAACTCCACAGCCCCCACGGCATTGACATCGCCTGCAAGTCCGGTGTGTTCACCAGGCTGTGGTGCGGCCTCATCCAGTCGCCTCTTCAAGGCGCAATAAAGGATGTCGCGTACAAGTGTAGATTTCCCCGAACCTGACACACCTGTCACAACAGTCAGCACATTCAGCGGGAACTTGACATCTATGCCGCGAAGGTTGTTGGCTCTCGCGCCTTTCACCTCTACATACATGTTCCAAGGACGGCGGGAGATTTCCTCCCCCTTATGGAATGCCGTGAGGAAGTGGTTTAATAAATATTGTAATGTATAGGAACGATTAAGTACTGCTTCCGGGACACCAGCCTGCTCAGCCCGAGCCAAATCGGCCTTGGAACCCTCCCATACAACTTCGCCACCTCCGCGTCCAGCCTCTGGACCTATGTCTATGAGCCAGTCGGCAGCACGCATGATGTCCTCATCGTGTTCAACCACCACCACCGTGTTACCAAGCTGAACCAATTGGTGCAACACACCTATGAGGCGGGCTGTGTCACGAGGGTGAAGGCCAATGCTCGGTTCGTCGAGGATATAGAGCGACCCCACCAGTGAGGAGCCAAGCGATGTGGCCAGATTGATACGCTGGCTCTCACCGCCAGAGAGGGTGTTGGAAGGACGGGAGAGTGTCAGATAGCCCAATCCCACATCCAGCAAGAACTGTATGCGACTACGTATCTCTGTCAACAGGCGTCGGGCTATCTGCTCCTCGTGGTCTGTTAGCGTGAGGCGGTCGAAGAACAGCTTCAATTCAGTAAGCGGCAGATCAACGAGGTCTGTGATGGCACATCCTGCAATCTTCACGTATGTAGCCTCCTTGCGCAGGCGTGTACCTTGACAGCTGGGACAGACTGTACGCCCCGTATAGCGGGAGAGCATCACGCGATACTGTATCTTATGTCGCTGCGAGCCTATGTATTCAAAGAAAGCATCTATCGAGGGGAAAGGCCAGCCGCTGCTGTTCACCGCCTTATTGTTGGGATCACCGTGCCACAGCAGGTCGCGTTCTTTCTGCGTCAGCTCGTAGTAGGGCTTGAAGATAGGGAAGCTGTATGGCTCGGACTGACGTATGAACTCGTCCTTCCATTCCGACATCTTATCACCCCGCCAGCACTGCACACAGCCTTCATACACACTCAGAGCTGTGTTTGGTATCACCAGACGCGGGTCTATCCCGACCACATTGCCCCATCCCTGACATTCCGGACAGGCACCGTAGGGGGAGTTGAACGCAAAGAGCTGGTCGCTAGGTTCCTCAAAGGTCATGCCATCGGCCTCGAAACGAGTTGAGAAATGATGGTCGATACAGGCTGGCATGAACCGCAGCAACATCTCTCCCCCACCCTCATAGAAAGCTGTTTCAGCAGAGTCCATGAGACGCGACACAGCTTCCTTGTTGTCGGCCCTAGGCACCGACAATCGATCTATCAGCAGATAGAGACGCAAGTCGTCGGCATGGCTGGATGCTTCAAGATAATCCTCTATGCGCACCACGTCGGCTCCTGCCACAAGACGTGTGTAGCCTTCCTGAAGATACATACGCAACTGCTCCGGGAGCGACCTGCCTTCCGACAGCCGCAAGGGACAGATGACCAGGAAGCGTGTACCTTCGCTGTAGGAAAGCACTGTCTGCAACACATCCTCCGTGGTGTGTTTCTTCACCTCCTGTCCACTTATAGGACTGATGGTACGACCTATGCGGGCATAGAGCAGCCGGAGATACTCATAGATCTCAGTGCTGGTACCCACGGTGGAACGTGGGTTGCGGGCTATCACCTTCTGCTCTATGGCAATGGCAGGCGGCAAGCCAGTGATAAAGTCACACTCAGGCTTGGCCATACGACCCAAGAACTGACGGGCATAGCTGTTGAGGCTCTCCACATAGCGGCGCTGCCCCTCGGCATATAGAGTGTCAAAAGCCAGCGATGACTTGCCCGACCCCGACAGACCAGTGACAACAACAAGTTTTCCTTGCGGTATGTCGAGCGAGATATTCTTCAGGTTATTGACCCTCGCACCTTGAACATGTATGACTTTTTCACTCATATAAGACCTATTTTTGCCTGCAAAGCTAATGAAAAGTTGTGAGCCAGCCATTTTCTGCCGCGATATTCTTTCGTTTGGGGGAAATAGAGTATATTTGCAACAAATTATACATCAACAACAATGCAAACCAAGAAGTATCTCGCAGTCGCAATAGCTGCAATCATAGCTGTAACCACATCGGCACAACAGGCTCCAAAGCGCGAGTTCCGTGGAGCGTGGATACAAGCCGTCAACGGACAGTTCCAAGGTTTGGGACGCGACCGCATGCAAGCCGACCTCATATCCCAGCTCGATGCCCTACAGGCCGACGGCATAAACGCCATCATGTTTCAAGTGAGAGTGGAGGGCGATGCACTATACGCCAGCCCCTTCGAACCCTGGAGCCGTTTCCTCACAGGCCAGCAAGGCACAGCACCCGTACCATACTGGGACCCTCTGGCCTGGATGGTGGAGCAATGCCACCGCCGTGGGATGGAGATACACGCATGGCTCAACCCCTTCCGTGCCAAGACCAAGAGTACGCGCCTTCTGGCACAGTCGCACCAAGTGGTCCAGAACCCACAGCGATGTTTCCAGTACGACGGCCTGATGCTGTTCGACCCAGGTATGCCAGAGAACCGCCGCTACATCTGTAGTGTGACTGCCGACATCGTGCGCCGCTACGATATAGACGGCATACACATCGACGATTACTTCTACCCCTATCCCGTAGCCGGACAGGTCATCCCCGACAACCAGACCTTTGCCCGATATGGAACAGGCATGACAATAGGCGACTGGCGGCGACAGAACGTCAACCTGTTCATGCGCGATATGCTAGACACCATACGTTCCGTCAAGCCCTGGGTGAAGTTCGGAGTGTCGCCCTTCGGCATCTACCGCAACCAGCGTTCATGGCCTGACGGCTCACGTACCGCCGGTCTTCAGAACTACGATGATCTCTATGCCGACGTACTGCTTTGGATAGACCGCGGATGGGTGGACTACAACATTCCACAGATTTACTGGGAGATTGGTCACAGCGTAGCCGACTACGATGAGCTAATTCGCTGGTGGAGCCGACATGCCGGCTCACGTCCATTATTTATTGGACAGGATGTGGAGCGCACCGTGAGCAAGCCCGACCCTCAGAACCCATCACAACATCAGCTACAGCGAAAGATGCAGCTGCAACGCTCCCTGCCTGGCATCCACGGCTCTTGCCAGTGGTACGCCCGCGCCGTGGTGGACAACCCAGGCAACTACGGCACACTGCTGCGACAAGTTTACCACCGCACCCCTGCCCTACAGCCACTCATGCCATGGATAGACAGCAAGGCGCCAGGCAAGCCTCGCAAGGTGAAAGCCATCTGGACAGCCGATGGATACATTCTGTTCTGGACTGCCCCCAAGGCCAAGACACCAATGGATGAGGCACGTCAGTATGTCATCTACCGCTTTGCCAACGGTGAGAAGATTGACCTCAGCAATCCCTCACACATCGTTGCCATCACGCCAAACTTCTTCTATAAGCTACCTTACGAAAACGGCAGACAGAAATTCACATACGTTGTGACAGCCCTGGACCGCCTCCACAACGAGAGCAAGCCAGCCCGCGTGAAAGTCAAGCTCTGACGCTTACCTGAACATTACTACCTCCGGCTCTCCATCCAATCCTGCAAGATAATGGTTGCAGAGATTTCATCCACGAGAGCCTTGTTCTGCCGCGCCTTGCGGTGGAGACCACCGTCTATCATCGCCCGATGTGCCAGCACACTGGTGAAGCGCTCGTCGAACAGCTCAACAGGTATGGTTGGCAACAGCTTGCGCAGACGATTGACAAAGGGGGTGATGCATCGCATATTCTCACTATCATCACCGTTCATCTGCCTCGGATGTCCTACCACAATGCGCTCAACGCCTTCACGTTGCACATAATCAAGAACAAAAGCCTCCAGCTGGGACGTGGCCACGGTGGTCAGTCCATTGGCAATAATCTGCTCAGGATCGGTCACGGCCAGCCCTGTACGCTTCTGTCCATAGTCAATTGCTAGCACTCGCATAAGTATAGGTATAAAAAACAGGAGCCAACTTCACAGCCAGCTCCTGATGAACAAATCTTACGTATATTCACTTTGAAACCTAAAGGATTCTTAAGCTAAGACGCATAGGCTGCGGCTTACTTGCGCAGAAGCCATGCATCAGGATACTGCTGGCGCAGTACGTTGCGGCTCTGAACAGCACTACCCATATCGTCGAATGTGGATGCGATTACACGATACATGCCATTGGGGTTCATGGCTATCTGAGCCTGATAGCCTGAATTGTTGAGTGTACGCTGCAAGCCCTCGGCGTTGGTCTTAACGCTGAATGAGCCAACAACAACACTATATGCACGAAGGCCAGCACCACTAACCAAAGTGACGTTCTCAGCGCGAGCATTCTCATTGGCAACAACAGGAGCTGTAGTCACTGTCTGGACAGGAGTTACCTGCTGGGGTTGCTGAACGAACTCCTGAGTCTGCTGGGTCTGTGCCACCACGGTTTCCTCTTGCTGAGCCTGCTGAGCACGAGCACGCTCGTAAGCCTTCTTATAAGCACTCTCACTGCTCTTGCACGATGTCATAGCAAAAGCGAGGCACACTGCTGCACCTAAAACGATGTAATTCTTCATGATTTACTCCTTATTATAAATAAAAATGTTATGACCTAACAAGACCTGCTACCCTATCGACAGGTCATCTGCTCTTTTTCCGCTGCAAATATAGTGTATTAGAGTGGCACGACATACATGATATTGTACAAAAAAAGTTAAATCATGCACGAATTGTATTCTTTACTCAAAAAAAACATCATAACAGAATGCATCTGCTAGCAAAATGACCTATATTTGCAATACGATACTTAGAAATAACAACTCTATTATTAACACTTAACACATCTATCACTATGAAAGCTCTCAATTACATTGTTGCTTTTCTGGGCGGTGCTGCCATAGGTGCTGCCGCTGGCGTTCTGCTTGCTCCTGAGAAAGGCGCTGACACACGTTCAAAGATTGCTGAGGCTCTCCGCAAGCGCGGCATACGCCTGTCAAAGAAGGAGATGAACGATCTCGTTGAGGACATCTCCGAGGAAATCACAACGGAGGAATAATCCACCGCTGAAAGACAAACCTCTTAAATCAACAAGTATGGCACTGGCTAACGAAGCGACCACGACACAGCTCACCAAGCTGATTGACGAGGCCAAGAGCTATTACCATCTTGAGAAACGATGCCTTGGGCTGCACGGTGCGGAGACACTCACCGTGCTGCTCTCGCGCATCACGCTATGGGTCATCGTGTTGCTCATAGGGTTTCTCGTGTTGCTGTTCGGCAGTCAGGCTTTAGCCTTCTGGATTGGCAGCATCACGGGCAACTTGATTATAGGTGTATGCTCAGTGGCAGCCTTCCTGCTACTGATATGCCTAGTCATATACATCAAGCGTCAGGCATGGATAGAAGAACCCATTGCACGTTTCATGGCACAGCTGTTTGTACCCGACGACGATGATGAACAAGAGAAAGGAGGGGTGCAATGAACTCACAGCAACGCATTCTGCTGCAGCCCCGCACCACCCTGGAGGCCATGCGGGCTGAACGACAGCGACTGAATGGCATCAAACGACAGAGCCGACGGCGAATAGCCGACACCAGTAAGCGGCTCTTCCATCAACAGAAAGCCACCACCGACCGCCTCGGCACATTCCTTAATGTGCTTCAGACTGGTATGGCTATCTATCAAGGAGTGCGAATGGGTGCAAGCTTCATTGAAGCACTTCGCACAAGCATAGGCAAAAAAGCGAAATAACAACACACTTCAAATAGAATAATGGAACAAGAACTGATTGCAACATGCGAGCAACGCGCCAAGCAGTGGCTCGCATCGTCTGTTTATGATGAGCAGACCAAGGCCGAAGTTAAAGCACTTCTTGATGCAGACGACAAGACTGCACTTGTTGATGCCTTCTACCAGACACTTGAGTTTGGCACAGGCGGCCTCAGAGGCATCATGGGTGTAGGCACAAACCGCATGAACCGCTACATCGTAGGACAGGCAACACAAGGCTTTGCCAACTAT
Source organism: Bacteroidaceae bacterium (assembly GCA_017620295.1). GTDB lineage: Bacteria > Bacteroidota > Bacteroidia > Bacteroidales > Bacteroidaceae > Physcousia. The sequence goes on from JAFZQR010000043.1 coordinate 46,465, forward strand.
ATTCTCAAAGCTTTCCCTGGACGCAACGACCTTGCTGTGGTAGTGGGACATGACTGCCGCAACCACGGACGCGAGTATGCCGAGACAGTGGCCAACATATTCTCTGCCAACGGCATCAAGGTCTATCTCTTCGAAAGCCTCCGCCCCACACCAGAGATCTCATTTGCAATTCGTCAGCTGAAAGCTCAGGCTGGTGTCAACGTCACCGCAAGCCACAACCCGAAAGAGTACAACGGCTATAAGGCATATTGGGAGGACGGCGCACAGGTTCTGAGTCCGCACGACACAGGTATCATAGACGAAGTCAACAAGGTGAACATTGAGGATGTGAAGTTCCAAGGCAACCCCGATCTCATTCAGATTATCGGTGGTGAGATGGACTGGGACTACCTGCAGGCTGTAAAGGAAGCTATGGTGGATCAGGAGGTCATCAATCGTCAGAAAGACCTGAACATCGTCTATACACCTCTGCACGGCACAGGCCGCGTCATCATCCCTGAGGCATTGCGCAGCTGGGGCTTCCAGAACATACACGTTGTGCCGGAACAGATGGTCATCGACGGCAACTTCCCAACAGTTGTCAGCCCCAACCCAGAGAACTCAGAGGCTATGACCCTCGGCATGAAACTCGGCACAAAGCTCAACGCAGACCTCGTAATTGCCAGCGACCCCGATGCTGACCGTTTGGCCATCGTATGCCGCAACCCCCAGGGTGAATGGGAAATACTCAACGGCAACCAGACCTGCATGATGTTTGCATGGTACATTATTGCCAACAAGAAGAAGCTCGGACAGCTCAAGGGCAACGAGTTCCTCGTGAAGACTATCGTGACCACCGAACTCATCAAACGCATAGCCGACAAGAACGGCGTGGAGATGATGGACTGCTACACCGGCTTCAAGTGGATAGCAGCACTCATACGCGAGAACGAGGGCGTGAAGAAGTACATTGGCGGTGGCGAGGAGAGCTTCGGCTTCCTGCCATTCGACAAGGTGCGCGACAAGGACAGCCCAGCATCTATTTGCCTCATCTGCGAGATTGCAGCTTGGGCTAAGGACAACGGCAAGACCCTATACGACCTCTTGATGGACATCTATGTTGAGTATGGCTTCACACTGAACCACACCATCAACGTGGTGCGTCCAGGCAAGAGCGGTGCCGACGAAATCAAGCAGATGATGGTGGACTTCCGTGGCAGCAAGGCTCCTAAGACACTGGGCGGCTCCAAGGTGGTATGCACCAAGGACTATCAGGCCTTGACGGCTACCGATGCCGAAGGCAATGTCACCAAACTTGACATGCCTGCCAAGAGCAATGTACTGCAGTGGTTCACTGAGGACGGCACCAAGATCAGCGTACGTCCGTCTGGAACCGAACCTAAGATTAAGTTCTATTTGGAAGTACCAGCTGAGATGCAATGTCCTAAGTGCTATGGTGCTGCCAATGCCGAGGCCAAGAAGAAGGTTGAGGCTATACAGAAGGATTTGAACGTCTAAACACGAGTTTTTCAATATGACTATTTGGACTTGCCTTTGCCAAGGCGATGTTCTATTAACCACAGACGGGCGGTTGCCACACGGTGAGCAACCGCCCGTACCTTTGCAGCCGTGGAACACAGTCACGACCTTACAGCATACATGGAAAGGACAGGTGGTAGAGGTTAAGGTTGTTCGCCTTGACACACCTATCGTAGGAGTCGAAGACCTACAGATGATGAACCTTCGTGCCAGCTTCGACGTCCTCGATGCCGAAAGCTATACTCTGGCAGGCAAGGCTGCCGAACTCATCTATTGGGATCAAAACACACGCTACTGCGGATGCTGTGGTGGCGAGATGCGCTTCCACACCGAGATTTCCAAACGTTGTTGCGAGTGTGGCAAGGAGGTTTGGCCGCAGCTAGCCACAGCAATTATTGTGAGAGTCACGAGAATTAGACAATTGGACAATTGTCCATATTCCGAGGTTCTCCTCGTTCATGCCAACAACTTCCGAGGCGACTACTACGGCCTAGTGGCCGGCTTCGTAGAGACGGGGGAAACACTTGAGGAATGCGTGAGACGCGAGGTACGTGAGGAGACAGGCATCGAGGTGAAGAACATACGCTACTTCGCATCCCAGCCATGGCCTTATCCCTGCGGTCTGATGGTGGGCTTCACTGCCGAATACGCTGGTGGGGAACTACGTCTTCAACGCTCTGAACTCAGCAACGGCGGCTGGTTCACACGCGACACGCTGCCGCATATTCCAGGGCGTGTGTCGCTGGCTCGCCGACTCATTGATGACTGGCAAAAGATAGGTTTATAAGCCGCTGTTTCAATAAATCAGCCAGATAATATACACAACATAGGCTGAGGCCATCAACGCACCCTCCCAGCGGGCTAGCCTGTAGCTGGTACGCGAGAACAGCCAGAAGCAGACGCTGCTGCCCAAAAGCATCAGGAAGTCGAGTGGCGTAAGACCTGTTACTGGAAGGGGCATGATGCAGGAGCAAGCACCCAGAATCCAGAAGATGTTGAACAGGTTGCTACCTACCACATTGCCTATAGCCAGTGCGCTCTGTCCCTTGCGGGCTGCAACAATACTGGTGGCAAGTTCTGGGAGAGATGTGCCACCAGCAACAAGTGTGAGACCAATCACAGCCTCACTCACACCTGCTTCGCGAGCCACGCCGCATGCTCCATTCACGAACAGCTGTCCTCCGCCTAAGAGTCCCGCCAATCCAAGCACAATGTAGAGTGCGATACGAAGTCCAGACATCGGCATCTCTGCAGTGTCGTCAGGTGCTACAGCCTCCACTTCACCGTTCTCTGCCTCACGACGGCTACGATGTTTGGCCAGACCCAGCGAGTAGGACATGAAAATAATGAAGAAGGCAAGCAACGCAACTCCGTCGCCTCGAGTGAGAAATCTCTCACTTCCCCCTGAAACAATATCGTCCAGAGCCAAAGCCATCAGCACCGTGCTGGCCAGTATGCATAATGGGATATCCTTGTTGACAGTAGAACGTGAGATAGCTATCGGACAGAACACAGCCGACACACCGGCAATGACCAAGGTGTTGAACAGGTTGCTGCCAACAACATTGGAAATACTCAAGGCAGAAGAAGCCACATCATTCCTGATGCCGGCCAGCAGACTAACAATGAACTCTGGCAATGATGTTCCGAAGGCCACCACTGTTAGCCCGATAACCAACTCAGGTATGCCAAACCGTTTTGCAAGACCCACGGAGCCGTCAGTAAGCTTGTTGGCACCTATCAGCACCAGCGTAGCCCCGACCACAGTATAAATAAGGTTAAGTAGCATTGTCATATTGTGGTGCAAAGGTAGGATTTATCTGAGAGAAAACATCAATGTATGGAAAGATTGTAATAACTTTGTAGCATAAAACCCAAATCAGTATGGCAATCAAAAATGACAATGACAGGTTTGTCAGATGCATAGACTGCATTCACGGCTCCTTCATGCAGTGGTTCGAGAACCCCATCATAGCACAGTGCGATGTGTTCAAGGAACGCATGGTGGCACAATCCCGCCGTCTATGCAAAGACTATGTGCCTTCAGGGAAGAGCAATCCTGAAGTCACCCACTTCGACCACTACGAGGACTGAAGGCCCAAGTTAGTGATTTTGAACACCTACTTACAAATTAGGGAAGGTTAGTTGCTCGTTCTGCAACTCATATACACAGCTTGGGACACGCCGTTTGAGAATTTCCAGCTGGAAGTCAACACCGATGATGATGCCCAAGCTGCGCAGATAAGCATCAACGGTCTTGCGTGCCAGTTCCGGATGGTTGTTCTCTTCGCTCAGGTGACAGAGCCATACATGCTTGAGCTCTGGACTAGCCGACGAACCCAGGATCTCTGCGGCCTCATTGTTACTCAGATGACCGTGGTCACTCATGATGCGTTCCTTCAGATAAGCAGGATAAGGGCCTGCCATCAGCATCTCTTTGTCATGATTGCTCTCAAGCACCAGATAGTTGGCAGAACCAACCTCTTTGCGAACCCTCTCGGTGACACATCCCACGTCTGTCATAAGGCAGAACCTAATACCAAAGGCCTCAACACAATAGCCAACGCAGTCGGTGCTATCGTGCATGATGTCGAAAGCTGTGATGCGGAAGTCACCGATAGTGAATGGCACATCCTTCTCAATAAAGGTTTTCTGGTCGGCCTTGAGCTTTGGATTAACGCAATAGTTACGCGCTATGCCTTCATGTACGCTCTCTGTGGCATAGATTGGTAATCCATACTCTGAAGCCAGCTTGCCCACCGACTTGATGTGGTCGGCATGATCGTGCGTCACCAGCACAGCCTTAAACTTTGAGAATGAGAGTCCAAACATCTGAAAGCCACGCTTAACCGAGCGTATGCTCAATCCCGCATCTATCATTATGCCGCCGTTCTCAGTCCAGAGGCAATAGCAATTGCCACTGCTTCCACTACCCAAACATAAGAACTTAAACATAATTGATTAGGTGCAATTAGATGCAATTAGATTATAACTGTTACAAAGATACAGCGCATCTCAGAATAATCATGAGATACGCTGCATCTTTTTTGGACTTTTAACAATATCCTGTTTCTCTCCTACTCTGCCAGACAGCCGTCAAGGGCAGCTGAGATAGCTTCGCGGTCGAGGTTTTGCCCGATGAAAACCAGTTTCTGCATACGGTCACCATAGCGTTCATCCCAGTCGCGACGCAGCTTTGGTTCCTGTTCCATGGCCCTTTCCAGCTCATCCTTAGGCATGGAGGCATACCAAAGTCCAGCATTGCGCAGGGTTACTTGATGACCTGCCTGCTCGAAGACATAGCAGGTGTCCTCCTCACCCTTGAACCAGCATATTCCCTTGGCACGGATGACATTGTCAGGCCAGTTGCGGGCTACGAAATGGTCAAACTCACCGAGGCTCATTGGCTCGCGACGGCAATATACAAATGTGCCAATGCCATACTCCTCAGCCTCGCCCTCATCATCGTGGTGGTGATGATGGTGGTGGTGGTCATGTTCATGATGTTCGTGGTGGTGATGATGCTCTTCATGTTCATCCTCATCATGGTCACCTTCTATTGCGTCTATCCATGCTGCGGAAGTAGCCACCTTATCGAAGTCAAACAGGCCTGTATTGAGTAGTTTCTCCATTGGCACATCGCAGTAGTCACAATCGATGATTTGTGCTTTTGGCTGCAGTGTACGGATAATCTCACGGATGCGGCCCAGTTCGTGAGGTTCCACCTCGGATGCCTTGTTGAGCAGTATGATGTTACAGAACTCTATCTGCTGGATGACAAGGTTCTCAATGTCGTCCTCCTTGAGCTGTGGACGCAGGAGGTTCTTGCCGCTGCCGAACTCGTCCTTCATTCTGAGGGCATCCACTACGGTAACGATGCTGTCTAAGACCGGCACTCCATCATGTACATACTCTAAGCCCATGGCAGGTATGGAGCAGATGGTCTGTGCAATTGGAGCAGGCTCGCAAATACCGCTCGCCTCGATTACGATATAGTCGAAACGCTGCTGGCGAGTGATGTCACGCAGCTGCTCTACGAGATCCATCTTCAGTGTACAACAGATGCATCCGTTCTGCAAAGCCACGAGGTTGTCGTCCTTCTGCCCTACTACGCCACCCTTCTCAATCAGTTCAGCATCGATGTTGACCTCACCTATGTCATTGACTATCACGGCAAACTTGATGCCTCTACGGTTGTTGAGGATTCGGTTCAGAAGTGTTGTCTTTCCGCTGCCAAGATAGCCTGTAAGCAGCAGGACAGGAATAGTTTTTGTTGTCATTAGAATATCTTTATTTGATCAGTTTCTTTTCCATCCATAGCACATCGTACCACTTGCCAAACTTAAGGCCACACTCATGGAAATGCCCCACTTCGACAAAACCCATTCTGCGGTGGAAATTCTGGCTGTCAAAAGTCAGGTATTCGTCGGGTTGTGCGGCTGTTGCAATGCAAGCGTAGAGATTGCGGATGCCACGAACGCGCAATTTTTCTTCTAAAGCCTCTTCCAACAGTGTGCCAAGCCCCTTGTGCCTCTGAGTTCTGTCAAGATAAATTGACGAACAGGCAGCCAATAGGTAGGCCTTTCTCTCACTCAGGGGAGATGCGTAGGCATAGCCTATGATGCGTCCCGCGACACTATCTTCAGCCACTAAATACGGATAACTCAAGGAGATGTCTTTCACCCTCCGCTTGAATTCTTCCACCGTAGGCGCATCATACTCGAAAGAGACAGCCGTGCAATTTACATAATAGGAATAGATGGCTTGCAGCGCCTCAGCATCTTTAGGTGTGGCTGGACGGATTATGATGTTGTTCGTCATGGACGTAGAACAGCTATGAGAGCATCGGTGCTTACTTGCTGCTGCTCACCTGTGACCATATTCTTCAAGGTGAATACACCTGCTGCCATCTCCGTCTCACCAGCCAAGGCCACAAACGGTATCTGACGCGCATTGGCATACTGCATCTGTTTCTTCATCTTAGCTGCATCGGGATAGACCTCAGCCCTGATGCCTGTCTGACGACATTGTGCCAAGGCGGGAAGGAGATATTGCAACTCCGTCTCTCCGAAGTTCACGAACAGCAGCTCTGTTGTAGTTGTCACCTCCTTTGGATAGAGGTCTAGTTGGTTCAGCACGTCGTAGATGCGGTCGGCACCGAATGAGATGCCCACACCCGACAGACCAGGCATACCGAAGATACCTGTCAGATTGTCGTAGCGTCCACCGCCCGTGATGCTGCCTATCTCCACATCAAGAGCCTTCACCTCGAAGATGCAACCGGTGTAATAGTTCAGGCCACGAGCCAGCGTGAGGTCGAGTTCCAGTGAGGATGATGTGGTTGCCTTTGCGTATTGATCAAGGACATATTCTACTTCTTCAACTCCCTTGAGTCCAATTTCGCTATCGGCCAGCACCTCGCGGATAGTATTGAGTTTCTCTTCGTTTGAGCCGGTGAGCTGAATGATTGGCTGCAGCTTCTCAATTGCATCAGCCGGGATGCCAGCCTCTGCCAGCTCGGCGTTTACATTGTCCAATCCAATCTTGTCAAGCTTGTCAATGGCCACGGTGATATCCACAATCTTGTCGGCCTGTCCAATCACCTCAGCTATGCCCGACAATATTTTGCGGTTGTTAATCTTGATGCATACACGGATGCCCAGGCGGCGGAACACCTCATCGATTATCTGCATCAGCTCCACCTCATTAAGCAGGGAGTCGCTGCCCACCACGTCGGCATCGCACTGGTAGAACTCGCGGTATCGCCCTTTCTGCGGACGGTCGGCCCGCCACACTGGTTGAATCTGATAGCGGCGGAAAGGTAATGTCAGTTCCTCACGGTGCTGCACCACATAGCGGGCGAAAGGAACGGTTAGGTCATAGCGCAGGCCTTTCTCACAGAGCTGCGCAGCCATCCGGTTCAGGCTCACGTTGTCGCGTTCATCCTCACCAGCCGCCATATTCACACCCTTGAGGAAGTCACCGCTATTGAGTATCTTGAACAGCAGCTTGTCGCCCTCTTCTCCGTACTTTCCCATCAGCGTTGACAGGTTCTCCATAGCCGGAGTCTCTATCTGCTGGAACCCATACAGAGCGTACACGCCACGTATGGTATCGAAGATATAGTTGCGTCGCGCCATCTCAGCAGGGCCGAAGTCGCGCGTCCCCTTTGGTATACTTGGTTTCTGTGCCATCTGTTATGTATTTATATTTAGGTTAGCAAAAATAGTTAAATAATCTGTGCGCCCTGAAAGGGCAAATATTGCTACTAGCCTAGGGTAAGCGACCGAAGGGAGCGTCACCCTGGGGCTAATGACAATTTAACATTCCGCGCCCTGAAAGGGCAAAAGCTTCATGAATGCAGCCCATTTGTGTTTAATGCTTTTGCCCTTACAGGGCGTGTTCTTGGTTTCCGCAGCTTACCCAGGGCGAGACCTGGGCTATGAGTTCATTGCCCCTTCGGGGCGTTGTATTACAGTCCTCTAAGATACGTACGAACATGCCCACATATTATTGCTTGTTAATGCTGTTTGGCTTATGCGTTCTTGTGCAATATCAATGTATGAAGAACTGAGATCTATGCCTATACCTTTACGTCCCATCTTCAATGCAGCTGCAACTGCACTGCCCGTGCCTGAAAATGTGTCTAGGACTATGCCATTATCGGGGCAAGTAGCCATAATTGAGTCCACTTGAAAATGTGGTATTTGTTTGATTAGACATTGACCTCTGTCTGGCTTTGTATTCCAGCATTGGTCGTTAACTCTCGGAGCTGATGTGAGTCGGAAATCGGTCTTGGATGACCAGATGGACGCTCACAGG
>JAFZQR010000044.1 GCA_017620295.1 Bacteroidaceae bacterium
GAAAAGACCCATTGAGGATTCTTACGAATCGGAAAAGAGCAGAAGAATCATTTTCGATGACACGCTGCCTAAGTGGAATTATATTGTCAAGTGTGCATAGGAACCAAGAACTTTAGGAAGTTATTTTTTTACCAATACTTAATACAATTAACTAACGATTACCATTATGGCAAAACCATTAATTCCTGAAGAACTGGATGCGCTCATTCAAGAATATCTGACTGATGGCATTCTTACAGACAAAGAACGTGCTGTAATCTTGAAAAAGGCTGAAAAACTTGGCCTAGATATTGATGAGATAGACTTGTATCTCGATGCACAGGTTCAGAAGATAGATCAGGCAACTGACGCTGCTGCACGTAAGCAGAAAGGCAAGGTTTGTCCGTTCTGTGGTGGCAGTGTACCTCAGTTGGCAGACAAGTGTCCGCATTGCGGTGAGAACATCACTGCCGAGGCCAGCAAGGAGTTGCAGGAGATACTGGACAATCTGGAGGAAGCTCTGATAGAGCTGAAGGAAGGTAAGGACTATAAGCGCAACAAGGCTGTTGTAGAGAAATATGCCCGTAAGGCTAAACTCTATTACAGCAATAATCCGAAGATTGCTTCCCTCATGTCTGAAATAGAGGCGGAGACGTTGATAGCAGAGAAAAAGGCAAAGAAGCAAGTCTATTTTGAGACATATAAGCAGCATGCCGTGCTGTTCACTTGTATCATTGTCGCTATTCTTGGTTTGATAGGATGGGGTATTTATAAGGGGATAGACAAGGCAATAGCTGCACCTGATGTTACAGATCCAATTATTTGTCAGCAAGCCATGAACGAAGCTGTAGAAGACGGTAATCTGAAGAAAGCTTCGGAATATCTTGCAATATATATGAAGGCCAACTATCACGAAGATGATGACTATGAAGAAAGAAGTGATGCAATAAATGGTATCCAGCAGGCCTTGCTGGAACTGGGATTGGCATATATTGAACAGGGGGATATAGAGAAAGGTTTGGCTATTCAGGAAATCTTCGATAACGCTGGAAGCTTCTATACACAAGAACAGATGCTCAAATCTGCTGCTCAGCTCAAATATATTGAACGTGGAGAATTTGATAAGGCAGAACAGTGCGTTTACTACGGTTCCTATGATTTCCAGGAATATTATGACTTCCTCTGCCATTGCATAGATAAGATGAAGGATGATGGCGACATACAGAAAGCAAGAAACTTCATTGAAAGGAAAGTCTCTTTCTACAGGCAGGCAGACTCAGACGAAGACTACACTGCCACATGGGGTACATCTGTCGTAAAACAGCTTCTCTTGGACTATTTGGGATCATAGGATGTATTGTTTAATTTAGAATATTATCATTATGGACAATAAATCAATATTCAAAAGACTCTCCTTGATTTCTGCTTGTGCCATCTTTATGGTGTCATGTAATGAGATTAAGACCTCTCCAGTAAGTGAAATGCAGGATAAGATCTGTGGAACCTGGGAGACGTATAGTAGTACCATCTATGACAAGAATTCACATGAAGTGACTTCTCCGGAGTCTCCTTTTGAGCCTCAGCTAATATGGCAACTGATTATTTCACCTGATGGTACGATTACAAAGCCGGCAGAAGATGAATACTCAGAAGAGGAAAAGACCACGTACAAGCTTTACATGAGTAATGAGGCCTTGGAAAAGGAATTGATTAGAAAGGCTCATCAACGCAGGTGTGCCGGCTATGTGAAGGATGGCGAAGACAACATGGTATTGCTTATTACCGAAGATGAACTCGTTGGTGAGAAGAGATTCCAAATTGTCAGCTGCACAGAAGATACGTTGGTGGTGCGCTATCTCTCTGAATCGACATTCTTTGACGATATTCTGGAGAACAAGTTCGTAAGGAAGAATTGAAACGCAGATCAATTGATAAACTATGACTAGGAACAGTCTTCTTTCCTGCCTGAAGCAGGCAGAGCAATTGGAACAAGAGGTTCAGAGCCTCGAACTGACAGCTGGTGAGAGAGTGCGTCTTTCTGCACTGCTTCGTACCGCCAAGGAGTCACTGGCTGAAGTTGAAAAGATTGTTATGCCTGCATTAGGCGAGGAACAGGAGACTGCTGCCAAGCTGCGACTTTGGGAGCGTAAACTGTTGGATCTGAGTTTGCGAAACAACCTCCTGAATATGCGGATGGGTAGGAACGCCCTGCCATACGAACACGATAACATAGCTTTACTTGAGGACGAGCTGGATCAAGGCAAGGAGTTCGTGCTGGAGAAACCGGAGCTGAAAGGCATCTATCGCGCCGTCCGTACCAATATGGAGGAGAGTGGCGTCAACACGCTTTTCCTCACTCTCGGTACACTTGTATGGAACGAGAGGGCAGGTGGACGCAAATACTCTGCACCGATAATGCTTATGCCTGTAAGCATTGTCTCGATGAAGAAGGGGGCATTCGCCATCCGCAAGCGCGATGAGGATGTGATGCTCAATGTGACGCTCATGGAGTTCCTGAAGCAGCAGTACGATATAGATGTGGAGGGCGTTTCGCCCCTGCCACAGGATGCTCATGGCATCGATGTTAGCCTAGTACTGCATCTTGTGCGTGAGGCAGTGAAGGAGCAGACGGAATGGGAGGTATGTGAGGACTCCGTGCTAGGTATCTTCTCGTTTGCCAAGTTCGTTATGTGGAACGACATCCACACCCACAGCGACATTGTGATGCAGAACCCTATCACACGCTCTCTTGTTGAAGGACGGCTGGTAATTGACAATGGACAGTTGACAATGGACAATGGAACGGAGTCGATGGATGCCAGACAGATGGATACCCATATGCGTCCGGATGAGATAGCAGTGACTGTGGATGCTGACTCATCACAGCTTGAGGCTGTGGTCGAATCTGTCAGAGGACGTTCTTTCGTTCTTTACGGTCCTCCTGGAACAGGCAAGAGTCAAACCATCACCAACCTAATCTCCAATGCGTTGTATAACGGTAAGCGTGTGCTGTTTGTAGCTGAGAAGAAGGCTGCCCTTGAAGTGGTGCAGTCGCGTCTTGCAAAGATTGGTTTGGCGCCATTCTGCCTTGAGCTTCATTCCAATAAGATGGACAAACAGCATTTCCTGCATCAGATGCAGACAGCAATAGAGTCATTCGGAGCAACTCATCCCAGCGACTTCAGAGCCACAGCCGATTCGCTCTTCAATCAGCGTATGCAGCTGTTCGGATACGTGGATGCACTTCATCGCAAGCAACCCATAGGGATGTCGCTCTACGACTGCATAAACCGCTTCCTGTCCATTGATGCCCAGCCACTTCAACTGCCCAACGGATTTACCAAGGGTATTACAATGCAAGCCATTGAGGACTACTGCATGCAGATTAAAAGTCTTGACTCTGGCAGAAGTATTCTTGGCATGGAGCCAGCAGAACATCCTCTCAGAGGGCTGATACCAATAGCACGACAACCAGAGAAAAAAGCCTACTCCATGGCAGCTGAAACCTTGGAGAAGGCTCTGCCTGCATTGCCGCAGACCATTCAAGCCATCAGCAAGCAGATAGAACGCGGGCAGGCAATGAAGTTTATCAGCAAGACTACACGCCAGTATCTTGAAGCTGATTATAAGTGGAAGAAGTTCACAGCCCTGGCTTCTGTGAGCGATTCACTTCTAGACGACATCAATGCCCTGACTGAGGCTGCCGACAGATGGAGCAAAGCTGTGGATTTGCTGCCTGCATGGGAGAAATATTCCTCTATTGCGGCCAACCTCAAGACTGTAGGACTTGGCGAAGCGGTCAATGCATATAATGCAGGTCGTTCTACAGAGGACATCTGTGATGCCTTCATCGCAGCATGCTACAGGCAGCTTGTCATGGATACCATCCAGAGTGACCCTGCTCTTTCTATGTTCAACAGTCTTCAGTTTGAGCAGATCATACAGAAATACAACACGCTGACACGCGCCTTCCAACAGCTCACGCGTCAGGAACTGGTAGCCCGCATATCAGCTCACCACCCACTAGGTGAAGGCAATGATGGTGCGGCGCATGACCCTCAGCTGAGCAGTGAGCTGACTCTGCTTCGCAAGCGTATTGCCAACAAAGGTCGTGGCACTAGCATCCGCAACATCATAGAACAGATGCCGACGTTGTTGCCTCGCCTGTGTCCCGTCATGCTGATGAGTCCTCTCAGCGTGGCGCAATATATTGACATCAATGCACCACAGTTCGACCTCGTGGTCTTCGATGAGGCCAGTCAGATGCCTACCAGCGAGGCTGTCGGTGCTATCTGTCGTGCCAAGGCCGCTATTATAGTAGGCGATCCGAAGCAGATGCCTCCCACCAGCTTTTTCTCGGCTAATGCTACTGACGATGATGAGGCTGCCATAGATGATTTGGAGAGTATTCTCGATGACTGCATATCGCTGTCCATGCCTGCACGCTATCTGGGGTGGCACTACAGATCCCAACATGAGAGTCTGATAGCCTTCAGTAACCATAACTACTACGATGGACGCCTTGTAACATTCCCGTCAGCCGACGACATTGTATCACATGTCACTTGGCGACACGTTGATGGCTACTACGACTTTGGCGGCACCCGTACAAACAGGGCGGAAGCTGAAGCTATAGTGGCAGAAGCCATCGCACGAATGCAAAGTGAACCGATGCGCAGCATCGGTATTGTTGCATTCTCCAAACAACAGAGCGACCTCATCGAGGATCTTCTCAACGAAGCCTTAGCATCACAGCCGGAGCTGGATGCCCAAAACCGAGATTCATCAGAGCCGCTGTTTGTGAAGAACTTGGAGAACGTGCAAGGCGATGAACGCGACACCATACTCTTCAGCATTGGCTATGGGCCTGATAAGGAGGGGCGTGTGTCAATGAACTTCGGACCGTTGAACAAGGCTGGAGGTGAACGCCGTCTGAATGTTGCTGTGTCACGTGCGCGCTACGACATGGTTGTGTTCTCAACATTGAAGCCAGAGCAGATTGATGAGCGGCGCACTCAAGCCGAGGGTGTGCTGGGTTTGAAACAATTCCTCAAATATGCCCAGTCGCAAAGCCTGCTTTCTTTACATCCATCTGATTCCAATGGTGAAGACGTGTCGAGGAAGGCTATGATTGTTAATCAGCTTTGTCAGGCATTGCAACAACGTGGCTATCGTGTACACACCGACATCGGCACTTCTGCCTTCAGAGTTGATGTTGCCATTGAAGACCCTGTCAATCCTCAGCAGTATAAGCTTGGCATACTATGCGATGGTGAGAGGTATCGTCAGTTGAAGACTGTACGCGACCGTGAGGTCGTCTGTACCGCCGTGCTGCATCACCTGGGATGGAGGCTTATGCACCTATGGACCCTCGACTGGTTCCTCAATCCCGATGCTGTGGTGGAGAACATTCTCCAGCAGCTGCAAGCGAATTGACCTACAGTTTCATCCTGCGCCATAGCCAGCATGGGATGAGACGCCAGAAGAACACCAATATACGATAGCGGAAATCAATCACACGCACATGACGCTGGCGGTGGATACTGCCTAAAATGTCACGTGCCACAGCTTCGGGGCGCATCAGCATAGGGTAGGGGTAGTCATCGTTCAACAAGGCGGTATCAACAAAGCCAGGGCGGATGTCCGTGAAGTGAATGTTGAGTCCGCGCTTGTGTGCTTGCTGCTCCAGTGCCTGGAGGTAGGTGGCTTGCATGGCTTTGGTGGCTGAGTAGGCTGGTGCCGGACCTAGACCTTTTGTTCCTGCAATGGAGGTGATGGCGGCAATGTGACCCTCACCACGCTCTGCGAAGTACCTGTAAGCGGCACCTATCATCCTTGTGAAACCAACGGCATTGGTCTCCATTGTGCGCAGTTCTATATCAGCATCCAGCTCGGGGTTCTGTTTGCCTATGCCCGATGCGTGGAAGTAAAGGTTCATGCCTCCCAACTTCTCTATAAGGGTGAGCAACCGCTCACCTGCATCTGGTTGTGTAACATCAATGGCAAGCACTTCAACCCGCTCTGGTGCCAATGCCTTCAGCTCTTGTAACAGTTCCTCACGTCGCGCGGCTACACCTATGCTCCACCCGTCAGACAGCAGCAGCTTAGCCACCTCCTTGCCAATTCCTGAACTGGCACCAACGATGATAGCATTCTTGTTCATCTGTCTATTGCCTGTTGACTTAGTTCATCTTCCAGAAACTCGGCAGCATCGGCCACGCAGTCGGGACACTCTCGCAGCACGATTTTGGTTCCCACGCCCTTCAGCAGCTTGCATTGTGTAGCACCGTTTCGTTGTTGGAATCGTGTCATCATCTGCTTCATGCCTCTCATCGATTTTGCCCTGTCCTTGGTAGCCAATCCCAGTGTGATGCCAGCTCCGACAAGAGCACCGCATGTTCCCTCCATGTTTCCCATGCCGGCACCGAAGGCGTTGGCTATGTTCCTTGCTGTCTCATCGTCTATACCTGCCTTGTCGGCGTATGTGCAGAGTATGGCTTGTGCGCAGTTGTGCGAGCCGCATCTCTTCTTCTCTGCTGCCAGGTGTTTTCTTGTTTCCATAGATTATTATTGCTGCTTCTTATTTGCAAAAGTACAACATATCTTGGATTTGTCGTCATAAAACAATTTATAATGCTTAACTTTGCATCGGCTTAACTAATGAGATGGCTATTGTTGGAATAATCATATTGTGCATTTTCGCTTTCGTCTTCCTTGGTCTTATTGGCTGGGTGCTGAAGGCTTTTGGGTTCGTATTTGATTTCCTATGGGAGGGATGTTCAACCAGCCTTGGCTGCCTCTTCTGGGCTTTTCTTATAATCTTATTACTAATGGCGATGATTTGAAATCATCAACAAACCATTTTGATAATACTGCGTGTTGAAATGTTTTTTGCAGCACGCTCGACGATGTCTTTCAGCGTGCTTCACGGCAGGTTTCAGCGTGCTGGAAATACGACGGCAGGAAAGTGATGAAACGTCAGCAGGAAACGATTGATTCGTCAGCAGAAAACGATTGAAACGTCAGCAGGAAACGAATGTTTTCACGGCACGTTTTGGAAGCTGGCACGGCAGATATGTGGGCAATTGGTTCATGTACATAAGATATTTGTTCAAATCTGGTGTGATTTGTGGAATAATGACTATATTCGCAGCAGAAAATATATATGGTGGGTTCTATTAATTCCCACCGATTATGATTAATAAATATGACTAACATCGTTTTGTCCTCTTTTCGCTCCTTTTTGGCGCATAATGTCAGCTTCTTCGGTCACATAGCCCGCTATGCTCCCTCATCAGCTGCCATTCTGCACACAAAAAATAGCTTCAAATAGGACAAAGCGAATTAATAGAACC
>JAFZQR010000045.1 GCA_017620295.1 Bacteroidaceae bacterium
AAGCCGTATTCTAACTCCCGACGTTCCGCGTCGGTGAGGGAAAGTTGTTTGATGGTTCTCATAATTTCTACTCCTATATATTATAGAACGGAAAATAGAGAACTCTATTATGTGTAAACTAAATTTGCTCACTTACTTAATGATTTGTTTGAGGTAAATGATAATTCTGGCCCAAAAGTAGTGAAAAAGGCTTAACGTGGTATCATGATTGAAACAATTTCTGTACTTTCGCATGAAGAAATAGACAAACAGTCTCTCACATGGACACTACACAAAAGCTTACAGAAGCCGAACACGCGCAACTAGCATCACTATATCGTCAGTTGATGCCACTCGTGTCGTCCGAACTACAGCCGGGCGATTTCGAGAAGGTGCGTACATATCTAAGCAACGCAGCCGACACGCCTGCTATGGAGCGTGATGTCTTTGGACTACATCCGCTGATAGTAAATCTCCAAACAGCACACATTGTGGCCTCTGAGATTGGCATGACACGCGGTGCCATCCTAGCCATACTGCTCTATGAACTCGTCATAGCGGGCGAAGCCAGTATAAACCAACTCCGCAACGACTTCGGTGAGGAAGTTGGCGTAATAGTCCACGGCCTGTGTCGCATTCATGAACTCTACGAGAAGAATCCTGTTGTGGAGAGCGAGAACTTCCGCTCCCTGCTGCTTTCCTTTGCCGAGGACATGCGCGTCATACTCATTGTAATTGCCTCCCGCCTATGTGTGATGAGGCAGATTAAGGATACGGAGAACGAAGCGGCACGGCAACGTGTGTCTATGGAGGCTGGTTATCTCTATGCTCCACTGGCCCACAAGCTAGGTCTCTACCGATTGAAGAGTGAGCTGGAAGACCTATCTCTCAAATACCTGGAACACGATGCCTACTATCATATAAAAGAGAAGCTCAATGCTACCAAGCGTAGCCGCGATGCCTACATTGAGCGTTTCATCGGCCCAATCCAACAGAAGCTGGAAGCAGCCGGATTGAAGTTCCACATGAAGGGTCGCACCAAGAGCATACACAGCATCTGGCAGAAGATGAAGAAACAACGCTGCCAGTTTGAGGGCGTCTATGACCTGTTTGCCATACGCATCATCATTGATGCGCCTCTGGAGCTGGAGAAAAGCCAGTGCTGGCAAGTGTTCAGCATCATCACCGATATGTACCAGCCAAATCCGAAACGTATGCGCGACTGGCTGTCCATACCCAAGAGCAATGGCTATGAAAGTTTGCACATCACCGTTTTAGGGCCAGAACAGAAGTGGGTGGAGGTGCAGATACGCACTGAACGCATGGACGAGATAGCAGAGCGAGGTCTGGCGGCTCACTGGCGATACAAAGGAGTGAAAGGAGGCGAGGCCGAAGTGGAGACATGGCTGCAGGGCATACGCAACGCCCTGGAGGCTGGCGATGATATGCAGCTCATGGATCAGTTCAAGATGGACCTGTACGAAGACGAAGTGTTCGTATTCACTCCAAAGGGCGATCTCTTCAAGCTGCCACAAGGAGCCACCGTGCTAGACTTTGCCTACGCCATACACACCAAAGTTGGAAACAAATGTACTGGTGGACGCATAGGCGGCAGGTTGGTGACCCTGCGCCACCAGCTGCAAAGCGGTGACCAGGTGGAGATCCTGACCCACTCCAACCAAGTGCCGAAACAAGACTGGCTATCTGTGGCTAAGACCAGCAGGGCCAAGAGTAAGATACGCCAGGCTCTCAAGGAGATGGCTGCATCACAGGCAGCCTACGCCAAGGAGGAAATGGAGAGGCGCTTCAAGAACCGTAAGGTTGACATAGACGAAGCTACTTTGATGCACACTATGACACGCCTGGGCTACCGTGTGGTCACAGACTTCTACAAGGCACTTGCCGACGGAACACTCGACATCAACAGAGTGATGGAGGCATACACTCTGCAGCAACGCCACGACCGAGGCGAACTAGTGTCGCAGACTCAAAGCGCACAGAACTACAATCCACTGCTCACAGCCGAGAAACAGTTCAAGCGGGCAGCCGGCGACATATTGACCATTGACAACAACTTGCGAGGCATTGACTACCAGCTGGCAAGATGCTGCCAGCCAGTCTATGGTGACCGTGTGTTTGGGTTCCTTACCGCCGGCGGTGGCATCAAGATTCACCGAGTGGATTGCCCTAACGCCTCAGCCCTACGCGAGCGCTACGGCTACCGTTGCATAGAAGCCCAATGGGCAGGCAAGGGCGGCAGCCAGTATGCCATCACATTACGGGTTGTGGGACAGGATGACCTAGGTATTGTAAACAATATTACCAGCATCATTTCCAAAGAAGAGCGCATACAACTCCGTTCCATCAGCATTGACTCCAATGATGGTCTGTTCAGCGGCACTCTGACCGTGATGCTGGAAGACACCTCACGCCTCAAGCAACTCATTCAGAAGCTTGAAGGAGTAAAGGGCGTAAAGGCTGTAACGCGCCTGTAGTACAAATTGTCATCGCAGGTTGACAACCGTGATACCAGCTCCGCCAAACTGTACATGCTCGTCGTGGGCACTGTCAACGCCAGACACCGTAGCCAAGTACTGACGGATGAGCTGACGCAGTATGCCTGTGCCTGTACCATGAAGTATTCTTACACGTGACATCCCTACTTGGATGGCATCGTCAATAAAATGTGTCACAGCATTCAAAGCCTCGTCGCCACGCATTCCACGCACATCAATATCCTGTCGGAAATTCAAGCTCTTCTCACGCATGGCGGCCTGGGTCTCACGCCCCAAGAACGTAAAGGCTGTAGCAGCCGAGTTCTCCTCCTTCTTCGGTGGACTGGCAGGCTGCAGGCGGTCTGTTTTGACGGTTGTACGCATCTGACCGAATACGACAATAGCCTCTTTGCCATTGATGCGTTCAATCGTTCCAACTGTGTTCTGCCCCTTCAATCTGACATAGCCGCCCTCAACGAGAACAGGCGACTTTGACGATACAACAGTCTGATTCGGCTGTGACGAAGATTGCTGTCCTGCAGTCTGCTGCTTGCGTTTCTCCTTACGTTGACGCCGTGCCTCTATCTGTTGCATCTTGCGCTCTATAGCGTCATCGGACGTGCCTGTCGGGTCTTGTTCGAGTTGTTCGCGGAAGACATCAAGCTGCTGACGAGCTGTACGTGTACGTTCTTTCTCGGCCTGTGTCTCACGGATGTCACGGATAGTACGTTCTATCCTAGCATTGGCTTCCGCCACAATCTGACGAGCTTCTTCACGAGCTTTGGCCAGGATTTCCCTCCGCTGTTCCTGCAACTGTTGCACATCAGCTTCGTATGAGCCAATGGTCTGCTCCATCTGCTTCTCGCGTTGGTGAATGGTCTGCCGTTTCTGTTCCCAGTAGCGACGGTCACGAACAATATCCTGCAACCATTTGTCGGCATTGACATAGTCACGTCCTACAATCTCGGAAGCATCATTGATGACCTCATCCGGGATGCCAATCTTGCGGGCAATCTCCACAGCGAAGCTGGAACCAGGCTGACCTATCTGCAATTGGAACAGAGCCTGCATCAGATGACGGTCATACAGCATGGCACCATTTACGACTCCATCCGTCTCCTGCGCAAAAAGCTTCAGGTTCTGATAGTGAGTCGTGATGATGCCGAATGCACCCTGTCGCACGAACCGCTTCAGCATAGCCTCGGCCATAGCGCCACCAATCTGCGGCTCCGTACCGCCACCAAATTCATCTATCAGCAACAACGTAGCTGGATTGGCGCGATACATCATCTGCTTCATATTAAGCAGATGAGAGCTGTAGGTGGACAACTCATCCTCTATGCTCTGCTCATCACCGATGTCTATCATGATATTCTCAAACACTCCCAGACGCGAGTTCTCACCAAACGTCACAGGAAGGCCGCATTGCAACATATATTGCAGCAGTCCAACGGTCTTGAGACATACGCTCTTGCCACCTGCATTGGGGCCAGAGATTATTAATATGCGTTGACGACGTGTAAGCTCAACATCAAGCGGCACAACTTTCTTGCCATGCTTCTCCAACGTGCGGCGCAGCAGCGGATGCACAGCCAGCGTCCAGTCGATGAGCGGATGAGGGGCAATGTGTGGTTCGGTTGTGGTAAACGCCCCCAACGAAGCCGCCAGATGAGCCTTGGCTCTAACGAACTCCACATCAGCCAGCATCTCATAACTCTGAAGCATACTCTCAGCCAACGGACGCACATCAGCGGTGAACGCCTGCAGGATACGTATTATCTCGCGTTGTTCCTCTGCTTCCAACTCACGTATGCGATTGTTAGCCTCAACCACTTCCTGTGGTTCAATAAACACCGTCTTACCACTGGCACTCTCATCGTGGACTATACCTTTAATCTTACGTTTTAGCGCAGGAGCCACAGGTATTACCAATCGTCCATCACGCATCGTAGGCGCAACATCCTGTGCTACCGTACCATCTGCCTGTGCTGAACGGAGAATACCATTAAGTACACGACTGATACTGCCTTCCGTGGAAGCCAGTTCACGGCGTATGCGTTGCAAATCAGGACTAGCCGTATCTTTTATCTTTCCATATTTGTCAAGGATGGCCTCTATGCGTCGTGTAATAGCAGGGAATGAGAGAGCGTCACCCACCATGCGTGAGAGCGCAGGATATGGTTGCTCATCATCTGAACGGAAAAAACTAATTATGGCAGCAATAGATGTTAGAGAGCGCCATAATCCATGCAACTCATCAGTCTCAAGATAAGTACCTTCAACACGAATACGTCGCAAGGCAGGGCGTAGGTCGTAATAGCCATCATCAGGAAACTGGTCAGTCTGTTCCATCAGCCGCACATACTCTCCGACCTGCCTATGCAGTTCATTGAGGAGTCGTGCATCAGAGATGAATGTCATCTGCTCCACCCGTTGCTGACCAAGTGGACTCATGCACTGCTCCATCAGCAGAGAGCGCACCTCGGTCATGCCAATCTTCTCTTCAAAGGATGATGGATATATCATAAGTAGGTGTTCAAAATTATTTTACTATATCCAGAATTGTAGGTGCTTTCATGTCTTTGTTTGCTCTTTGGCGCATCTTTTCCTTTTATCCTCAGTCACAGAGCCCGCTCTGCTCCTTCGGAGAAAAGAAAAATCTGCATCCAAATAGCTGAACAAATACATAAAACTAATTGTGAACACCTACTTATTCTGAAGCAAATATCAGGATTGTGAATACAGATTAGCCAGGTAACGTTCCGCCTCAATGGCAGCCTTCGCACCTGCACCAGCAGCTACTACGCCTTGTCTGTACACAGGATCTGCCACATCGCCAGCAGCGAATACGCCAGGAAGGACCGTACGAGTAGATGCACCTTCTGTGATTATATATCCATTGGCATCAACTTCCAGCCATTGGCGGAAAAGGTCACTATTGGGGTGATGACCAATTGCAAGGAAGAAGCCATCGATAGGCAGGTCGTAACGTCGCTCATCTGTTTCCCCTTTTCTATGAACCAAATGCACACCCTCTACCCCATTGTCGCCATACAAACCAGTGGCATTATGTTCAAAGAGGATCTCTATCTTGGGGTTGCTGGCTATGCGCTCCTGCATGACCTTAGTGGCACGGAGATAAGGTTTGCGTACGATGACATATACTTTTGAAGCTAATCCCGCAAGATAGGAGGCTTCCTCACATGCTGTATCACCACCTCCGACTACCGCCACAGTCTTGCCACGATAGAAGAACCCATCGCATGTGGCACAAGCTGAGACACCCTGTCCGCGGTATTTTTCCTCATCAGGCAATCCAAGATACTTGGCAGAGGCTCCCGTTGCAATAATTATGGTATCAGAGACCAATTCTGTGCCGTCATCAGTCCACACTCGATACGGCTGACTTCCTAAGTCAACCTTCACCGCCATACCAAAACGTATATCGGCACCGAAACGTTCTGCCTGTGAGCGCAGGTCTGCCATGAGCTGATTTCCATCTACGCCTTGAGGGTAGCCTGGGAAATTCTCTACTTCTGTTGTTGTGGTTAGCTGACCACCAGGTTGCAGTCCTTCCAACACAACAGGCTGCAATCCTGCACGCGAAGCATATATAGCAGCCGTATAACCAGCAGGGCCACTACCTATGATTAGACATTTAATTGGCATATCGGTTCGTTATAATGATGTGTACACTTATCTCAAATCTATTACATCCACATCAGGGTAATCCTGTGAAGGAAAGACAAACGAGTCATCTGCAAGGCTCAAACCTGTGCGGAATGAGCGTATAACAAGGCGAAGCCAGTTGTCACCCTGCTTGGCACGGATACAATAAGGTGTATATGTGCCTTGCTCTATGTCTAGAAGCACCATACTGAACATGTCATCACGTTGAGATTTGGCAGTCAGTGTAACCACAAATGTAGGCTTGCCTCGAAGGGTACTGCGACGCATTCTCATGTTATAGCCTTGCTTATATGCACTCAACAGGACAGCAGGATTTACAGCAGCCTGCTCCTCGGCACTAGGTTCTGTGACATTGACTTCATCACTACCCTCCAGCAAACTCCATTGTGTTTGGCCATCAAACCAAGTGGTCATCTCCGTAGATGCCATCTTGAATTTATTGCCTTTCATATACATAGTGCCACTAGCTTCACCAGCAGGCGTTGTACCCTCGTAGGATGTTGCAATGAATGCAGCCTCTATACCATTATTATTAAAGAGGGCAACTGTATTATCCAGCACTTGCTTGGCTGTCTGTGCAGAAGTCGTCAGGTTCAGGCATGTCGCAAGAAAAGCGGTGAGCAGCCGAGTATGGCGGAACATTGAAAAATGTGTCTTCATTTCACTATTTGTTGAACGTTTATTAGTTGAGATTGTTAAGTAGAATCTCAAGACTCATATCGTCTTGTATAAGCACCTCACGAGGTTTACTGCCTTGGGCCTGTCCCACAACCCCAGCCTTCTCCAGCTGATCCATTAGTCGTCCTGCACGATTGAAACCAATGGAGAACTTACGCTGAATCATACTCGTGGAGCCTTGCTGTGTCTGGACTATTAGCTTAGCAGCATCAGCAAACATTGGGTCAAGATGTTGCATATCAACATCTGCAGCACCCGAACCACCAGCATCTTCCATAGGTGGACGAGGCAGAGCAAACGGACGGTCATATCCCTGCTGACACGCTATAAAGGAGCATATATTCTCAACCTCCGGTGTATCTACGAAAGCGCACTGTACACGCACGGGGTCATTGCCTGCGAGGAACAGCATATCACCCTTTCCCACAAGCTGGTTTGCACCTGGACGGTCAAGGATTGTACGGGAGTCCACCATAGCACTTACCTTGAAAGCCATTCGAGCAGGGAAGTTTGCCTTGATTGTACCGGTGATGATATTCGTCGTAGGACGCTGGGTAGCTATAATCATGTGTATGCCAACAGCACGAGCCAGCTGAGCTATGCGAGCTATAGGAAGCTCTATTTCCTTTCCTGCTGTCATAATCAGGTCGCCGAACTCATCAATGATCACCACTATATATGGCATGAAACGATGACCTTTCTCTGGCAACAGTATGCGATTCTTGAACTTCTCATTATACTCTTTGATGTTACGCGCACGGGCTCGCTTAAGCAGGTCGTAGCGACTATCCATCTCCACACACAAGCTCTTCAAGGTATTGATAACCTTCTGCACATCTGTGATGATAGGCTCATCCTCCTCGTCCTCTATCTGAGCCAGGAAATGGTTTACTATTGGAGAGTAGATGCTGAACTCAACCTTCTTCGGGTCAACCATTACCAATTTCAACTCGGCAGGGTGTTTCTTGTAGAGCAACGATGTGATGATGGCATTCAGACCTACCGACTTACCCTGTCCTGTAGCACCAGCGACCAGCAAGTGCGGCATCTTAGCCAAATCCACCATGAACACTTCATTGGTGATGGTCTTGCCGAGTGCCATTGGCAGCTCATAGTTCGACTCCTGGAACTTGCGGCTGTTCAGTATGCTCTCCATCGACACAATCTGCGGCTTGGCGTTTGGCACCTCTATACCTATGGTACCTTGCCCAGGCATTGGCGCAATAATACGTATGCCCAAGGCTGAAAGTGACAGGGCTATGTCATCCTCCAAGTTACGTATCTTGGAAATGCGCACGCCTGGAGCTGGTGTAATCTCATACAGAGTGATGGTCGGGCCAATGGTGGCACGTATCTTGGATATGCTAACCCCGAAGCTCTTCAGTACATTCTCAATTTGCTGTTTATTCCGAGTGTACTCCTCATCGTCAACAGATGCCCGTTGCTGTGAATCATAGTGTTTTAGCAAATCCAGCGTTGGATACTTGTACATTGACAAATCAAGCTTCGGGTCATAGGGTTCCAGCGCCGCCTTGCTCTCAGCATCGGCTTGTTCTTCCTCAACCGCAGGCACAATCTCCAAGGTGACACCAGAGCCACCGTCCACTTCATCTCGAGAATCATCATCGCCTTGTGCAACCTTTATCCACGGCTCATCAGTATCATGCTTTCCTGTATCTGCGGGTTGCTGTTTCTGAGATGAATACAGTACAGCCTCAGGGACATCCGAGAAATCACTCTCATCAGCTGTGGTCTCACTATCAGAAGTCTTCAAGCCATCAGGCTCCATGTCATCATCCGCCTCCTCCAGAGGAGCTTCAACTTCATCTTCGTCCTCATCCAAATCTATATTTTCCTTGTCACCTCGTCTGCCGACCTTGTTCAGCATACCTATACCTTTATCGAACCAAGGATGATCAGCTCGCAGCTCACGCATCATACGTTGAGGATGCAGCAATCTGCGCACTTGTCTATAGACCTCAGCACTCACATAGCACAGATACGCCACCATAACGATTAATATCAGGACGAGCAAACCCAATGAACCAATCACAGGCTCTATAGCACCAGCTATGCGCTGGCCGTGAATACCGCCAGCTGCTATAAAGCTGGTATCTGGACTGCTGGCAAGCCATGACTGCAGGAAATAGTGCGATGCCACACTGAACCACACTGTAAGAAAGGTGCAGTTCACGAACCATTTCCAAAGCCTGATGCCATAGTCGCCTATACATTTCAAGCCTGCTGCTGCTACTATGACAGGCAGGAAGAACGAACCGAAGCCAAAGTTGTCATTCATCCAGTAATCACTCCACCACGCACCCAGATAACCCATCAGGTTCGTTGTATGTATGTTGCTTCCACCAGCACCCAACACGCGTTGGTCTGCTCCGCCTGTGAACAGGAATGAAATGAAACTCAAGAGAGAGAATGCGGCAAGCACAACCATCAGCACTCCAGTAACGATGCGCAATGTCTCTTTACGTGAAACAGGGTCGGACGAAGAGCCTCCCATAGCCTCTCGCAGCAATGATTTTTCTTTCTTTGGTTCAGCCTTGCCTTTCTTGCCACGCCGGGCTGAGGTCTGACGTGGCGTCTTAGTCTGACGTGAAGTTGTCATATTGTCTATAGGTGGGTTCTATTAATTCTCTTTGTCCTATTTGAAGCTTATTTTTGAGTGCAGAATGGCATCTGATGAGGAAGCATAGCGGGCTATGTACCCGAAGAAGATGACGTTATGCGCCAAAAAGAAGCGAAAAGAGGGCAAAACGATGTTAGTCATATTTATTAATCTATTATCGGTGGGAATTAATAGAACCCACCTATAATCCTTTTCCTTATCCTTACTCCTTAAAAGTGCCGCAAAGTTATGAAAAAGGAACGAATTGCTATGCACTTTTCCGCTGAAAAGAGCTAATTTTGCAGCCATTAACAAATGTATTGACATTGTAAGGCCACTGCCCATGAAGCAGCTCTTAGCCAAATTTGATAAGCGCGACATCACAGCACTACCACGCACACTCTTTGAAGGACGCATCATTGTCATCCAGACAGAAGGTGAGGCCAAACGTGCTGTGGACTATCTTCTCACCTTTCCCCGAGTGGGCATTGACACAGAGACACGCCCCACCTTCCGACGCGGAGCCAACGGTATGAACCCAGTCTCACTTCTTCAAGTATCTACCGACGACACCTGCTTTCTTTTCCGTCTGAACTTTATGGGCCTCCCGCCATGTATAGTCAAGCTGCTGTCAGAACAAAGCATCTTGAAAGTAGGGCTGTCGCTTCATGATGACTGGCACCAGCTGTGTCGTCGCACACCTTTCCGTCCACAGAACTATGTTGAACTGCAGGACTATGTCAAGAAGCTGGGCATTGAGGATATGAGCCTTCAGAAACTATACGCCAACATCTTTCATCAGAAAATCAGCAAAGGACAGCAGTTATCCAACTGGGATGCCGACATCTTAACAGACAATCAGAAGCTATATGCTGCCACCGATGCATGGGCTTGTCTGAAACTATACACAGAGATTGAGTCGTTACTACAAACAGGCAACTACAAAACCATCTCCCAACCCTACAGTTAAGGTGGGTTCTATTAATTCCCACCTATGATTATTTATTATATATGCCAAATATCGTTTTGCCCTCTTTTCGCTTCTTTTTGTCGCATAACGTCTGCTTCTTCGGTCACATAGCCCGCTATGCTCTCTCATCAGCTGCCATTCTGCACTCAAAAATAAGCTTCAAATAGGACAAAGCGAATTAATAGAACCCACCTCAAATGAATAGTCATCACGAAGAAAAGAAAGTTATACTACGTCGCGGCAAAGAAGAGTCGCTGCGTCGCTTTCACCCCTGGGTCTTTTCCGGAGCGATAGCCTCCATCATTGGTAATCCCGAAGAGGGTGACCTCATAAGAGTTGAGACCTCACAAGGCGAGTTCATTGCCCTTGGACATTGGCAGATAGGTTCAATCGCTGTAAGGGTTCTGTCGTTCACCGACGAACCCATCAACCTGTCCTTCTATGAAAAGCGGCTGACCACCGCCCTTGCTGCCCGAAAGGCTATAGGGCTGCTGGAGGCTGGGCAGAACACCACCTTCCGACTAGTTCATGGTGAAGGCGACAATCTGCCAGGACTTGTCATAGACATCTACGGCGACACAGCTGTGATGCAGGCTCACAGCGTAGGCTTCCACACAGAGCGTCACACCGTGGCCTCCGCCCTGAAAAACATCATGGGTGAAAACCTCAAACATATTTTCTACAAGAGTGAGACCACCCTACCCTATATGGCCAACCTAGGGCAAGAGAATGGTTTTCTTCTCGGTGGAAACAACGTGGATGACATTGCCATCGAGAACGGACTCAAGTTCCACATAGACTGGCAGAAAGGACAGAAGACGGGGTTCTTTGTTGACCAACGCGACAACCGAAGCCTGGTTGAGAAATACTCCAACGGTCGCCGTGTGCTGAACATGTTCTGCTACACGGGCGGTTTCTCGGTTTATGCCATGCGAGGCGGAGCTGAGTGTGTACACAGCGTGGACAGTTCCTCGAAGGCCGTAGATCTAGTGAACGACAACATCGAACTGAACTTCCCTGGCGACCAACGTCACAAGGCGTTTGCAATGGATGCTTTTCAGTACTTGCAGTCCATGCCCACCGACGACTACGACCTTATTATCCTTGACCCGCCAGCCTTCGCCAAGCATCGCGATGCACTACGAAACGCACTCAAAGGCTACACCCGATTGAATGTAGCAGCCTTTCGCAAGATACGTCGTGGCGGACTGCTCTTCACGTTCTCCTGCTCACAGGCTGTGTCAAAAGACCAGTTCCGTCTGGCTGTTTTCACAGCAGCTGCCATGTCTGGCCGCACTGTGCGCATACTGCATCAGCTCCATCAGCCTGCCGACCATCCCATAAACATCTACCATCCTGAAGGGGAGTACCTCAAAGGTCTGGTACTTTATGTAGAATAAACCTTCACCATGCCGATAAGAGTTCTTGAAGTCATACGCCAAGGCGAGGTGGGCGGAGGCGAGAGCCACGTCATAGACCTTGTCAACGGGCTGCGCCTCCACAGCGACATTGAGCCTATAGTGCTGGCATTCAGCAATGGCCCCATGATAGAGAACCTTACAGGCGAAGGTGTACGATGCCACGTCATTCCTTCAGCGCGTGCTTTCGATGCAAAAGCGATGAAGGAAGTGCGCCGCCTGATTAAGTCGGAGGGCATCAATCTTGTTCATGCCCACGGCTCCAGAGCCGCTGCCAATGTCATACCACTATGCCGTGTCATGCACCTCCCATGCGTTTACACCGTTCATGGATGGAGCTTCCACGAAGGGCAGTCACGCCTTACCTACTGGCTTCGAGAGCAGAGCGAGCGATTGCTTTGCCACGAGGCAAACCGTGTCATCTGCGTCAGCCAAAGCAACCTAGCCACTGGCATCAACGCCTTCAGCCTCTCTACAGCCAAGACTACCGTTATTGAAAACGGTATCAACCTGACTCGTTTCAACGCTGACGCCAGCTATCCAGACCTTCGTTCCACGCTTGGGTTTTCTCAAGAGGATTTTGTTGTGGCATTCATCTGCCGCATCACAGAGCAGAAGGGACCGATGGATTTCGTGATTGCTGTTCAGGAGGCAGCCAGCCGCGACCCACACATAAAAGCTTTGATGGTGGGCGATGGCGACATGGCGGCAGATGTTGATAGCTATATCAGTAGCCACGGCTTGCAGCAAGTCATCCGGCGCCAGCCTTTCCGCAGTGATGTACCAGCCCTGCTGGCCAATGCCGACATCTTTTGTCTTCCCAGCCTATGGGAGGGTCTGTCCATTGCCATGCTGGAAGCTATGGCCATGCGAAAGCCCATGGTGGTTACACTGACCGATGGTGCACGCGACATCATCACCAACGAGCAGAATGCCATTGTTGTACCACCCCGCCAGCCACAGGCCCTGGCAGAAGCCTTTGTCAGATGTGCAGCCGACAGCAACCTGTGTTGCAGGCTGGGCCGGTCTGCCTACGAACTGGTACGTCAGCGTTTCGATTCTCAGCGTGTGTCAGATTCTGTGGCACAGATATATAAAGAACTGGCATCATGCGAATAGCCTACATATATACAGCCCTGACCACCCTCGGAGGCGTGGACCGCGTGTTGAGCATCAAGGCAAACTACCTTGCCGACACACTAGGGCATGAAGTATATATCATAACTGATTCGCAGGCGGGACGTGCCCCGATATTTCCCCTCTCACCACGTGTCAGACACATAGATCTGGAGACCGACTTCGACGAGCAATACCATCACGGAACACTACGCCGCTTTTTTGTCTATAGGCGGCTGATGAAGCAATACAGGCAACGGTTGGAGCAGACCCTGACAGACATTGCCCCCGACATTACATGCTGTACATTGGGACGCGAGATGGACTTTCTCACAGAGCTTCGCGACGGCAGCATCAAGGTTGGAGAGAGCCATATAGCCAAGGACTTCTGTCGCAACCTTCACCTGATGGAGGCCCGTGGTTTCCCTTATAATATTGTGGCACGTCTGTGGCGGCGCCGACTTGAGACAGCTGTTGCCAAGCTCGATGCCTTAGTCGTACTCACTGAGCGTGACGCCATGAGTTGGGCAGCAGTGAGACCCGCTATAGTCATCCACAACCCATGCACGATAGAGCCTCACGGTCTGGCATCTGTTATGGAATCTAAGACCGTGGTTGCCGTTGGACGGCTGAGTGAGCAGAAAGCCCTCGACCGCTTGGTAAAAGCATGGACAGGTGTTGCCAGCAAGCATCCCGACTGGCAGCTTCTCATCTATGGAGAGGGCGAGAAGCAGGCGGAACTGCAACAGCTGATTGACTCACAAGGTCTGACAGCTTCATGCCACCTATGCGGAACCACCAACGATGTTGCCAGTGTCTATGCCTCTGCAGCTGTCTATGCCATGACAAGCCGTTTCGAAGGGTTTCCGCTTGTGCTGATTGAAGCCATGACATGTGGCCTGCCTGTTGTGGCAATGGACTGTCCCACTGGTACCCGCGAGATTATCGAGAATGATGTCAATGGCATTCTCGTTCCTGATGGCGACATCAATGCCATGACAGCAGCCCTAAACAGGGTTATTGAGCAGCCCGACCTCCGACAGCAGCTAGCCGCCGCATCGCTCTGCTCTGCTCTGTCACGTTTCTCCATAGAGCCTGTCATGAACCAATGGAAGGAGTTGTTTGGCAGCCTTCTCAACCGCAAATCAAACATTCTCTACATCGTGTTCCACGGCTTTGAGCCAAACAGCGGCATCACGAAGAAGATACACAATCAGATCAGAGGGCTACAGCAGTTGGGCCACACAGTACACCTGTGTTACTATGGGTTTGACGAAAGACATCACCGTGTACGATGGGTGGACGACAAGGTCATAGCCGACTATGGTCGTGGTTCTCTGGCTGCAATCCGCGCACGCTTCGGGCTTGGCTGCATCGACCGTTGGTGCCGCGAGAACGAAATTGACATGGTATATGTGCGAAGTTTCCACAACGCATCTCCCCAGACGGTGACTCTCATGCGAAGGCTTCGACGGAATGGCATACCCGTGGCTCTGGAGATCCCCACCTATCCCTACGACTCCGAATATGCGGGTTTCCCATGGAGGGAACAACTGAAGCTGTTCATAGACCGCAGGTTCCGCAACCAACTAGCTGCGAATGTGTCTGCCATCGTGACATTCTCCGATTGTCAACGCATATTCGGCCAACGCACTATTCGCATCAGCAATGGTGTCAACTTCGACAAGCTACCCCTCACCACCCGCACATCACACGATGACACTGTCCATCTCACCGCCGTTGCTGAAGTACACTACTGGCACGGGCTGGACCGTCTGATTGACGGCTTGGGACACTACTATGCCTCAGCACCTCAGCGAGATGTCATATTCCACATCGTAGGTGGCGTGGGGCCGTCCGAGATGCACGACTCCCAGCACGCACCAGGCTTTGCCGAACTCATAGAACGCTGGCATCTGCAAGACAAGGTGGTGTTCCACGGCCAGCTGTTTGGCGACGAGCTTACAGCAGTCTTCAACCAAACCGACCTGGCTATAGGCAGCCTGGCACGACATCGCAGCGGCATCACCACCATCAAGACTCTGAAGAACCGCGAGTATGCGGCACGGGGCATACCGTTCATATACAGTGAGCAGGACAGCGACTTCGACCATCAGCCCTACGTGCTGCGTGTGCCTGCCGATGAGTCTCCCATAAGCATACCATCGCTGCTGGAATTCCTTGACAAGCAAGCCATGCAGCCCGAGCAGATACGAGCCAGCGTGAAGCATCTGTCGTGGGAAGAACAGATGCGCATCGTTGTTGACTCTCTCAAGAAACCGTTTCACCCATGACCATACTGTATGTAATCAAATACATAGCCCAGCTAGGAGGTCTCGACCGCGTGATGGCATTCAAGATGAACTGGCTGGCACAGCACGGCTACAAGGTGCATCTCGTGACCTACGAGCAGCGCGACCACTCCATCTCTTTCCCCCTTGACCCATCCATCAGTCACACCGACATCGACGTCAAGCTGTGGAAGAAGGAGGGACGCACTGTTGTGCAGCGTTGGATAAGCTACCAGCGACTGCGCCGGCTCTTTGCCAAGCGAATGCGTGCTGAGGTGGAACGCATCCAGCCTGATGTTCTGGTCACACTCACCGATTCCTATCAGGTCATCGACCTGCTGATGAACATCCCCACCACCGCCCTTCGCATAGTGGAGAGCCATGTTGAGCGCAAGGCATTCATGAAAGTCGGCGACTTCAAAGGGAACCCTGTGATGAGGTGGCTTGCTGGTATCTACGACCGACGGATGTCACGCTATATCCAGCGGGCCGATAGTCTCGTGCTGCTCACCCAACAGGACAAGGCGCAGTGGAGCGAGGTGAAGCACACAGTTGTCATACCCAATCCACTGACCTACATCCCTACGCGTCTGTCCACATTGGACAACAAGATTGTCATGGCAGCAGGACGGCTACACGACCAGAAAGGATTCGACCTGCTTATCCAAGCCTGGCAGACAGTGCATGACGCTGAGCCTGACTGGCAGCTGCATATCTACGGCGACGGTCCCAACCGCGAACAGCTGCAACAGCAGATTGACGCCAACCAGCTGTCAGGCTCCGTCAGTCTCCTACCCGCCACCAACGACATCTTTGCTGCCTACAGCGAAGCTTCCATCTTCTGCCTGTCGTCACGCTATGAGGGCTATGGCCTCGTGCTGGCCGAAGCCATGTCGTGCGGAGTGCCTTGCGTGAGCTTCGACTGTCCATACGGTCCATCCGATATCATTCGAGACCATCAGGACGGACTGCTCATCCCCAACGGTGACACCAATGCGTTAGCCCAAGGACTACTCAGCCTGATGCAGGACTCCAAGCTGAGACACACCTACGGAGCCGCTGCCCGCAACAATATCATGCGCTATTCGCCCGACAACATCATGCCCCTGTGGAAGACACTCTTCACTTAAACTATCACCTACTTACCAGCAATTATTTGTCCCTTTTCTTGTTTCGCTTATAAATATAATTCTTACTTTTGCAGTGAAATAAAGCTACATCATTATGACAGCAGCACAACTTCAACTAAACTCTGAACGCTTGCCATGAGTCCAGAGTTATAGCGAAGTTGGCATTTGTAAGCAAGAACCCATATCCGCATCAATGAAAGAAAGATATATCAACCCATACACAGACTTCGGCTTTAAGAAGCTGTTCGGAACAGAGATGAACAAGGACTTGCTCATTAGTTTCCTTAATGCATTGCTAATGGGCAGGGAACGTGAGATAAAGGATATACAATATATCAATTCTGAACATCTAGGCGAAGGCTATGGCGACCGCCGCGCCGTGTTTGATGTCTATTGCGAGCTGGACGGCGGAGGCAAGATCATCGTAGAGATGCAGAAGGCCATCCAGCGTTATTTCAAAGACCGCAGCCTCTACTATGCCACAGTGCCTATCCGCGAACAGGCTCCCAAAGGAGAATGGAACTATCGATTGGAGGATGTCTATTCGGTGGGTATTCTGGACTTCATGTTCCCTGAGGGCGAGTACGATGACAACAGCTATCGCCATGAGGTGAAGCTGATGGATGTGGTGGACAAGCATATCTTCTATGACAAATTGACCTTTGTC
>JAFZQR010000046.1 GCA_017620295.1 Bacteroidaceae bacterium
CTGTTGGTGACCGAAGACAACAAGACGCACGCCCTCGGAGGTGTCAAAGCACGGAACCGCCGTATGCGGAACCGCTTGTACGGTGGTGTGGGAGGTCGGTAAACGCGAAGTAGGAGATAAACACTTCTATCAGCGTTTACCGACCTCCCAATTGTTTAGGTGGGGCTGCCCCCACCTTTATTCTTGTTCACCGTATTCCAACTCTGCCTGTACTATCCAAACCACGTCTTCTGGGTCGAACTCGCCCATGTGTTCCTTCTTCGCGGTTTTACAGATGGCAGCTGCTACGGCATCGGTGTCGATATCAATGCAGCCGTCCTTGTCAGGCTCTTGTTCCAACAGACCGCTGTTGGTGTAGTACTCGGCTAGAGCATCCAGAAAGTAGAACAGGTCATCATCAGTGAACTTGGGTTTCACATCCTGTGGCAGATAAGCCTTGATGAATTCCACGGCTTTCAGGTCGTCCTCAGCTTCTAAGAGGAAATCGTCTTCTTCCATTGCTTCCATAGGCTTAGAGAATAGCTTTCAGTTTCTGTTCCAGAACAGCCTTTGGTGCTGCCCCTATCTGCTTGTCAACAATCTGACCACCCTTGATGAACAGTATGGTGGGGATGTTGCGAACTCCGAACTGAACGGCCAGGTCCTGTTCCTGATCGACATCAACCTTGCCGATGATGGCACTGTCGGCATATTCCTCTGCTAGCTGCTCGATGAATGGGCCTACCATGCGGCAGGGACCACACCATGTGGCCCAGAAGTCCACAACCATTGGCTTGCCTTGAGCCATGAGCTGCTCGAAATTGTCACTTGTAATTGCTTTTGCCATGATGAATAGATTTAATGTGTATTGTGAATTATGTATTTTGGTTTGCTGTTTTTGTCTGTGCAAGTATGGTGCCAAGGCTATATACTCCTATTATTCTGTCAGAGTGTCAGTTTATCTTGTATGACAAGGCAGGTTGTGACTCAATATAGTTGATGAGTTCTGAGGTGAGTGTTATCTGACGATTGCGACTGTGTAGGTTGACGTGCATCTGTCCTTCGGGGTCAAGCAACTGGAAGTAAAGGCCCACAGAGCCTTTCTCTGTCGTAAGCTGCTCAAGGGTGAAGGCCATGTCGTCGGTGAGCTGCATCAGTGGAATGGTGATGGTGATGCGCTCCACGAGCTGATCCTTGACATCGCTCAGGAATTCTATCTTGCCAATGTTGACATCCGTGCGCGAGGGATTGAAGCGTCCAGGCTGTATGCGGGCTGAGATGAGAATGGCATTGCCAATCTCCATATAGTTCCCCCATGATGTCCAGTCCTGTCCCCACAACGGTAGTTCGCATGTGCCGGTATAGTCCTCTATGGACACTATGCCGTATGCCTTGCCGCTCTTGCCCACACCTTTACGCACAGCTGTCACCATGCCTCCGAGCTGTATCTCCTGATCCATGAAACGCTCCTTCTCGTTCATGTCGGCTGCATGGAAATTGCACACGTGTTGCAGCACGATGGCGTAGTCGTGCAACGGGTGTGATGAGAGGTAGATACCCACATAGTCGCGTTCCTTGTTTAGCTTTTCCAGACGTGTCCACTCTGCATAGTCAGTAGGTATGGGCGGAGTGGCTATCTCTACCATGTCGAAGTCGCCAAAGAGGGAGGCTTGTGCTGATTGACGTGCGTCTTGATAATGCTGTCCGAAGCGCAGCAGGATATCAATGAATATGTCACCGCGTTGTGAGGCTGGTGCAAAGTACTGTTCTCGCTTCACCTCCTTGAAGCAGTCGAGAGCGCCACTCAGGACCAGAGCTTCCATCCCGTTGCGCTTGACAGCGGGAATGTTCACACGCTGAACAAAATCGAATATACTCTTGTATGCACCATTGTTTGTACGTTCATCAATGATAGCCTGCACGGCTCCATCCCCCAAGTTCTTGATTGCACCTAAGCCGAAGCGTATGTTGCCCTCGGCGTCAACGCCGAACTTGTTTTTACTCTGGTTAATATCTGGCCCTAGAGTCCGAATGTTCAATGCCTTGCATTCAGACATCAGCTTGGTGATTTCGGAGATGTTGTCGAGATTTCGTGTCATCACCGCAGCCATATATTCGGCCGGGTAGTTGGCCTTGAGCCACGCTGTCTGGTATGCCACCCAAGAGTAGCAGGTGGCATGGCTCTTGTTGAAGGCGTAGGAGGCGAACTTTTCCCAGTCGCCCCATATTTTCTCCAGTATGGCAGGGTCGTGTCCGTTGGCTTGGCCTTGAGTGATGAACTGTGGTTTCATGTGGTCTAGCTTGTCGCGAAGCTTCTTACCCATAGCCTTGCGCAGGGTGTCGCTTTCACCACGGGTGAAGTTGGCCAGCTGTCGTGAAAGCAACATCACCTGCTCCTGATAGACGGTGATGCCGTAGGTGTCCTTGAGGAACTTCTGCATGCAGGGGATATCGTACTCCACAGGCTTGCGTCCCTGCTTTCGGTCGATGAAATCAGGGATATAGTCCATTGGACCTGGACGGTAGAGGGCGTTCATGGCAATGAGATCCTCAAAGGTCGTGGGCTGCAGCTCGCGCAGATACTTCTGCATGCCCTGACTCTCAAACTGGAATGTACCTATGGTGCGTCCTTCACAGTATAGCTGGTATGTGGCAGGGTCGGAGATGTCTATGTCATCAATGTTAATGTCTATGCCCATACTGTCATGGACGTTGACAAGGGCTTCCTTGATGATGCTCAGGGTCTTCAGTCCAAGAAAGTCCATCTTAATCAGACCTGTATCTTCAATCACAGAGCCTTCATACTGTGTGCAGATGAGTTTCTCACCTGTCTCCTTGTCATCGGCTGTTGATACAGGCACCCAGTCGCTCACATCATCGCGGCAGATGATGACTCCGCAGGCGTGGACGCCGGTGTTCCTAACGTTGCCTTCAAGCATCTGAGCATATCGCATCATGGAGCGAATGTTCTCATCTGGGGAGGCTGCGGCCTGTTGCAACTCAGGGATACATGAGATGGCGTTGGGTAGGTTCATCTTCAAACCATCTGGTAGACGGTCAGGAATGGTCTTGACAAGTGCATTTGTCGTATCCAACGGTATCTTCTGGACTCGCGCCACGTCCTTGATGGCCAACTTGGTAGCCATTGTACCGTAGGTTATGATGTGTGCAACATTGTTCTCACCATATTTCTGTGTTACCCATGATAATACCTTGCCGCGTCCATCATCGTCGAAATCCACGTCAATATCAGGAAGTGATATACGGTCGGGGTTGAGGAAACGTTCAAACAGCAGGTCGTACTGTATCGGGTCAACTTTAGTGATACCTAGGCAATAGGCTACGACGCTACCTGCTGCCGAGCCACGTCCAGGCCCTACGCTAACTCCCAACTCGTAACGTGCGGCATTGATGTAGTCTTGCACAATAAGGAAGTAACCAGGAAAACCCATCGTCTTCATTACGTGCAATTCAAAGCGAATGCGGTCATCGACCTCCTTTGACAATGGATCGCCATATATGCGTTTAGCACCACGGTAGGCAAGAAAACCAAGATAATCAGCTTCTAGCTTGAGACGGTAGAGCTTGTCAACACCACCAAGCTTCTTGATTTTATCTTTGGCCTCTTCAGGTGTGCAGATAACATTGCCATTCTCATCGTGCGTGAATTCCTCAAATAGTTGCTCGTCTGTGAACTTCTGGCGGTATAGTTCCTCGGTTCCAAAGTCAACGGGTATGGCAAAGTTGGGCATGATTGGGGCATGGTCGATACTGTAGGTTTCAACCTTATTCAGGACGTCCACAGTGTTGTCCAGTGCTTCAGGCACATCCTCAAAGAGACGATTCATCTCCTCTCGTGTCTTAAACCATTCCTGCTTGGAATAGAGCATGCGAGTGGGGTCGTCCAGGTCGCGTCCTGTGCCAAGACAGATGAGACGGTCGTGAGCCTCCGCATTGTCTTCATCCACAAAGTGAACATCATTGGTACATACCAGTTTAATACCATGCTTATGAGCCAGCTCTATCAGCACTGCGTTAGCTTGCTGTTGGAGAGGGTAGGTCTCGCGGTTGGCTCGCTGGGTGGGGTCGGTAACTTTGTGTCGCTGAAGTTCCAGGTAATAGTCGTCGCCGAACACACGTTTGTACCAAAGAATGGTCTCTTCAGCTCCAGCAATGTCGCCGTTAAGTATCTTGCGTGGTACTTCACCGGCTATGCATGCCGAACAAACGATGAGTCCCTCGGAGTGAGCCTCCAATTCATTATGGTCGGTGCGGGGACGGGTGTACATGCCGTCCACCCACGATTTTGAAACCAGCTTGATTAGATTGTGGTAGCCGCGCTCGTTCTTTGCTAATACAATAAGGTGATAGCGGCGATCGTCGCCTTGGTCTTTCTCTTTGTCGTATAGAGTTCGGTTGGCAACGTACATCTCGCATCCGAAAATGGGCTTGAAGGTTGGCTTGCCATCTTTCTTCAGTGCCTTGTTCTTCTTGTTGACGTAGTTGAAGAACTCCTTTACACCCATCATGTTTCCGTGGTCTGTGATGGCCATGCCTTGCATACCATCGTTTATTGCCTTGTCCACAAGCTTGGGGATGCTGGCCTGTCCGTCAAGAAGAGAGTATTGTGTATGAACGTGGAGGTGTACGAAATCGTGCATATTTTATAGCTGCCGAGGTTAAAAACGGTGCTAAATTACCCCTCTTTTACTGAACTGCCAAAAAAGCATGTGATATTTTTTGTACGCTTAAAGGAAATGCCTACTTTTGTAACGCAAATAGCGCAAAACCTTTACAATAATGCTATCATGGTGAAGCGTCTAAGAAGAATACGTAAGAACATAAGATTACATAGTGAAGGCACCCATACCCTCATAGTAGGTCTAATATTTATTGTTGCCGTTTGCAGCTTGATTGGGTGGGCTTTTGGATTTGAGAGCATTGCATTTATTGCAGTTACAGCATTCCTTTCTGCGCTGTATCTGGTGGTCTTGAATTTCTTCAGGTGTCCTATACGCAGATTTGATGGGGATGTGGACGGTGTTGTTGTGGCACCAGCCGATGGCAGGGTAGTCGTTGTTGAGGAGGTTGATGAAAATGAGTACTTCCATGACCGCCGTCTGATGATAAGCATTTTCATGAGCGTGTTCAATGTTCATGCCAATTGGGTGCCTGTTGAGGGTACTATCAAGATGGTTAGGCATCATAATGGACGCTTCTCTGCAGCTTGGCTGCCTAAGGCCAGTATTGAGAATGAAAGGTCAACGATTGTAATAGAAACAGAGGATGGAACAGAGGTGCTGGTGCGTCAGGTTGCAGGTGCTGTGGCACGACGTATTGTAACCTATCCGGCAGAGGGCGAGGAATGCCTGATTGACGACCATCTCGGCTTTATCAAGTTTGGCTCCCGTGTGGATGTCTATCTGCCTTTGGATGCAAAGCCAAATGTTAATGTAGGACAATCGACTACAGGAAACGAAACCATCATTGCACGGCTCGCCATCAGTGAGTAGCCAATGATTTTCAATACATCAAATATGCTAGCTTTTTTACCTAATACTCTGACCTGCTGCAATCTCATCTGTGGATGTATGGCGGCAGGTGCTGGTTTTCATGGCCACTATGTATGGGCTTTGATTATGATACTGGCCGGTGCCGTATTCGATTTTTTCGATGGCATGGTTGCTAGGTTGCTTGGTGTCAGTTCGCCTATAGGTAAGGAATTGGACTCTTTGGCAGATGTTGTCACATTCGGTGTCGCACCGTCGGCCATGTTGTTCCAACTCTATGGGAGTGTACAATATCCTGATTGGCTCGTTCCTTTTCAGTCATTCCTTCCATACACCGCATTCCTTGTGGCGGCCTTCTCTGGACTCAGGTTGGCAAAGTTCAACATTGATCAGCGGCAGACCAGCTCGTTTATAGGCTTGCCCACGCCTGCTAACGCACTATTTTGGGCATCGCTTATCGTGAGCCAAAGAGATTTCTTGTGTTCACAGATGTTCAATGCCGTGTTCCTCTTTTTGCTGATGTTCTTCTTCTGCCTCATGCTTGTGGCAGAGCTGCCTTTATTCGCCCTGAAGTTCAAGAACCTCAGTTGGCGCGACAATAAGGTGAAATACATCTTTGTAATCGGGTGTCTGCTGCTTTCGCCATTGTGCGTTAGTGCCATACCAGCCATCATAGTTTGGTATATTCTCCTTTCCATTATTAATAATAAGGTATTACAACGAGCATGAAATTCAAGCGCATACTTCTGAAACTGTCTGGCGAGAGCCTTATGGGTGAGCAACGTTATGGCATAGACGAGCATCGTCTGGCTGAATACGCTGAACAAATCAAGGATATTCACGATATGGGAGTCCAGGTGGGTATAGTCATCGGTGGCGGAAATATTTTCCGGGGACTCACGGGAGCAGGCAAAGGCTTCGACCGCGTTAAGGGCGATCAGATGGGCATGTGTGCCACTGTCATTAACTCCTTGGCATTAAGCAGTGCTCTTGGAGCCATTGGTGTTCCTTCGCGTGTGTTGACTGCGATACGCATGGAACCGATAGGAGAGTTCTACACCAAGTGGCGTGCCATAGAGGCTTTGGAGAGAGGCGAGGTCGTTATCATGAGTGGTGGTACGGGCAATCCTTATTTTACTACCGACACAGGCTCGTCGTTGAGGGGCATTGAGATAGAAGCCGATGTAATGTTGAAAGGAACACGTGTTGATGGCATCTATACAGCTGATCCGGAGAAGGATCCAACAGCTACCAAGTTCGATGATATCACTTACGACGAGATATATACTCGTGGCTTAAAAGTCATGGACTTGACTGCTACCACGATGTGCAAGGAGAACAATCTTCCCATCTATGTGTTCAACATGGACATATATGGTAATCTCCGCCGTGTACTTGATGGAGAGCCGATAGGAACTCTGGTTCACTTATAGGAACTGAAGCTGTCGAGCCTTTCTTGCATTATGAGAATTGGAATCTACGGTGGCAGCTTCAATCCAATCCATAAAGGTCATACAGGACTTGCAAGGTGGATTGTTGAGCAAGGTCTTGTGGATGGGGTGTGGATGTTGGTGTCGCCGCAGAATCCGTTGAAGACTGGTAGGCAGCTGATGGATGATGAGCTGAGATTGAGGCTTGCGAAGTTGGCTGTTGAAGAGGAAGAAAGATTGGCATATGGGTGTAGTCGAGGACGAATAAGGGTGTCGGACTTCGAGTTCCAGTTGCCGCGTCCTTCATTTACTGTCGATACGTTGGCTGCTCTGAAAAGGACTTACCCCGAACATGAGTTCGTTCTTATTATAGGTGCAGACAATTGGCTGGCTTTCCCTAAGTGGCATAAGGGGGATGAGATACTGGCTAGTTGTAATCTTATTATCTATCCGAGGCCTGGCTATAATGTTGATAAGAAGTCTCTTCCAAGTGGCGTGAGACTCGTACAGCCGCCTCTTTTTGACATCTCCAGCACAGAAATTCGCAAACAAATTGCGACCAATCCCAGCTATAGTGGCGAGGGATTGGCCGCAAGTGTATGGCGTGAGATCCTCACTGTTCAAGAAGGTATGCTTTGAAATCGGCAAAGTCTCGTGACATTG
Organism: Bacteroidaceae bacterium; assembly: GCA_017620295.1. Taxonomy (GTDB): domain Bacteria; phylum Bacteroidota; class Bacteroidia; order Bacteroidales; family Bacteroidaceae; genus Physcousia. The sequence continues at coordinate 7,583 of JAFZQR010000046.1, forward strand.
CCACGCTCTGTTTTGTACCTTTCATGAAGGCTGCCAGACGGTCGGGGATGGCGATATCTGAGGGATTGCCATCAGTTGAAAGTATGCGGTCAACAGTATCCTTGAATTTTGCAGGATGCGCTGTTTCCAAGAAGAAGCCAGTCTCGCCTGGTTGTAGCTGCTCGGTTAGGGCTTGGTAGCCACATGCCCCATGAGGGTCAAGCAGGTATCCTGTCTCAGTGTGGCATTGGCGCATGGCTGTTGCAATCTGGTCGTCGGTATAGGTCGCACCAGAAATCCCGCTTTCAGCTGGTGATTTTCCTTTGTTCCATCCGTAAAGGTCTGCAATTCGTGCGAAATTGCTTGGGTCGCCAACGTCCATCGCGTTTGCTATGGTCTGGATGGATGGGCGTGGGTCGTAATGGCCTGTCTGTAGGAATTTGTAGAATATGTCGTTGGCGTTGTTGGCTGCAATGAAGCGCTTGATAGGCAACCCCATTCGCTGTCCGAACATTGCAGAGCAGATGTTCCCGAAGTTTCCAGATGGAACGCAGCAAACAATCTGTGAAGGGTCAATAGACGGATTGCTCTTGCTTAGACGCTTGAGTTGGGCGTATGCGTAGAAGTAATAGAATGCTTGTGGCAGAAAGCGAGCCACGTTGATGCTGTTGGCAGACGTAAGCATCATGTGTTGGTTCAGCTCTTTGTCCATGAATGCGTTCTTCACCAGAGCCTGACAGTTGTCAAAGACACCATCGACCTCTATGGCTGTAATGTTTTGACCAAGGGTGGTGAACTGGCACTCCTGTATGGGGCTTACCTTGCCCTTAGGGTAGAGGACATAGACATGAATGCCTTCAACACCTAGGAAACCGTTGGCTACGGCAGAGCCAGTGTCGCCAGAGGTCGCAACAAGAACATTGACCTGTCGGGAATTCTCAGTTGCGCTTTGTGCATTATTCTTGATGAAGTACTGTAGCAGGCGCGCCATGAAGCGAGCACCCACGTCCTTGAAGGCCAGAGTCGGGCCGTGGAATAGTTCTAGGCTGTATATGTTGTCGCGTACATGGACTATAGGCGCATCGAAACTAAGTGTGTCGTAAACAATGTTGCGCAGTGCATCTGCATCAACATCTTCGCCGAAGAATGCTTCGGCCACTTGGTAAGCTATCTCTTGGAATGACAAGTCCTGAATACTGTCAAAGAATGACTGTGGCAGTTGTTTGATTACTTCCGGCATGAACAGGCCACGGTCGGCAGCCAGTCCCTTGATTACGGCGTCGCGAAGCGTCGCAGGCTCCACGCTGTGGTTTGTGCTGTAGTATTTCATAAGCTCATGAATGTTTGCATGAATTGTTGTAGGCGAAGCAAGCCAAAGCTTCCGTCAACACATGACACTTCGTCATAGCATTGAACAGAGTCTGGTTCCATTCCTTTTTTATATATAAGGAAAGGCACAGGTTCGCTGACGTGTGTACGTATCTCTACTGGTGTTGGATGGTCAGGCAGTACGGCTATGGTCACAGGCTCTTCCCATTGTTGCGTAGCTTCAAGGATTGGCTTGACTACACGACGGTCAAGGTTTTCTATTGTTTGTAATTTCAGTTCCAAATCTCCATCGTGGCCAGCCTCATCGCTCGCTTCGATGTGGAGGAATACAAAGTCCTGATGCTTTAGAGCCTTCAAGGCTGCCGCAGTCTTGCCTTCGTAGTTGGTGTCTGCTAGACCTGTACCCCCTTCCACTTCGATGACATCCAGTCCTGCATAATGGCCTATACCCTTGATGAGGTCAACAGCGGAGATTACAGAACCGCTCTTGATCTGTGGATATTGTTGCATGAGCGTCTGCATGGATGGACGGTAGCCTCCGCTCCATGGCCAGATGCTGTTGGCCAGTCGCTTGCCTTGTTTGGCCCGTTCTATATTGAGAGGATGCTTTGGCAGTAGCTCTTGTGAACGCAGTATGAGTTCACATAATAGGGCAGAAGTGCTTTCTCCTGACTGTTCTGTCGCCTTCGGCAGCAGTGGATACCACTCCTCATTCGGGTGGTCGTGGGGTGGCGCACAGTCAATGTCCTTGCACCCTCCGCGAATTACGAGTAGGTGACGGTACTGTATGCCCGTGATGAACTTTACTTTCTCGAAGCCGCAGGCTTGATTTATTGGTGTAGCTAGTTGCTCATTAAGATAATCGATAAGCCCTCTGGCTTCCTCGGTTTCCAGGTTTCCTCCGTTGTGCGTTATTATGCGTCCGTCACCGATGGTTATGATGTTGCAGCGCAGGGCTAGGTCGTCAGGACGCATCTCATAGCCTATGCTGGCAGCTTCCAGAGGTCCGCGACCTTCATATACCTTGTTCAAATCATAGCCTAGTATGGCAGTGTTCGCCACCTCCGAACCTGGCAGAAAGCCGTCTGGTATGGTTATGAGTCGCCCGCAGCGTCCATGTTGTGCCATCCAGTCCATTGCTGGTGTGGCGGCATATTGCAGCAAAGTCTTTCCACCGAGCTGCTCCACTGGGTGGTCAGCCATTCCGTCACCCAATATGATAATGTGTTTCATTGTTATATGTTCGCAATACTCATGATGTCAGCGAACACGCCAGCTGCCGTGACACTTGCACCGGCACCGTAGCCCTGTATGAGCATGGGGTATTCGCGATAACGCTCTGTGGTGAGCATGACGATGTTGTTGGAACCTTCCAAACCGTAAAAGGGGTGGCCCTGAGGTATCTCGCAGAGTGACACACTTGCCTTGCCGTCCTGCAGCTTGGCCACGAAACGCCAGCGTTTGTGCTGCTGTTCCAAGGCTCGGCGTTGCTGTTCAAACTTCTTGTCGAGCGATGGCAGCTGCTGCCAGAATTCATCCACCTTTCCCTCAAAGAACGACTGTGGTATGAACAGATGCTTCTCCACATCGTCCTGCTCAAGTTTGTAGCCGGCTTCGCGAGCTAGGATGACAAGCTTGCGTATCACATCCTTTCCGCTGAGGTCTATGCGCGGATCAGGCTCGCTGTAGCCTTCCTGCTTTGCAAGATGCACCGTTTGGCTTAGAGGCATATTGGAAGACAACTTGTTGAAGATGAAGTTTAGAGTTCCACTTAGCACAGCTTCAATGCGGAGTATCTTGTCGCCAGAGTGAATGAGGTCGTTGATGGTGCGTATGATAGGCAGACCTGCACCAACATTTGTCTCAAACAGGAACTTCACGCCGCGACGTTGGGCTGTAGTCTTCAGCTGGCGATAGTTGTCGTAGTTGGAGCTGGCGGCCAGCTTATTAGCAGCTACCACATTGATGTTATGCTCCAGGAAGTCCTGATAGAGTGATGCTACTTCGGGTGAAGCCGTGCAGTCAACGAACACAGAGTTGAAAATGTTCATGTCTATGACCTCACGGTGCAGCCGCTCGGTGTCGCTTGCTGGAGCTTCTGCCAGCTGCTCCCGCCAGTTGCTGAGGTCGATGCCTGTGCGGTTGAAGAGTGCGCTGTGGCTGCTGGCCAGACCTACGACGTTCAGCTTCAGCCCTTGTTCCTGCATGAGCTTTTCCTGCTGCTGTGCTATTTGTTCGATGAGGCTGCTTCCCACAGTACCCACACCGCATAGGAAGAGGTTCAGCACCTGATATTCTGACAGGAAGAAAGCGTCGTGTATAACGTTGAGTGTCTTGCGGAGGTAGTTGGCATTGACAACAAAAGATATATTTGTTTCGCTTGCTCCTTGTGCACATGCAATTACGCTGATACCCGAGCGGCCCAGAGTGCCGAACAGCTTGCCTGCAATGCCTGGTGTGTGTTTCATGTTTTCTCCCACGACAGCCACAGTGGCCAAGCCGCTTTCGGCTTGCATGTGGTACATTGCGCCAGTCTCTATCTCTTTGGCAAACTCCTCATTCAGAACACGGCAAGCGGCTTCTGCATCCTCATCGCGCACACCTATACTTGTGCTGTTCTCTGATGATGCCTGTGACACCATGAACACCGAGATGCCGTTGTCTGCCAGAGTGGAGAAAATGCGACGGTTCACACCTATCACGCCCACCATCGAAAGACCTGATACGGTGATGAGTGTTGTGCCTTTGATGCTGCTGATTCCCTTGATGAGCCGTTTATCATCTTTCACCTCTCGTTTGATGATGGTGCCGGGTGCATCTGCGTTGAATGTGTTCTTGATGAGTATTGGTATGTTCTTTACACAGACTGGATAGATGGTTGGAGGATATACAACTTTCGCTCCGAAGTTGCACAGTTCCATAGCCTCCACATAGCTCAGCTCTGGTATGACATAAGCACTATTGATAACTCTTGGGTCGGCTGTCATGAAGCCATCCACGTCTGTCCATATTTCCAGCACTTCTGCATTCAGGGCTGCTGCAATGATGCTTGCTGTGTAGTCGGAGCCTCCGCGTCCAAGGTTCGTTGTCTCTCCGCTCTTGCTGTCGGATGATATGAATCCAGGTACAAGTGATACTTGTGGTATTGTTTGCCAAGTGTTCTTGACAAGCTGTGCTGTAATATCACTGTCCAGAAGTCGTCTGCCACCTTTTACCTCAGTCTTTATAAACTCGCGGCTGTCGTACCACTGGGCATTCTTGATGAGTGTGGCTACTATACGCGATGACAATCGCTCGCCGTAGCTTACAATAGCAGCTTGTGTCTTTGGCGAAAGGTCGCGTATCAGATAAACTCCTTGATATATGCTGCGTAGCTCTTCCAGCAAACTGTCTATGATACGTGTGAGTGAGTCGCGCTCTGCACCAGCGGGGATTATCTCTGTCACCATGTTGTGATGTCTCTCAGCCATCTCAGCATAGGATGCAAGATATGATATGTCACCATTGACAGCCTGCTGGGAGGTGCGTATCAGCTGGTCGGTAATGCCGCCCAATGCCGACACCACAACGATGACAGGCTCGCTCTGAGCCTCAACAATTTGTTTTACATTTAGGATGCTCTCGACGGAACCTACGGATGTTCCGCCAAACTTCATAACTTTCATTTTGCGCGTTACTATGTTGAATTTCGTGCAAAAGTACTAATTATGAGCCACAATACAGGGGGAAATGCCAATAAAATGCTTCCAAAGAGCAATAAAAAGAGGCGTACAAAGCGTCAGGCCATCTGCCACTCTACAATTTCACCTGCTGAGAGTGATGATGGCACGTTTATAATGCGCTGGTTCTTTGAGCCTCGGAAGGGAAGGTCGGTGCAACGTTGTGACTTAACGAATGGCCCATCTACTAGAACATCGATATGTTGGAGCAGTTCGCGCTGACGTGGCATACGTAACAGCGTTTCGAAGGTGTAGCCTGTGTAGCACCAGATGGTTTTGTTGGTGTGTGACTTGATGGCGCATGCCAATTCTGTGAAGCCCTCAGCCTGTTGCATGGGGTCACCGCCCGAGAAGGTGACATTGGCAAAAGGATCAGCCTCAATTATTTTCATGATTTGCTCCACAGTCATTGGATGTCCGGCCTCAGGCTTCCACGACTGTGGGTTGTGGCAGTCAACGCAATGGTGTGTGCAGCCTGCACAGTAGATGCTGGTGCGGAACCCAGGACCATCCACTGTGGTGTCCTCAATGATGTCGATAACATTTATGACCTCAGTCCCCTGCCCCCTCTCCGAGTGGAGAGGGGGAGTGGTTACCGTATTAGAATCAGAAACGCTATTAGTTTGCATAATAGGTCAAAACTCGTAATCTTAGAGGTGGTTGTGGAGTGGGAAACTCTTACTCTGCGAAAGGCAGGAAATCGGTGCTGTGTACTACTCGGTCGTTTAGTTCGGCTAGTTTTGCACGATTCCATCGGTCGGTGGTACCAACGAGGTATCCAGTGATGCGCTGAAGGCGGTCAATATTGGTGCTGCCACACTTTGGGCATGATTGCAGGTGTGCTGAGGCGTCCTCATATCCGCAGTCCATGCAGCGGTTGCGGGTATGGTTGACGCTGCCGTAGCCAATATTGAGAGCATCCATCATGTCAACGATGTTCATGACAGCCTCTGGGTTGTGGGTTGCATCACCGTCTATCTCCACATAGAAGATATGTCCGCCGCGAGTGAGGTCGTGGTATGGAGCCTCAATTTCTGCCTTGTGCCGGGCTGAACAGTGGAAATATACAGGCACGTGGTTGGAGTTGGTGTAGTATTCACGGTCTGTGATGCCAGGTAGCTTACCGAAATCCTTCTGGTCGCGACGTGTGAAACGACCCGACAGACCTTCGGCGGGGGTGGCCAGCACGGAGTAGTTGTGCTGGTACTGTTGTGAGAATTCGTTTACACGGTCACGCATGTAGGTCACAATGCGTAGGCCTAGCTGCTGTGCCTTCTCACTCTCACCGTGGTGCTCTCCAATGAGTGCCACGAGGCATTCTGCCAATCCGATAAAGCCTATGCCGAGGGTACCCTGGTTGATGACGCTCTCGATGGTGTCGTTGGGCTGTAGGTTCTCAGCTCCAATCCACAATGAGCGCATAAGCAATGGGAATTGTTTTGCGAATGCTGTACGTTGGAATTCGAAACGCTCATGTAGCTGGCGTGCTGTCAGCACGAGCAGCTCGTCGAGACGTGCGAAGAATGCGGCTATACGCTGCTCTTCGTCCTTGATCCCCATGCTCTCAATTGCAATGCGCACGATGTTGATTGTGGAGAATGAGATGTTTCCGCGTCCAACGGATGTCTTAGGTCCAAATCGGTTCTCGAACACGCGTGTACGGCATCCCATAGTGGCAACCTCATACATGTAGCGATTGGGGTCGTCCTCGCGCCATAGCTCGTGGTGGTTGAAGCTTGCATCTAGGTTGAGGAAGTTGGGGAAGAAACGGCGTGCCGAAACCTTGCATGCCAGACGGTAGAGGTCATAGTTGCGGTCTGTTGGGAGATAGCTGATGCCGCGTTTTTTCTTCCATATCTGTATGGGGAAGATGGCTGTGACACCGCTGCCCACGCCCTCATAAGTGCTATTGAGTATTTCGCGAATGACGCAACGGCCTTCGGCTGACGTGTCGGTACCGTAGTTGATGCTGGAGAACACAACCTGATTGCCGCCACGTGAGTGTATGGTGTTCATGTTGTGGATGAAGGCTTCCATGGCTTGGTGTACGCGTCCGCAGGTCTTGTTTACTGCATGCTGAACTACCCGGAAGTCGCCCTCAAGTCCATCGAGTGGCTTCCTGATGAAGTCGTCCAACTCAATGTTGTAGAGGTGGCTGAAGTCTTTGCCAAGCATTTCCTCCTGGTTTTTCAGCTCTTCAACGAAGGTGCTTCGCACGTAGGGAGCAAGATAGAAGTCGAAGGCTGGTATAGCCTGTCCGCCGTGCATCTCGTTCTGGGCTGTCTCCATGCTAATACAAGCCATGACGCTGGCTGTCTCAATGCGCTTTGCAGGGCGGCTCTCACCGTGACCAGCTTGGAAACCGCCACCTAGTACGTGATCCAGAGGGTGTTGGACGCAGGTTAGTGACTTAGTCGGATAGTAGTCCTTGTCGTGGATATGCAGGTAGTTGTGCTTCACAGCTTCGCGTACCTCGTCAGAGAGCAGGTAGTCGTCAACGAAAGGCTTGGTTGTCTCTGAAGCGAACTTCATCATCATTCCCGCAGGTGTGTCGGCGTTCATGTTGGCGTTCTCGCGCGTGACATCGTTGCTCTGGATGTTGATGATTTCCAGGAATACGTCGCGTGTCTTGGCTTTGCGTGCGATGCTGCGCTGGTTGCGGTATTGGATGTAAACCTTTGCCACCTCCTTGCGTGCGCTCTTCATGAGCTCCATCTCAACTGCATCCTGAATCTCCTCCACAGTCATCTGTGACTTTCCTTTGAGGCTGATGCGGTCAGCTATCTGGCGTGTCAGATGTTCGTCCTCACCTTGGGGGGTCTGTAGCATAGCCTTGCGGATGGCGGCTATTATCTTTTCGTCATTGAAACCGACGATGCGTCCGTCGCGTTTCACCACAGTCTGAATCATGATGGGTAATTGGGAAAATAGGTAAATTAATTAAGGGTGATTGAATGTCAATAAGTCGCGTTTGCCCTGCTAATTGTACTTGGGGCAACAGCGTGGCAAAGGTATATAACTGGTGTGATATGTGCAATACTTTATGATGTATTATTTTGCCGTTTTTGACATTTCTCAAATACATATTTTGTGGAAAGTTATCCAAAACGAAAAGTTAAACAGCAGATAGACAGATGATTGTGAATTTTGGATAAGCCAAAAGTTTACCAAAAGTGATTTTGTGTGTGATATAATGTTTGAAATTGTGGTTCATTACATCTTCGTTTATTGGCCGTGTTTATATATATGACAAGCCCTCCATAAACGCCGCGTTGGACGTTGTGGAGGGCTTGATAGCTTGTAGCTTTTTCAGTCGCTAGGGCTTGTCTTTTTGCCGGCTATTATTGTGCGGCAGCCCTGATAGCCTCACGCTCTTCTGGTGTGAGTTCTGAATGCTCAATGATGTAGCGAATCATAGCAACTGTATCGCCAGCGAAGAATGCATCTTTTGCGGGTACAAGATATGTGTTAGCATATGTGTCCTTTGCAACCTTTGGTGTGAACAGCAGCTTGTTGCCATGTTTCTTGTAGTTGACAAAACCCTTGTTGTGCAGGATTTTCAGGAATGTGGCCAAAGTCGTATAGGCTGGTTTCGGCTCATTGAATGCTGCGAGTATATCGCTCGTGAAGCCTTTTTGACCAGGTAGGTTCCACAGTATAGACATTACTTGGAACTCTGAGCGTGTTAATAGTTTTGTTTCCCTCATAGTTAGATTACTTTTATTATGTTGTAGTGATGATAGAATAATTTGGATGCGCTCAATGTATCCAAACGTAAATTTAATGTGTTGCAAAGTTATTTATAAAAGCATCATCTGAAAATAAGGAAAACGAAATATTATACTTTTTGCAGTGGATTTATGGTCTTTTAACAAAAAATGAGTGTAATTGAACCCTATTGAATTATAGATGTTTGTGGGTTTCGAAGGTTCTCAGCTTTAGTGAGGAATGCTTTTGCCGTGCCGAAATTGAGGTTCAGGTCAATACGTACCGGCGTGTGGTTGAGATCGTCAGTGACATAGAAGGTTACAATTTCTTTGTCCTTGGAACCGTCTTTCTCTATGAATGAGAATACAAGGCATCTGTATTTGACTTTTGAGTCATCCATCTTAAAGTTCTTCTTACCTCTATATATAAGAAGGGCTTGCGATACGTCGTCGCCGTCGCAGAGGGGGAATTTGATGATTTGGCCTTTGGTGAACTTGGACGCATCAAATGATCTTGCGCGGAGCAGCATGCTCAACATATCGAATGTGCAGATGTTCGTAGAGTAGCTTTTGTCGTGGATGGTGCCATTTCGGTCATGGTAGCGCTGATTGAGTGCCACGGTGCCATCGCCGGGGTAGTTGTACCACACCTCATCAACAGTGTAGCGTGAGCCTTCGAGTGCGCCCTTACGGAAGTAGAGTGGAGTGCAGTCGTCCTTGACGTAGCATTCAAGCGTGTCACGCATCATGAAGTATTTGTCGGTTCGCTGGTTGCCGCGTGTTATGAGGTGGCATTTAAATCCCTCGTTGCCCATGTATGTGTTTTGTGAGATTTGCATTTGAGCCGTACCAGCTTTCAGCCACACGAACTGCCAGTTGAAATAAAGCTGGTATTCGAGTCGCTCCCCTGATTGGAAGGCAGTGTTCTGTATTCCGCACTGTGCGGATGTCGTGTGCTGTGTAGATGCATAGGCTAGCAGTGCTAGCAGTGCGATTGTGAAGATGTTGTGCTGTTTCATGACAATGGTATCAATATGTTAGTTTGACATACCATATATATGACTATAGATAATGGAAATGGTTTAACAGGGCTATGGGATAATAGGACGTAGGCTTATTTGCGTGATGCTCGTCGCATCTCGGCAGAACGTTCCTGATTGCGTCGTCTGACGGATTTCTCCTTGTCGGGCTTCTGCTTGGTTATACGCAGGGGCTTCTGGGTGTGTAGCGGTATGCCCAGTACATCCCATTCCTGCCTTACGTCCCATTGTGCCTTGACAATGATGGGTTGTGGAAAGTAATATACTTCCTCAGGTGGTATGCCAGCATCATAGTCACCTGTAGTGAATACTCCGTCACCGTTGCGGTCGTGTAGGCATCGCATATAGTAGCTGCCCGGCTTGATAAAGAAGAAATCGGCTTCGCCCAGGCTGTCGGCTTTGGCTGTTGCCACAGGTTTGTCGCTGTTGTTCAGGAGCTGCACTATGTAGCCAGTGTCTGGCACATGGAGCTGTATGAAGAGTGTTCCGTATTCCTCTTCCTTCTTCACTCTGAAGTCTTGCTTTATGGCGCGGTTGTGGTGTCCCATCACGCCTGTGATGGCTGCGCTGTCTATTTCTATTCTGTAGCTGTTTGCAAAGTCCCACTCGGCGATGAGTTGGAACTGGCGTATTTTGCCTTCAACGGGCTTGAACTCGAATGGAGCTTCAACCCACAGTGTGTCAACCTTGGTGAAGAAGTGTACGGCACTGCTGTCAGGTGGCGTGCTTACAGGTTCAGATAAGGTCAGTATGGGGTTCTGGTTTGGGTCTATGGAGCCAGACGGTTTCCAATCGGCTGTAAGGTAGGTGTGGAGGTGTGGGTTCTCTTCAGGCGGAAGGTTCTTGTTCTTTTTCTTCCGCTTCTTGTAATCCTTCTCCCAATCGTTTATTTGCTTTTGGAGGTTGGCTAGTTGTTTTGCGCGGGTGGTCTTCGGTACTAGCTCCAGGGTATCGTCCTTCCAATATAGCTGATGGAGTGTGTCGCTGTCCAGATAGGAGTAAACGAACCGCAGGGTGTCGGAATATCCGATGATGGTGTCTGGAATCCAGTATGCAATGGTGTCTCCCTTGGCGGATGGCTCAGCTATGAAGCCGCCGTCGCCTTCGAAGTTCAGTCCTTGGATCCGTGGCAGGCTGTCTGATGGTGCGGTGAAGTACACAGTGAATCGGTCGGGTTCATCGCGCTGGGTCTTGAGCAGATGTCTGTCCTGCCCATCTTCGAGGAAGGCTCGGAGGACAATGTCGTCGGGGCGGAAGTGTGTATAGTGTACAGGCCTGATGCTGTCGTAGTGTGTGGAGTCGCGCCAGATGGTGTCCAGCCTGATGTCGGGGGCGCAGGTCACTTCAAACAGGTCGGTGCCGGCTGCCAGCATCTCACTCTTCTGTGAGAACCTGAAGTCTCCGTCCATGTCTTTCAGTGCGAAGGCACGATAGCGTCGGTTCCGTGCCACCCCCTTCACTACGAAGCGTCCGCTGCTGTTAGTGCGTGCCACGCGCTCCATAGCCCTTAGGCGGAAAATACTGTCTGGTACACAACCGCTGTCGTTGACGGCAAAGAGTCCCACGTGAATGCCTTTTATCGGTTCGAGGTCTTCGGCGTTCAGCACATACCCCGACACCTCCATCGTGTCAATGTCTGACCCGGTAGAGAATGTGAAGCAATAGTTGCCCATAGGATTGCCCTCGTTGTTGTCCACTATGGCGTCAGCGAAGTCTATGGTGTAGGTGGTGTTTTGCTGGAGGGTGTCGTAGAGCGTTATGCGCACTCGTTTGCCGTCGGCCCTGATGTTGGGTGGTTCCACTTGAGGCGGTGAAACTACCACCTTCTCCGATGGGTTCTCCAACTTGATGTACTCGTTGAAGATGATGCTGATTTTCTTTCCCTTAGCATCTGTGGATTGGTTCAGTGGTAGGGACGTGACCACACGCGGCGGCTCTTCGTCATATTCTCCTCCGTCGGGCGTGCCAATGCTGGCACACGCACAGATGATGGCGGTGAGCAGAGGCATCAGGTAGTGTGATGAATGCTTAAACATTGAGCATCAGCATTTGTTCTATATAGTCGCGGTTGTTGCTCAGACGGGGCACCTTGTGCTGTCCGCCCAGCTTCCCCTGTTGCTTGAGCCAGTCGTGGAAGAGGTCTTTGCGCGCCTTGACGAGTTCCAGACGTTGCAGGGTGATGTCCTTGAAACGCTTGGCCTCGTAGTCGGAGTTGATACCTTGCAAGGCTTTGTCGAGGATGTTGGCAAAGACCTCGATGTCGTCTGGCTCACGTGAGAACTCTATGAGCCACTGGTGACGACACTTGCCGTGGTCGTCCATGAACACAGGTGCAGCGGTATATTCCAGGACCTCTGCTCCTGTCTCGCGGCATGCTTGAGCCAGTCCCTGCTCGGCGTTATCAACTATCAGTTCCTCCCCAAAGGCGTTGATGAAGAACTTGGTGCGTCCCGTGATGACAAACTTGTATGGCTTGGTGCTGGTGAACCTTACAGTGTCGCCTATGACGTAGCGCCATAGACCGCTTGATGTAGTTATGACCATTGCGTAGTTCTTGCCTGTTTCCACTGCCCATATAGGGAGAACCGTAGGGCTGGGGGAGCCAAAGGAGTCCATGGGTATGAACTCGTAGAACACTCCGTAGTCAAGCATCAACAGCATGGACTTGTCGGCCGGATCGTTCTGCAAGCCGAAGAAACCTTCCGAGGCGTTATATGTCTCCATGTAGTGCATCCGCTCAGACGTGATGAGCCGATGGTATTGCTCGCGGTAGGGCGTGAAGGCTACGCCTCCGTGGAAGAAAACCTCCAGGTTGGGCCATACCTCGTTGAGATGTTCCTTGCCGGAGATTTCCATTACCTTGGTCAACACTGAGAGCATCCATGAAGGCACTCCGCTCAGGTTGGTGACGTTCTTGTTCAGTGCCTCGTGTGCTATGCGGTCACGTTTCTGCTCGAAATCAGCCAGAAGAGCCGTCTCTTTGCAAGGCACTCTCACAAGGTTCACCAGTGGGTTGATGTTCTCAATCAATATGGCACTGAGATCGCCCACCAGTGAGTGATTCAGGTTGTAGTTGGGCGCGTGTGAGCCTCCCAGTATCAGAGCCTTGCCGTCGAAGATACGGCTCTTGGGGTTGTTGTGGAGATACATCACAACAGCGTCTGTGCCGCCACGGTAGTGTGTGTCCTTCAGGCCTTGCTTGGATACGGGTATGAACTTGCTCTTGTCGCTGGTGGTGCCGCTGGACTTGGCGTACCACTGCACTCTGCCTGGCCACAGCACATCACGTTCACCGTGGCGCATGCGGTCAATATATAGCTTTAGGTCGTTGTAGTCTGTCAGAGGTGTGGATGCTACAAACTGCTCGTATGTGGTGACATCGTCAAATCCGTGTTTTATTCCCCACTCCGTTGCACGGCCTTTGGCAAGTAGCTTGTTGAGAACCTGCATCTGCACACGCTCACTCTGTGTGGCGTATGCCTCCAAAGCCCGCCATCGCGGTGCGAACAGCGGGCGTAGTATATTCGTTAAACTCATTGTTCTTACCACTCGTTTTCCTGCCATTGGAAGGTCGAGCCTTGTTGCCGCAGCTCTAATTCGCGCTGGCGTTGCTCTCTCTTGCGCTGGCGTTGCTCTTGGCGCTCCCTGCGCTTTCTTTCGCGCTTACTTTCGTTTTTGTTGCCTATCACGGCTCCGGCTGCTGTGCCAGCCACGGTGCCTACCAAGGTACCTGTGAAGCTGCCTGTCCTGCCTCCTGCCAGCCCGCCTATGGCACCGCCAAGTACGCTGCCGAAGGTGGCTCCGTTGTAAGCGCCTTCCTCAGCTGTTCGGCACGATGTCAACATCAGAGCTGCCGTCGTGACTGTTATAGCCGTTAGTGTGGCACTCTGCCTGACGAGCCTTCCGAGTGAAGTGTATCGGTGTCTTATCGTGTGTGTCATGGTTCCGTAATATGCTTTTGATGCTGCAAATATAATGTGATTAGTTGATGTAGCCACTATATATAGGTGGCTTATTGTGAATGTTGGCTTAAAAAAAGCATTTTAATTAGGTATATTGGTCAAAATGTATGTATCTTTGCTCCAAATTATGACCAAATCATTTTGCCATGTCTAATAAACCATTGCCTTTCGATTATGTGTCAGTGCATGACATAGCCTTGGCTTTTGATGCAGCCAGACAGATGTCCACTGCTGTCGAGGTGTGTGGCTTTTTCCTATGTCAGAGAGGCCATGCCGAGGTGATAATCAATGAACATAATTGTCACATTAGTCGTGGGGATGTCTATTTCTATACACCGTCCACCTACGTGTCTGTCACTAGCATATCCGATGATCTGGAGGGCATTGCCGTCAAGTGTCAGCTCGATTTCGTGTTCCCGTTGCTGGAACGAATAGCCAACGGGCAGCAGATAATGATGGTGAGGGAGGATCCTTGTGTCCACCTCACGGAGGAGCAGCAGCAGAGCCTGGAGCAGATGACGTCTATGCTGCAAGCCCATCAGCAACTGCTCTTCCAGTCGTCGCCATCGTCGGGCAGCTATCATGTGTTGCAGCAGCTGGTGATTAGTATTGCTGAGAGCACGTTCTATGAGCTACTCTACTACTATGCCGACAAGCGCAGGATGGCAGCAGCTTCCATTGACGGCCTCGACCGCGTTTTCTACGGTTTCCTCTACTCGTTGCTCAAGCACTGCCGCGAACAGCGCGAGGTGGCCTACTATGCTGAGGAACAGTGCCTCTCACCGCGCTACTTCTCCAGCATCATCAAGAAGAAGAGCGGTCGCTCGGCCTTGCAGTGGATTATCCAAATGGTCATCAGCGCGGCAAGCCAGCAATTGCTCTACACCGACAAGAGTATTAAGGAGATTGCCCAGTACTTCAACTTTCCGTCACAGTCGTTCTTTGGCAAGTACTTCAAGCAATATGTGGGAGTAGGACCAAAGGAGTTCCGCAACATGAAGCGAGGCGGGAAAGGGTAGTGGATAATTGACAATGGACAATTGGCAACCAAATCATTAAAGGTGGGTTCTATTAATTCCCACCGATTATGATTAATATATATGACTGACATCGTTTTGTCCTCTTTTCGCTCCTTTTTGGCGCATAATGTCAGCTTCTTCGGTCACATAGCCCGCTATGCTCCCTCATCAGCTGCCATTCTGCACACAAAAAATAGCTTCAAATAGGACAAAGCGAATTAATAGAACC
>JAFZQR010000006.1 GCA_017620295.1 Bacteroidaceae bacterium
CTGGAGTCTTGTGAATGCTTTTGCTATGGGTGATATACAGAACTTCTGGTTCTCCACAGGCACACCCTCAATGCTCATCAACGTTATGCGGCAGCACAATATCAGCATCCAGCAGATAGAGCATTTCCGTGCCAGTCTGGACAGGTTTGATGCTCCCACAGAGCGCATCAGCGACCCTATACCCGTTCTGTTCCAAAGTGGCTACCTCACGCTGAAGGAGTACGACCCTATAGAGAATGAGTACGTGCTGGGTTTCCCCAATGGTGAGGTGCGTGAGGGGTTCACGAAGTCACTCTACAAGTTCTACATGGAGGACTATGTAGGCAGTCAGGATGCACTGGGTAGTGCCTTCAAGCGACTGCGTCGCAAGGACATCACCATTGAGGGATTCATAGAGTGCCTACAGCTATGGTATGCAGGTATTCCCTATAGCATCACTGACAAGAACCAAAACGAGCAGCTATACCAGTCGCTCATCTATGCAGCTTTGATGGGCTTTGGAGCTGACGTTAGTGCGGAGGAGCAGACAAGTGACGGACGTATGGACATAGCCTTGAAGCTGCAGGATGTCATCTACATCATTGAACTGAAATACAACAAGACGGCAGAGGAGGCCACTGACCAGATTATCACCAAGAACTATGCCGTGCGCTTCGCCGCCGACCCGCGGCCTGTTGTAGCCATTGGCCTCAACATCAGTGCTGATCGCCGCACCATAGACAGCTACAAGGTGGTTAATGTGGAAAAGAGATAATATACTTGTCCTATAGTTCTTCTATTTCCTCTGCTGTTAATCCTGTGTATAGTAAATGTCTCATGGTGTGACAAGAATTTTGGGGCATCTCTTGGCGATAATGTACCTGGTGCTGTTGTTTTGGCAGCAAAGACATTTGACGAGCTGCAGGATGAGGTAGCAAAAACGTTGCGTTTTCACATTGGTGGAATGCTTGCAGATGGTGATGAGGTGCCACAGTGGCTTCTAGATGGCGACTATGAATTTGAATATAAATTCATTGACACCTCAACCTTACTACATGTCTATAGCTCAGACCTTTCATTGGCTGCCATTAGTCGTGCCTCGGGCATCAATCAGACACTGTTAAGCCACTATGCCAACGGTATTAAGAAACCTCGATTAGCACAGCGCAAGCGCATTGTTGATGGCATTCATTCCATTGGTCGCAGGTTGATGACCGCAACCATATAACAGTCATCCACCTTATTATAAACTGGCCAACCATATCCTTCGTTTCGGGAATGGTTGGCCGGTCTGGTTCTCGAATGTTTCTGCTTACTTCACCATCACTTTCTTGCCATTGATGATGTATATGCCCTTGGGCAGATTTGTCATTCGTAGTTTGTCATCTGTCATTCGTAACGAGCGACCATTGAGGTCGAAGAAGCCTGTAAGGGATGGTGCTAAAGGTGAAATTGGGGCTGGTTGCTCAGTCTTTACCTCTTTAATCGAATCATAGAGGCTTGGTGATTGAGTTGTAATAACACCATTCTCGTCCTTAGAGAACTTGACGATATAAAGGCCACCTACAGAACGGACCAAATTGAAGTAATCATGCTGTACGGCGTGACTCAAGACAACGAATGAATAGTTGCCAGCTGGTAGTTCAGAAACGGGATAATCTAATGAAGTCTCACGTAAACCGTAGCCGGGAGTCAAACTACCCAATTGGGGATCAGCAGTAGTAAACAGTCGCTGTATGTCAAAAATACTCTCATCGTCTTCATTCTCAATATATACATATACTTCTCCATAGAAAGGAAGGTAATCGACATTATATATCCCAGGGAAATTAATAGTCAATAGGTTTGCTGACGATGATGACAGCGTCAAAGTGTCAGCAAGAGCAAGGCGTTCTGTATACTCTGCATCATCTAAAGGTTTTCCATCTGGAGTAAAGCCACAAATGATTGCGTGGTACTGAGAGAAATTTGAAGACGCAGTACCCAAAATACCCCTTGGACTCATATTATCTATTGCAAAATAGCCATCAGCATCTCCATTCCATCCCCAGTTAATATAGACTTTTCCTTCAGTATCTATTCCAGAAACAATGAATGCGTGTCCACCTCTGTTAGGATCCATAGCGGAATAGTACATAGGGCGGTTTGCCAACAATTCGTCCTGAATGATAGCTAACCATTCCTCATCTGTATATACGTCACGCTGCAACAATTGAATAGCAAGGGTGTCATAACCGAGATTAGTTGTTAGGCCAAGGGCAACATCTGTGTCATAAGCACCGCTTGATTCTGTTGAATAGTTCATCTTGAAAGCATAACCACACTCACGCATCAGCGTTGCCACCGCATTTCTCTGCTCATCCGTACGCTTTGATGGATATGTGTTTGTCATCAGTGAATAATCAAATGTGGAGTTAAGCGTAACAGGAATTCCAGATTGAGAATTACCGACGAAATACTTGCTCTTACCTGTGCTATGTGTTGGATACTGATTGTAGCGCAATATCTGAGCCACAGCTGTTGCAGTACACCCTGTCAGTGAGTTCGAACCCTTAATCTTTGGGCAGTACAAGTTATAAGGGTCTGATTGTCCCCACTTAGATGATATCAAGTTAGGTACAGCAATATAGTTTCCTTCTTCTTCTGTTTCGTCCCACTGCGGTGCTTGAACACCTGCATTCATCCTGGCAGATGCATATGCCAGTGCTGCTTCTTGTTGTTCTAGCCACCAAAGAAATCCAGAAGGCTCTTGACCAGGAGTATAGGGATTTAACGATACTCCCAGTACAGGCTTCAATCTAGAATCTAGTGCCAACACTACAAAACCTGCATCTTCAGAACCATAGATAGCCAAATTTTCGGTTATAGACAGTTCACCTAAATGCTGAACAGCACTACGCTGTGAACTCACATGTGCCTTCACGCCTGCATCAAGCAGCTGCTGAGCAGCAATATCTTGTAGTTCCTCACTGGTTCTATGCTGTGCATGCAAATTGAGTGTCATGCACACCACCAAGATAAATAAGTATAATTTCTTCATTTAGTTTTAATAGAAAAACGGGGGCTAAGCAATCTGCTTGGCCCCCGCCAATTATCAGATAAGACTATTCCTCGTCCTCTTATTCTGCGATTTCTTGGTGTGTTCCTTCAGACATGAAAAATCCGAAGTATCCAGCTGCAACGCAGAGAGCATATGGTGAGGTAGAAACTAATGTGCCACCCAATGAAGTGAACTGGAATGTAAATACGTCAGAGTATGCTGACATATCAGGTGCCAAGCCACGGAAGAACATATTACCGTAGCTAGGATGGTTGCCAACAATTTGGAATGATGGCACCTCTATTTCTCCAGTCTCTGCATCGTAAACAGCCTTAATATCTGCACCCATACCGTAAAGGTTGCTGATGATTATATCTTCATCGCTACCATCTACAAAAGAAATAGATAACTCATAAGGATCACCGTCCAATTCCCAGGCACCATTGTCTTCGTTGAGAGCATAGTCAACCATAGTGTAAAGACCATCAACAGTGTAGATGGGAGTTCGAGGTGTGGTGAATGTCTGAGCCTCGCCAAACACATAGCCACCAGCTGTGGTTATTGCATAGCTACGGGCATAGTAGGTTGTTGAACCCTCCAGACCTGAGATTGTTACATTGTAGTCAGTTGCCAAATCTCCAGTATTTGCATAGTACTTGGCATCGCTAAAATCCTCAGATGTACTAATCTGAATGCCCTGCTCAACAACATCGGCTATACTGCTAAGGTTACCAGCAATGGTAGCACTCTGATAGTCAACCACCAATGGGGCAGCAGCAGGAGTGCCAGCAACAGTTGTTGTTCCGGTCTCATATTGAGCATCAATTGAATGCTTTGAGAAGTCGTCGTCTTTACAGCTCTGTGCCGTAAAGCATAGAGCAATTGCAGGGAGGATATATAATAGCTTCTTCATTGCTTATATGTTTTGGGTTAATAATATGTTATTACTCCTCACCACCTGGGTTCTGTTCAGTTTCATCAATATAGTTGTTCTCCTGAATTTCAGATCTAGGCAACTGATATGTCCAAACAGCACTGTCAGCAGGAACAATCATCTGAGCAGAAGAGAGGTGGTTGGTTCCTTCGTAAACACGGTTGGCACCCTCATTGTTTCGACGCTTATCGAAGTAGCTGAAACCCTCGCACCATAGTTCAATACTGCGCTGAAGCTGTACGTCAGCAACAGTCACGCTGGTCTTGTTCCATGAAGGTTGACGCTCTGCCATGAGCAGACCAAGAACAGTTGCAGCCTCTGTATTCTTACCTTGGCGAGCCAGAGCTTCTGCTTCGATGAGATACATTTCAGCTGCACGCATGTACATATAGTCCATTGTCCAGTTGCCGTCGAAGCCAAACTTCAGATTTGCATAAGGCATCTGAGCGCCAGTAGTGCTTTGACTTTTATCACCTTCTGGACCGTTGAAAAGGCTCTTGCGATAGTCATCGTCTGGAATCTGGTCGTAGAGACGCTTGTCAATCAGGCGTGAACTCAAACCAAGACCACCGTAACCAGGAGCGAAGTTGCTCACATGGCTGAAGAACGACGCATACATTGTGGTTGTATTATCTGTATGGTCGAAGCCCCACATCCACTCTTCATTGTTCAAATCCATGAAGCCGTCGTGCAAACCGACTTGATCCATTGGGGCGTATCCAGCACGAGCCTTGTTAGCAGCTGTTTCGGCTTTAGCCCACTGCTGTGTGTAGAGATAATAGCGAGCAGCCAGACCATTGGCAACATTTGCATCAATGAAAAGCTTGGAAGGACGAACATAGCCAGACTCTTCGAGCAGCTTCACTGCCTCCTCTAGGTCTTTTTCAGCCTGCTGCCACACTTTACCGACGGTGTTACGGCCCTTGAGTGCCTCACGCTCTTCAAGCGTTAGGCCATCAATCTCAGAAAGGTAGATAGGTACACCAGGTGCATCAAGGTTGAGTGAACCGTCATCCTTCACAGGCTTCTGATAGATCATTGGAAGAACTGTGTAAGCAAGTCCACGGATTGCGAGGCACTGACCAACAATTGCCTTTTCATCATCAGTTTTTGCGCCTTCTGGGAACATGTCCAGAATTTCGTTCACACGAGTGAGCATTGTGTAGAATACTCTCCATGTGCGACGCACACGAGCATAGTTACCACCACTGTATTCGAAGCGGTAATCGAATACAAAGAAGTGTACACCGCCCATAGCTATGTCATCGCCCATCATGTCGAGAGCATGCAGGGCGGCCATATAGTTAAAGTCGTCATGGTCATCAGTAACATCGGCCATATACGACCAGATACCATTCAAGAAAATATCGGCATCCTTGGCTGCAACCTCACCAGCCTCCTCAGGGGTAAGAGAGCCAGTCTCTGCGGTGTCCATATAGCTGTCGCTGCAAGCTGTCAGGCTCAGTGTCAGCGCGGACGCAATGATTAACTTATATGCTTTCATAAATAATGTATTATTCGAAGTTGTCGGTGGGATTAGAATGTGAGGTTCAGACCAATAGAGTAGGAGCTGAGAGCATTGTAGTGAATACCTGCATCACCTGCAAACTCTAAGCTTTCGTTATAGTCATAACCGGTACGTGGGTCGAAGCCCTGACGCTTGCTCCAGAGCCATACATTATCTCCTGTCAGGTAAATACGGAGACGCTCGATGTTGGCCTTTCGTGTCCAGCTCTTTGGCAAAGTATATCCCAGTGTGATATTTTTGATGCTGAAGTAGCTTGCTTTTGTCAGATAGAAGTCTGAGTATGCGCTAATGCTTTGCTCGCTGCTACCGCCCCAAATAACCTGAGGAATATTTGTGTTGGTGTGAGCTGATGTCCAACGGTTGAAGATATCACGGTGCCAGTTGCCACCTTGAGAGTTGTTTGCACTCATCAGAGAAGAGTAACCTCTGTCGCGAACCCAACCACCAATCTGATAAGTTGTTGCGATAGAGAGGTCAACGCCATAAGCCTCTAAAGATGTGCTGATACCACCCATGAGGTCTGGAATCAGGGTCTTGTCTTCGAGCTCGTTCATCTCCACGCTGCTCAGGTCGCTAACAACCTCCCAATGCTTAGTCTTAAGAGTATTACCAGCAGCATCCTTGTCGTTTACGTATGCGTTGTACTGTGGCTGTCCAGTGTTTGGATCAACACCGAGATAGTAGTAGCCAGCCCATTGGTACATGCTTCCACCCTTCTTCCACCAGTGTCCGTTACGATAGAATCCGTCTGGATAGTCGGCTTCTGGCTTGCTGTCTGGGAGTTTGGTCAGTTCATTCTTGTAGTGAGTACCGTTGAGAGATAGATTCCAACGTATGTCATGAGTCTTGATAATGTCGTAGCCAACTTCGAATTCGAAACCTGTGTTCTTCATGTCAACCTCGTTGCGTAGGATTGTTCTAGGTGAACCTTCTGATGGTGGTAGCGGGCTAGCATAAATCAAGTCCTTATTTGTTTTGATGAAGAAGTCGAAGTTAACAGTCAGACGGTTCCACAGAGCTGCTTCGAAACCTACGTTGAACATACCTTGTTTCTCCCATGTCAAATCAGGGTTGCCACGTGTAGCCTTACCAACAGATGTCTGACCATCGCCAATTCGGCTAATACCATATTTATTATAGTATAGATGCGCTCCACTAGGCAGGTTACCCTGAGTACCGTAGGAAGCCTTCAATTTCAGGTTATTAACCCAATTGATGTTTTTCATGAATGGCTCTTCGTTGATGCGCCAAGCACCACCTACAGCCCAGAATGTACCCCAACGGTTGTCTTTGTTGAACTGTGAACTAGCATCTCGACGAACAGAACCAGTCAGATAGTAGCGGTCCTTGTACTCGTACTCAAGCTTTGCTAGATAGCCTTCGTAGGCATACTCTGTTGTGGTTGTGTACACCTCGCTGCTAACGATTTGTGCTGCACTATAGAGATCGTGAGCATCAAAGTTCAAGAAGTCACGTCCCTCAGCATGCATACCTTTGCTCTGGGTATCTTTGTTTTCATGTACGAGCATGATGTGGAGTCCATGATCACCGAACATGTGATTCCAGTCCAGTATCTCGTTTACATTCAGAGTTCCGTAACGTGAATTGGAGTTAACACCGATACCATTATATGTTCTAGCAGCACCACCAAGAGGAGCCGTGTAATTAGCACTTACAGTATTGAACAGGTCGTAGCTTACATTGGCTGTGAATGTGAAGTCTTTCAGGAACTTGATCTCCAAGTAACCACGTGTTGTCAAATTATCACGAAGCTGGCGACGATATGTCTCCTTTGCCAAAGCGTATGGATTCTCGTTTGGCATGATAGGACGAGTCATACCTGGAGTGTCACCGAAGTCGTAAAGGCGATTGCCATTCTCATCATACTGAGCTACACCGTTCTGATCATAGAGGTAGAATGGGTAGATAGGGGCATACTGCTGTGACATGTAGAAGAGGTCACTTGCATAGCCTCCGTAATCGTTACCATAGGTCTTCATGTTTGTACGAGCATAACCTATGTTGGCACCAGCACGCATGAAGTCGTTTATCTTCTGGTCAGCCTTAACGCGGGCGTTGAAGCGGTCGAAACCAGAATTAACAACATAGCCCTCATCTCCCAGATAACCTGCAGAGAAGAGCAGCTTGCTGTCACTGTTGCCTCCGCTAACTGTTACATTGTACTCCTGACGGAAACCGTTCTCGTATGGATCACTTGTCCAGTCATCGTTCCATTTTGTTGCAGCAGCTGCGGCAGCAGCGGTGAGATGGCCTGTCAGAGGATCTATTATATTATTGTCGGCAACACCCTTATAAATGTTATAGCCAAGACCACCTGCGCCAGTGATAAGATTTTGAGTTGCCATCTGAGCAGCAGTTGCCATGTCGTAAGTCTGAGCGTAGTTGTTACGCATAGCCTCCCAAGCCATTTCATAGTACTCTCCAGGATCACGTATGATGTCATAGTCACCCACTGCACGAGCATTGAAGCCCCAACGACCGTCAAATTCTACGCGTGTTTTTCCTGATTGACCGCTCTTGGTTGTAATCAGAATGACACCGTTGGCGCCGCGCGCACCGTACATAGAGTTGGCGGCAGCATCCTTTAGGATTGTCAGACTCTCAATATCATGAGAGGGGATAGAGTTGAGCGAGCCATCATAAGGTACACCATCCATCACTATCAGAGGTTCAATGCCAGCACTGACAGAACCGACTCCACGAACTACAATGGTGCTGGTAGAACCAGGTGTACCTGTAACCTGACTGATCTGTACACCTGCCACCTGACCATCAAGAGCCTTACCTAAGTCACTAACCTGTAGGCCTTCAATCCTTTCGCTCTTAATCGTAGTAGCCGCACCAGTGAAGCTTGAACGCTTCTGGGTTCCGTAAGCCACAACCATCACCTCATCCAACTGGCTTTCATCGGTATCCAATGCAATCTGCATACCACTGCGGGCGCGAACCACGCGAGTTAGCATGCCGATGTGGCTAATCTGAAGGCGCGAATCGGCGTTTGGTACAATAATCGTAAATTGACCGTTGATGTCGGTAATAGTGCGGGTGTTTTCCCCAACAACCTTTACCGATGCTCCGGGCAGAGGCTCACCGTCGTCTGCGGCGATGATTGTGCCTTGCACCGTGATCTGTGCCATTGCCATTCCTACACAGAGGAACAGCGCGGACAGAAGCAAAGAGATTCTTTTTTCCATAAATACTCTCATTAATTAAACATAATTGCTGTTATGCGTCTTATCGTGTTTTATCCCCTATACCTTATTTATAAATAAGTACAGGGGTCAGATAGCTCCTTTAATGATTGCATATTTGCATTAGAATGCAGATTGCATTTCAGCCCGCAAAGATAATACTTTTTTAACTTACAACAATATGAATTGTGAAAATTCGTCTTTTTGTGTCAAAAAATCATAGTTTTCATCAATTTTAGGCTTCAAATGGTAATAATTGTAATGCAAATGAATGCAAAGTGCTATCAGTGCATAACATTGTTTGCCAATTAGCGTTCTTAGGAATAAACTGATATGCCATCTTGCAAATACCATTATCTATGCATACCTTTGCATTATCAACAATACTACAACTAGACAGCAATAAAGAATATGAATACAAGTGGAATATATGAATAGATAAACAAATCCTGTTGCATACTTTACAATCGAGTAGGAGGAAAACGAAGTAGTTTTCTTCCTACTTTCGTTTTCCGACCTCTCACACCACCGTACATGCGGTTCCGCATACGGCGGTTCCTAACACGGATGCAACTTCACATAATAATCTACAAGGCACGGGTA
>JAFZQR010000007.1 GCA_017620295.1 Bacteroidaceae bacterium
CTCGAAGTCGCCATAATCGTGTGCTTCGTAGGTGATATCGCCTTTTTGAAGTTGCGCCACCAAAGCCTCTGTAGAAGAGTTGCTGACCAGCGTTGCCGTCTTTGTCACGCCACCGATGGTGAGATACATTTTCTGTGTAGTTGATCCAACAAAGCTCTGAACCCACGTGCGAAGGTCGGCATCCGACGTGCCGTTGAGCCGTCTGCCTTCTTTCCAGGTGATGTCAGGAAAGGTAGAGCGTAGTTCGCTATTTACGTTGCTGATGCCTGTGGAACCAGAAGTAACGAAAGGGATGACCGTCTTTCCCTTGAAACCGTATGTGTCGAGGAACGTCAGGATGACGCGGGGCGACTTGCCGTACCAGATGGGGCTACCGAGAAAGATAATGTTGTACTGCGAGGCATTGGCTAATGTCTTCTTGATGGCTGGTCTTTGCTCACCACCCGTATTGTATTGTTCCTTATAGGCCCGTGTGCTCTGGTCGTAATAGCTGTTGTTCTCGTCTCCATAGGCCACTTCCGGCACAATCTCGTAGAGGTCGCCGCCAGTCATCTCAGCAATCTTCTCGGCATACGCTTTCGTGTTGTTCGTAAACGAGAAATATGCCACCAGCACATTCCCGCTCGCAGGGGTCTGCGGTTCCTGTGCATTCACTTCGCTGTCCGAAGAGCAGCACGTCAGCAGCATCGCTGCAAGTAATAAAATGATATTTTTCATCTGCTTTTCTATTTAAGTCTTTCGAAAATCTTGCTCATCGTCTCGCGATCGAGGGGCTTGAGGTCTTGTAGCTTCAGCGACTTCACCATGTGGAGAGTTCCCTGCTTGTATTTCTGGAAGTGGGCGGTCTGGATGTGGTGCTGATAGGCCTCTTGCGATGCGTATATTTCGAGGATGCGAAACTGAGTGGAATCACTCTTCATTTGATTTGGGAAGAGGCAGAGCACACCAGGCTCCTCTGCGAGACTCTTCTGCTGAATCTCTGTTGCAGCATCCAAATATGCTTCTAGTTGTTCAGGATAGACCTCTATTTCAGCAATGCGGACGAGAGTGGCCCCCCCTTCGTCCCCCGAGGGGGACACTATAGACCCTCCGTCAGCCTGCAGAACTATAGAAGCCCCCTCGGGGGCAGTATGGGGGGCTTGCAGCAGCCTATTTGCATTCTTGTGGAGAATCATCTCCTTGTAAGGTGCAAGGTCTGGCTCAGTAGTCAGATACTGCTGCATGCGCTGGAGGCTCTGAGTGAGCACCTGCGGGGCGACGTAGGGGTAGTCGGAACCATAGAGAAGGTGGTCGGGCGTGGTGATGGTGAGCAGCATACGGATGACCTCTGGCGAATGAGCACCGGCAAGGTCATAGTAGAGGGCTGCGAGATTCGCCTCCCAGTCTATGTCGCCTACCAGTTTATTGGCCTGCATTACAGGTGTCAGCGACTTCATGCGTGGAACCATCAGCGGCAGATAGGCTCCGCAATGCGGCACTATCACCTTTATATTATTATAGCGGGCCAACACATTGCGGCTAATCATATTTGAAACCGCACGAGTAGTCTCAGAGAGATACTCCTGCATGGCAAGAGGCGTTTGCTGCATTACCTGCTTGTTGACTGGCTCTGGACGATGCGGATGTAGTATCACCACGGCATGGCGTTCATTCAGCAGGGAAAACAACGTGTCGAGTTCCTGCACCCCAAGATACTGTCCACGAGCATTTGTTGCCAGTTTGATGCCGTCGGCTTTCAGTACGTCAAGGGCATACTTAGCTTCTTCCATGGCGGCATCAACATCGGGCAGAGGCAAGGCAGCACAGAACAGGAAACGACCTGGATGCTCTTTCTTGATTTGGGCAGCCTTCTCATTGGCTTGCCTGATGCTCTCTCTGCTTGCAGGCTGTGGTGCAGCAAGGGTAAGCACGGATGTCGCTATCCCGGCCTCGTCCATCCACTTCAGATGGGCTTCCACATCATACTTGGGCAAAGGGAACCCCTCATCCATAAGCAGATTATGCTTTTCCAAATCCTTCTGGAACTCGGATGTAATCAGGTGGGAATGCACATCAATGATTCCCTGTGCAGACAAGGTGAACGTAGCCATCATTGTCAATAACAGTATGGTGATACCTTTCTTCATACCCAGTCAAAGTTTTCTTTTCCTGCGCCAATCTCAAAATGATATTTGGCGATGCCCAAATCCATCTGCGTATAGCCAATCATGGAAAAACCTTTCTTGGCTCGTACTTGATGGCGATTATTGCTCATTCCGACGTACTCAAAAGAGAACTTCTGCTGGTTCACCGCAGTTGGGGCAAGCAAGGCTGCTTCCACACCTCTCTTGAACCAAGAAGGAGTGATGTCGCTGGCATTGCTGACTTGTTCGACAGTCTTGATCTTATGACCAACACCCTGTGTTTCACCATAGCCTATGGCAATATAACAGGCTATCTTCTCACCCTCGTCAAGTACATACGTTCCTGGCACCTTTGAGTAACTGAGTCCCACCCAACAGGTGTTTAAGCCTAAGGTCTGAGCATATAACACCAACTGTTCACCGTAATAGCCTACACGTTCATCAAGGTCATCTGATTTCTTTCCGGCCATGACAATGTAGTTATTCACGCCTCGGAACTTACCATACTTGGCCAGCGTGCCTTGGAATGCCTTTGGCTCGTTCAGAATAAGCTGGATATGCAACCCGCCTTCACGATTCAATTCATCAATCTTTCCTTCCAGCAGCTTGACGATTTCCTCGGTCAACGGCTGTTCCTTAAATGCCCTCACACTATGCCGGGCTTCTATGGCTTCTTGTATGGTCATTATCATTGAATCTTTACTATTCATATATTATATGTTTTCTTTGCTACATTCAGATACATGCTGCTACATCTTCGCTACATTGGCTTATTACCATCATTGCATGTAAGTCGTTGTGTTTCAACACCGCTACATATTGCTACAGTTTTTCGTTCAATTCAGCGAACGTTGATACACCTGTTCAAACACCTCTATTTCTCGCTTGGCTATACCAAGGCGAGTGGCAACTAATTTCCACTGCTTCACACCAGCCTTAACTTCATCTATGATTCGTCCAGCTTCTTCCTTACCAATCATGTATTCCTCAGATGAATCGAG
>JAFZQR010000047.1 GCA_017620295.1 Bacteroidaceae bacterium
GGCTTGTGGCCCGATGGAGATGTCTGCTATGCCATACGAGATCAGTGACCTTGACGACGGACCAAACAAGGGCGCACATCAGAGCCACAGCGGTGATCTCGTGCCACGCGACTACACAGTGGTACAGGTACGTGCCTTCCAGATGGGTCTTGGCTGCGTGACCAGCTGGGGCGCATGGCCACAAGACCGCTTCGTGCCTAAGTATGAAGACCACACCTTCACATACATCGTGAAGGCCGAGTAAAAAAGAAGCCTCACCCCCAACCCCTCTCCGAGTGGAGAGGGGAGTATATACCTTGCAAGATAAGACTAGACTTAACAAAAATGAGTAAAGAAAGTAAATCCAACAAAGCTAATAAACCGTCTGCAGACACGCCCGACTCTCAAATAGATCATACTCCCCTCTCCACTCGGAGAGGGGTCGGGGGTGAGGCTTTTTTCCTGCCCGTCATAGCTGTTATCATCATAGCTGGTGTATTACTTGTCAAAAATGAAGAGGAACTGTTACTCCGGTCGCAGGAACTGAACCTGTGGTTACCCACAGGTGCCTATTGGAATCAGCTGGCACAGTACCCTGGTGCCGTGGCCTCATGGGTGGCATGCTATCTGACACAGTTCTTCTACTATCCTTGGCTGGGCACTGGTATCCTTTGTGGCTTGTGGGTAGGTATAAGCCTGCTCACTGTGTGGGTGTATAATCAGCGTAAAGGCTGGATGCTGCTGTCGCTGCTTGTGCCGCTGGCTCTTCTGGCTGCGTTTACACAGACAGGCTACTGGATTTACTATCAGAAGCTTCAGGGTCATCTGTTAGTTCCAACTGTAGGTGTGTTGGTGGCATTGTTGTCGCTGTGTGTCCACCGCCTGCTGCGCAAGTGGTGGCTACAGTTGCCTTGGCTCATAGTGTGGACTGTGTGTGGCTATGCATGGTTTGGTGCGTGGGGATTGGGCGGCACTGCACTCATCTGCGGTTATGCTGTTGTTACAATTTACAAAGACGCCGTTACTGATTTCAAGGGCAATGCCGGCTCTATCGCTTTGAATAATCTCATCGGCCTGACAGGCATACTGCTTATTGTTTTTGTGCCTCAGTTCTTCTATCAGTCTTGCTACGAGATGACGGAGAAAGAGTTCATCTACCGTGCTGCTCTTCCGTCGTTCCGCTATTCCAAGGATGTGCTGACACAGTACTATTGGCCTTACTATGGACTGATGGCTGCCTTTGCCGTCGCCACTATACAGATGATGCTGCAAGGCTTGCTCTATGAGAAAACGAATACGGCAGCCGCCGATACACCAAAGCACAAGGCTGCCAACCGGCATGGCATGGGTTGGCGCACTGTCACAGCGTCAGCTGTTCCGCTGGTGCTGGTGCTTGCTGCAATAGTGGGCGTGAGCAAGGTGTGGTATCGCGATGTGAACTTCCACAAGGAGTTGGCCATGAACCGTGCTGTAGAGGAACTCGACTGGGAACGCGTTTTGCAGATAGCACGTGATGGCAGCACAACAGTCAAACCCACACGTATGATGGTCATGTTCCGCAATCTCGCACTGTTCCGTCTCGGACGGGCTGGCAACGAGATGTGTAGCTATCCTGAAGGTGCCGAGCAGCAGAACGCACCGTGGATAGTACGCATGACTCAGGTGGGTGGCAAGCTGGTATATTATCACTACGGGAAAGCCAACTTCTGCTATCGTTGGTGTATGGAGGATGGCGTGGAGTTTGGTTGGAAAGCTGAGACACTGAAGTTCATGGCTCGTACAAGCCTTCTCAACCACGAGTGGGAGGCTGCACGCAAGTATCTGCGTATGCTCAGTATGACAACCTTCCACCGCAAGTGGGCTAAACGCTATGCTTCACTACTTGACCGCCACGATGCCTTCGACCTGAACAAGGCAGAGGCGTCTGTAAAGGCTGGTAAGCCTCTATTGACCGAGACGGAGCAGCGAGAATTCCTTCCCATCATGCACCTCATGACCTACCCTGACCGTCTGGATGGTGACAGTGGTCTCATAGAGTTGTATCTTATCAACACCTTTGCTCACGGTGGAGGCCTTGACCCAGTGTTCCAGGAGGCGTCATTAATCTTTGCTCTTCAGCTAAAAGATATTCCTACTTTCTGGCCACACTTTGAGCAGTATGCTCGTTTGCATCCAGGTCAGCACATGCCAATCATCTATCAGCAGGCCGCCTATCTATATGGTATGTTGGAACCTTTCCGTGTTGACATCAGCCACATGCCTTTTGATGAGAGTGTCATAAACACCTACAAACGCTTCATGGAGTTCAACGACCAGTGTGGAGCAATGGATGAGCAGCAGAAGGCAAAAGCATTTTATCCAATGTTTGGCGACACCTTCTTCTATTATTATTTCCTCGTTAGAAACCAAAGGACAAACTAAACTACCATCATGTTATCCTGCATTTACAAGATAAAGCTTGTACTGTGTGTTGCGATTTTATCGCATCTTCTCTTCTCCTGCACAACTTCAGTGCCAGAGAAATATACCGACAGCGATGCTATCCCTGCCATATATCCAGATTATGTTGATGTGACTGTTCCTGCCAACATTGCACCTCTGCACTTTCACATTGAGGCAGAAGCGTCAGATTATGTCACACGCTTCACTGTAGGCAGCGAGTCATGGACAGAAGGAGGGCAGGACGTGTGTCTGAGTTTTGACGACTGGCACGAAATTGTTGCTAAAGCAATTGCACATAATGGTGACATTGATGTGGAAGTCTTTACTGCTACTGGGGATGGACAATGGACACGTCACAAGCCATTTGCATTCCATGTCAGTTCAGACAGCATTGACCCTTACATCAGTTATCGACTCATTTCACCCTCGTATGTAACCTACGAGGACTTGACCATCAACCAGCGCAACCTGGAAACCTACGATGAGACACTCATATATGGTAACATGATCAATGGAGATGAACATAACGGACAGTGCATCAACTGCCATCACACACAGGGAGGCAATCCGCAACGCGCATTGTTCCATGTGCGCCAGTATCTGGGTGGTACGGTCATCAACTATGATGGTAATGTAAGCAAGATTGATCTTAAGACAGATCAAACGCTATCCGCTGGTGTATATCCTGCATGGCATCCCACTGAACCCTGGGTTGTGTTCAGTACAAACCTCACCAGTCAGACATTCCACACACGTGACATAAAGAAGATAGAAGTGCAGGATGCCAAGAGTAATCTGATTTTCTACGACATCAAGTCCAACGAAGTCACCCCTATTACATCTGACAGCACCGACCTTGAGTGCTTCCCCACATGGAGTCCCGACGGTAAATATATCTATTTTGTCAGTGCCCATTGGGAATGCCTTGACAGTATATCACAGGATTTGGAACTGATACGCTACTCTCGCGATGTACAGTACAACCTCTATCGAATGCCTTTTGATGCTGAGACACGTACTTTTGGTGAGCGGGAACTTATATATGATGCCGTGGCTCGCAATCGCAGCGTTACATTCCCGCGTATCTCACCGGATGGACGCTTCCTGATGCTCACTCAAGGACAGTCGGGAGTGTTCCATATCTGGCACAACGATGCCGACCTCTTGCTTATAGAATTGGACAAGGTACAGCCAGTCGAACCTGTAACTCACCCTGTCATCAGTCATCAATCTATACGCGATATGGTTGGTACATTAATCTCTGATGCACGTGTGAATGAGCTTTCCGACAGCCTGCGCGATGTCAAGGCCGACAAATCACCACTTCCAGAAGGCTTCCGCCTCATCAGCGAACTTAATTCACCCGATGTGGAGAGCTACCACTCATGGTCCCACACTGGTCAATGGATTGTGTTCTCAACTCGTCGTGTCGATGGTAACTTCACTCGCCCGTTTATAGCTCACCACGATGGCAATGGCCATTTCACCAAGCCATTTGAACTTCCACAAGACAATCCGCAATACCATCGCGAGTTCATGCGAAGCTACAACATCCCTGAATTCATGCTTGGCCCAGTCACCATCAAGCCTCAGGAGTTCGCAGAGATTGTAAGGAAGAATGCGAAGAAAGCTAACCTGAAATAAAATCCCACATGCCCCATAAGCCTCATAAGCCCTATAAGCCTTATAAGCCTTATAAGCTCTATCTCTTGGTGGCCCTCTTAGCCCCTCTTACACTTTTTGCTCAAGGCACTCCCGATGACTATAAGCGGGCCTTTGCTGCACGACAGACTTTCTCTTGGCAACAGGTCAAGGACTATTCCGATGACGTGAGGTGGCTGCCGGATGGCAAGTTCCAGTATCATCTGACGGACGGCGTTGGAGGTGGAGGCACATGGCATTTCGGTCAGGTGACAGCTGATGGCAGGGTCGTGTTGGCTGATACCACCTCCCAGCATCCAGTTGTTCTCGAATCCACGCGCAATTATGGCCGTCATCATGGCTCTTTCATAGCCAACCCGTCTCAGCGTCGTCAACAACGTCACTGGATGGAGGTGGGAGATGAGCGCGAAGCTGGACCTGTACTCTCTCCAGACTCTCAGCTAGTGGCTTTTGTCCGCAATGATAACCTGTGGATTGCCAAACCCGATGGCTCAGAGGCTCGTGCGCTAACCTGGGACGGAACGCTTTCCAACTACTTCAGTAGCTATATATATTGGAGTCCTGACGGACGTTATGTCGCAGCTTGCAAGATACGTCCGGTTGAGAAACGCTATGTCTATTACGTTGAGAGTTCACCATCCGACCAGCTGCAACCAGTTCTTCACAAACAGGAGTATGCCAAGCCTGGTGACGAATTGATGCAGAAGGTTCCGTATGTCGTTGAAGTGGCTACGGGACGTGTGATTAAGGCTGATGAGTCTCTGATTGCTAACCAGTACTCGCTTTCTGGCCCAGAATGGCGTGAGGACAGCAAGGGTATTCGTTTTGAATATAACCAACGAGGTCATAAACTGTA
>JAFZQR010000048.1 GCA_017620295.1 Bacteroidaceae bacterium
TAGCCTCAGAACCTACAGCACGGAACTCGAAACGGTTACCAGTGAAGGCGAATGGAGAGGTGCGGTTACGATCGGTATTATCGATCAAAAGCTCAGGAATCTCAGGGATATCCATCTTCAAGCCCTGCTTACCAGCCATAGCCAGGAAGTCCTTATCGGCTGTCTCGATGTGGTCGAGCAACTCGCTAACCTGCTTGCCAAGGAATGAAGAAACGATTGCTGGGGGAGCCTCGTTAGCGCCCAGACGGTGAGCGTTGGTAGCACTCATGATAGAAGCCTTCAGCAGACCGTTGTGCTTGTAAACACCCATCAGTGTCTCAACGATGAAGGTAGCAAAGCGCAGGTTCTGCTCTGGAGTCTTGCCAGGAGCATGCAGCAGGATGCCATTATCAGTGCTCAAAGACCAGTTGTTGTGCTTACCAGAACCGTTGATGCCTGCGAATGGCTTCTCGTGCAGCAGCACGCGGAATCCGTGCTTACGAGCCACCTTCTTCATCAATGACATCAGCATCATGTTGTGGTCTACAGCTAGGTTAGTCTCCTCGAAGATAGGAGCCAGCTCGAACTGGTTAGGAGCAACCTCGTTGTGGCGTGTCTTACAAGGAACACCCAACTCAAGGGCCTGAATCTCAAGGTCGCGCATAAAGGCAGCCACACGCTCAGGGATAGCTCCAAAGTAGTGGTCGTCCATCTGCTGGTTCTTAGCAGAATCGTGGCCCATCAGGGTGCGACCAGTGAGCAGCAGGTCAGGGCGGGCAGCATACAATCCCTCGTCAACGAGGAAGTACTCCTGCTCCCAACCCAGATTGCTCTGTACCTTTTTCACGTCAGGGTCGAAATAGTGACACACTTCCGTAGCGGCTACGTTAACAGCCTTGAGTGCACGCAGAAGAGGAGCCTTGTAGTCGAGTGCCTCGCCACTATAAGATATAAATACTGTTGGGATGATGAGCGTGTCGTCAATGATGAAGACGGGACTCGTGGGGTCCCAGGCCGAGTAACCGCGTGCCTCGAAGGTTGAGCGAATGCCACCACTGGGAAATGAACTGGCATCGGGTTCCTGCTGAACAAGCAGCTTGCCGCTGAACTCCTCAATCATGCCGCCCTTGCCATCGTGCTCTATGAATGAGTCGTGTTTTTCAGCGGTACCTTCTGTAAGGGGTTGGAACCAGTGGGTGTAATGCGTCACGCCATTTTCCTTAGCCCACTGCATCATACCAGCGGCAACAGCATCGGCAACATTACGGTCAAACTGTGCTCCATTATCGATGACAGCCACCATCTTCTGATATACATCCTTAGGCAGGTACTTGTACATCTTCTCACGGTTAAACACTTTACTGCCGAAGTACTCACACGGTCTTTCACTTGGAGCTTCGACTGCGAGGGGCTTCTTCTTGAACGCCTCGCCTACCATCTGAAATCTCAATGTACTCATAATAAATTCAAATAAGACCCCTCCCTCATGTACTCCATAGCAATGGAGTGTATTAGACTAGATGAGGGCTTGCATGGGTCGTGGTTTAAGATGTTATTGTTTGTGTTATGTATTTGTTTGTAACCTAAGAACTGGTATCCTAATAGAATTTCTTTATCCTTTCCAAAGCCTCATCTGTTCTCTCGTGGGTGCCGAAAGCCGTTAGCCTTATGAAGCCCTCGCCGCTAGGTCCAAAGCCAACTCCAGGTGTACTCACGACATTCGCGTTATATAGCAATTGCTCAAAGAAACGCCATGAGGTCATACCGCCTGGGGTCTGCACCCACAGATAGGGGGCATCTTCACCACCGAATACTTTTAGACCTATACTGCGTAATGTGTTCTTCATGTGTTGTGCGTTCTGCATATAATAGTCTATTGTCTGTTTAACCTGCTTGCGTCCTTCAGCTGTGTAGATTGCTTCTGCGGCTCGCTGGCTCAGATAGCTTGTTCCATTGAACTTGGTACACTGTCGGCGATGCCAAAGAGGGTTCAACTGTATGCGCTCGCCTGAAAGCGTGGCAACGCTTACTTCCTTCGGCACCACTGTATAGCCACAGCGTATGCCCGTGAACCCAGCTGTCTTACTGAAGCTGTGAAACTCCACGGCTACCTTGCGAGCACCTTTAATCTCATAGATGCTGTGAGGTACGTC
This sequence comes from Bacteroidaceae bacterium, assembly GCA_017620295.1. Lineage (GTDB taxonomy): Bacteria > Bacteroidota > Bacteroidia > Bacteroidales > Bacteroidaceae > Physcousia. The sequence goes on from JAFZQR010000048.1 coordinate 2,133, forward strand.
ATCGTGCTGGATGTAAGCCTCGTAGGCTGCATCGTATAGTATGAGTGTATCGTTATTGATGGCATAATTCACCCACTTGCGCAACTCGTCACGTGATAGAGCTGTACCTGTTGGATTATTGGGGTAACATAAGTAAATGACATCCACACGCTGCTGTGGAATCTCAGGCTTGAAGCCGTTCTCAATGGTACATGGCAAATATATAACATTTGACCAACGGCCATCCTCTCCCTTCGTGCCAGCCCGGCCTATCATCACATTAGAGTCGATATACACCGGGTAGATGGGATCGGTGACGGCTATCGAGTTGTCCCAGCGTATCAGTTCCTGAAAGTTACCTGTGTCACTTTTGGCTCCGTCATTGATGAAGATTTCATCCTTGTCCAGACGTATGCTACGTGAGAAGAAATCATTCTTCAGTATGGCTTCGCGCAGGAAATCGTAACCCTGCTCTGGCCCATAGCCACGGAAAGTACTGGCTAACGACATCTCATTTGTAGCTCGATGCAGGGCTTCAATAACAGCTGGACATAGTGGCTGGGTTACATCGCCAATACCTAGGCTGATAATATCTTTCTTGGGATTCTGTGTCTTGAAGACATTGACCTTCTTGGCAATATCATCAAACAGGTAGTTGCTTGGCAACTTTAGGAAATGTTCATTAACGAGTGCCATAATGCCTATTCAAATTATAGTTCCACATCACCTTCGAACACAAAGGTTGCAGTACCTGTCATATAAACGTGTCCATCTTCAGGACGCCACTCTATGTCAAGCTGACCTCCCTCCATGACAATAGTACTACATCGTCCTGCGCGTCCTGTTACGGCTGCGGCCACGGTTGTGGCACAGGCTCCAGTACCACAAGCACAAGTGATGCCACTGCCGCGTTCCCATACGCGCATGAGGATACCGTCAGGACGCATTTCGGCAAACTCTATGTTGCAGCGTTCTGGGAACAGCGGGTGGTGTTCGAGTTGCGAACCAAGTTCAGCGACATCAAGATGGCGTAGTGATTCCACAAAGATGACGCAATGGGGGTTGCCCATTGAGACAAATGTGCCTTTCATGATTTGCCCCCCAGCATGCAGTTCTCCATCAATCAGCTCTGGGATAGCAAGCTGCTTAGCTGAACTCAGTGATGGTTCAAGCATATCAACCGTAACAGTATCAACAGTATTGGACTTCGCATTTATATGCAGGTCCAGAGTCTTGATTCCTGATAGCGTGAGCAGACGGATTTCTGTTTTGTTTGTCAGACCACGCTCGTAGAGATATTTTCCTATGCACCTCGATGCATTGCCACACATCATGGCCTCGCTGCCATCGGCATTGAATATGCGCATAGAATAGTCGGCCTCAGGAATAGGCGACTTGTCTATCAACACCAATCCATCGGAGCCGATGCCTTTATGGCGATCGCTCCAAAGGATAGATGCTTTAGCAGGGTCGGCGATGGGGTACTGCATGGCATCGACGTAGATGTAGTCATTGCCAGCTCCGTGCATCTTGGTGAAATGGATCCTGCTCATGTTATTTCAAGAATTGGTCAACTTTCTTAGCAGTCTGCTTACCTGAGGCCATAGCGCGAACTACGAGGCTGGCGCCATTGGCTGAGTCACCACATACGAAGACGTTCTTGGGGTACTCAGGATGCTCTGGCTTCAGGAATCCCATGGCGAGGAGGACGAGCTCGGCCTTGATGATTTCGGGCTTACCCTTCTCTACCATGATGGGGCGATCAGGCCCCCCTCCCGTCCCCCCTTGGGGGGAAGCCGGCTTCCAGTCAATCTCCTGAACCTTTACGCCAGTCAGCTTGCCATCCTTACCCAGGAACTCGAGGGTGTTGATGTTCCAACGGCGGGTGCAACCTTCCTCGTGACTCGAAGTGGTCTTGAGGGTGCGAGGCCAGTTGGGCCAGGGGTTCTGGGGGTCGTCGGGGCCCTCGACGGGACGGGGCATGATTTCGATCTGGGTGACGGACTTGCAGCCCTGGCGGTGGGCGGTGCCGATGCAGTCAGAGCCGGTGTCGCCGCCGCCGATGACGAGGACGTCCTTGCCCTTGGCTGTGATGCGGTCGTCCTTGCTGAACTCGATGCCAGCGAGCACACGGTTCTGCTGGGAGAGCAGCTCGAGGGCGAAATGAACACCCTTTAATTCGCGGCCGGGGGCCTTGAGGTCACGGGCGGTGGGGGTGCCGGTGGCGAGGACGATGGCGTCGAACTCGGCGGAGAGATGCGATGAAATCGCATCAGAAGAAACGGAACTATTGTAGCGGAACTCGATGCCCTCGGCTTCGAGGAGGCGGATGCGGCGGTCGATGATGGCCTTGTTCAGCTTGAAGTTGGGGATGCCGTATCGAAGGAGGCCGCCGGCGGATTCGTTCTTCTCGAAGACGGTGACGGTGTAGCCGAGCTGGTTGAGGTCGTTGGCACAGGCGAGGCCGGCGGGGCCGGCGCCGATGACGGCGACGCGGACGGGGCGGAGACCCGCCGGAGAACCGGCGGGAGTGGTGGCTTTCATCACGCGGGTGGCGGGGATGCGGGGCTGGATGAAACCCTCCTGGAAAGCCATCTCGGTGATGGCGGCCTCATCTTCACGATTGGTAGTTGGCTCGTGGTTAAAACGGTTCAGCACACAGGCCTTCTCGCACAGGGCGGGACAGATGCGGCCAGTGAACTCTGGGAAGGGGTTGGTGGCGTTGAGGAGGCGGTAGGCCAGCTCCCAGTCACCTTTGTACAGCGCATCGTTCCACTCAGGGGCTTTGTTGCCCAGCGGACATGCCCAATGGCAGAAGGGCACGCCACAGTCCATACAGCGCGATGCCTGCAGTTTACGTTCGCGAGTGCTGAGCGTCTGCTCTACCTCGCCAAAGTCGTGGATTCTATCGTGAATCGGA
>JAFZQR010000049.1 GCA_017620295.1 Bacteroidaceae bacterium
GAATGACATGTGATACCTCGTATTGATAGTACAAAGGTACACTATTATCTCCAGATTGCAAAATGTCAAAGAGCGATATTGTGTTAAACTAACGTAATATATTAATCGGTCGGACTATCCGACTTTTTAAAGTGGATTCAATTATGAGATGTTGCTCCAGTCGATGTTTGTCTGGGCAAGCTCTTTGAGATGTCGCCACATGGAGGCGTGTTCTGGCAGGTTTTGCTCTGGGTCTTGATCTAGTATCTCGTTGGCGGTGTCGCGAGCCATCTGTACGAGCTGTCCGTCGCGTGCGAGGTTGGCGATGTGGAGGTTGAAGGCCACGCCGCTTTGCTGGGTTCCTTCGAGGTCGCCAGGACCGCGCAATCGCAGGTCGGCCTCCGCGATCTCAAAGCCATCGTTGGTGTCGCACATGATGCGTATGCGTTTCTTGGTATCGGACGATAGGTTGTATTTGGTCACCAGTATGCAGTAGCTCTGCTCTGCTCCGCGTCCTACACGTCCACGTAGCTGATGCAGTTGCGACAGGCCAAACCTCTCAGCATTCTGTATTACCATCACCGAGGCGTTGGGGACGTTGACTCCAACCTCAACCACAGTAGTAGCCACCAGCATCTGTGTCTCGCCGTTGATGAAGCGTTGCATCTCGGCATCCTTTTCTGCTGCCTTCATCTGGCCGTGTATCTTGGAGAGGTGCAGGTCAGGGAATACCTGGCAAAGGTGTTCGTAGCCGTCCTCCAGGTTTTTCATGTCCATCTTTGCACTTTCTTTTATGAGTGGATAGACGATATATGCCTGTCGGCCTTTGGCTATCTCTGTGCGCAGGCCGTGGTAGAGGGCTTCGGTGCGCTCCTCCCAGTAGTGCTGGGTTTCAATGGGCTTGCGTCCTGGTGGAAGCTCGTCGATAATGCTTACTTCGAGGTCGCCGTAGAGGGTCATGGCCAGTGTGCGTGGTATAGGGGTGGCGGTCATCACCAGCACGTGTGGCGGGGTATCGTTCTTCTGCCATAGGCGTGCACGTTGTGCAACACCGAATCGGTGCTGCTCGTCGATTACCACAAGTCCGAGATTGCTGAACTCCACGGTGTCTTCAATCACGGCGTGTGTACCTATTAGTATATTTACGTCGCCATTGCGCAATCCGTCAAGTATGGGTTGCCGCTTACGCTTTCCTTTTACGTTTCCTGTCAGTAGCTCCACTCGTACTGGCATACCAGCCAGCATCTCACGGAAGGTGGCATAGTGCTGTTCGGCCAGTATCTCTGTCGGAGCCATCAGACACGCTTGGTAGCCGTTGTCCAGGGCTATGAGCATCGTCATCAGAGCCACCAGCGTCTTGCCGCTTCCGACATCACCCTGTAGCAGACGGTTCATCTGTTTGCCGCTTCCCATGTCGTGGCGCATCTCACGTATTACGCGTTTCTGTGCGCCTGTTAGTTCAAAGGGAAGGTGCTGGTGGAAGAAGGTGTTGAACAGTTCACCCACATGGCCGAACACATGTCCATATACCTCCTGTTGCCGCTTACGGCTGAAACGCAATATGCCAAGCTGAATGAAAAACAGTTCCTCGAATTTCTGTCGGTATGTGGCGCGTCGAAGCTCGTCGGCAGTAGTGGGGTAGTGTAGGTTCTTTACTGATGATGTGCGATCCACCAGACACAGGCGTTGCACGAGGCTTGCTGGCAGAGTCTCAGGCAGCTGTATGTCATAGCGAGTCAGGAGCGTCTGTGTGAAACGCTCCATAGAGCGGCTGTTCATGCCGCCCTTCTTCATTCGGTCGGTTGTGTGGTAGTACGGCTGTAGCCCCATAGCACTCAGACGCAGCTTGGAGGCATCTTCGATGTCGGGGTGTGGCAGGTTTATTCTTCCGTTGAACAAGCTGGGGCGCGCAAATACAATGTATATGGTACCGGTGTGATAGCTCCGTCGTGTCCATTTGATGGCGTTGGCTCCGAACCACACAAGATCGATGACACTCCGTCCATCGGTGAAGTGAGCTATGAGTCGGTGCTTCCGCCCCTCACCTTCTTCCTCGTAGCTCAATATCTCACCTCGTAGCTGTACAAATGGCATGTCAGCTGTGAGTTCATCGATTGAGTAGATGCGTGAACGGTCAATGTGCTTGTATGGGAAGTAGAACAGCAGGTCGCCAAAAGTGCGCAACCCAAGCTCAGCCTCCAGCATCTTGGCTCGCTGGGGACCTATGCCTGGCAGGTAGGTCAGTGATGTTGTCAGGTCTGCTATGGGCTTGGTGTCGGGCATCATTGTTGGTTCCCCTAGGACTTCCTAGGTTTTCCTAAGCTGGCCTTTACAAGGTAAACGATAAGTGCTATGTAAGCCACGAGGGAGAGGGCTTCTGCCCAGTGGCTGTCTGTCCACACCTCGTTGATGAAGTTGAAGTTGAAGAAGCGTAGCAGCACAGACAGAACACCCATGAGCGCACCGCCAGCTATGAAGCCGCTGGCCAGTAGGGTGCCTCGTTCTCCGCGTACGGCATTGAGCTTGCTGTCCTTGCTGCGTGAGGTTACGTACCAATTGATGGCTCCGCCCACGAGCAGAGGGATGTTCAGTTCCAGAGGTATGAACATGCCGAGTGCAAACGCCAACGCAGGAACCTTGAAGACTGTAAGCACCAGAGCCAGCACAGCACCGATGGCGTAGAGCAGCCACGGTGCGCCCGCACCGCTCATCAGCGGTTCAATGACGGCAGCCATAGCGTTGGCTTGTGGTGCCGGCATCTCATTGGTGTCGGAGAAATCAAATGTGGCGTTTAGCAGCATCATCACTCCACCCACAGTGGCTGCGCTGACCAGCACACCCAGAAACTTCCATGTCTCCTGCTTGGCAGGTGTGGTGCCAAGCCAGTAGCCAATCTTCAGGTCGGTAATGAACGAGCCTGCCACAGAGAGTGCTGTGCAGACAACACCACCCATAATCAGTGCTGCCACCATGCCGCCTGTGCCGCTGAGGCCAACGGCAACCATGATGACGGATGCGAGAATGAGGGTCATCAGTGTCATACCCGACACGGGGTTGGAGCCAACAATTGCGATTGCATTGGCTGCTACGGTGGTGAACAGGAATGCTATCACCGTTACGAGCAGTATGCCCACGATGGCAAAGAGCAGGTCACCCTTCATCACTCCTAGCCAGAAGAATATGAAAGTGGCTATGATGGTGAGCAATGCTCCGATGGCTATTATGCGGAATGAGATGTCACGCTGTGTGCGCAGAGCCTCTGACTTCTGAGCTGCACCACCGCGCATTTCCTTACCGGCCAGCTTGACCGCACCGGCAATTATCTTACGGCTCTTCCATATTCCTATCAAGCCTGCCATCGCAATGCCGCCTATGCCTATGCTCTTGGCGTAGTACTTGAATATATCTTCTGGCTGCATGTCTCCTACTGGAATGGTGATTTCGGCATTCCATTGGTTCATCACTGTGTCGGGGAAGAGCAATGCCATTCCCGGCACTATCAGCCACCACACAGCCAGCGAGCCTGCGCAGATGATGGCAGCGTACTTCAGGCCTACAATATAGCCCAATCCTAGTACCGCAGCACCCGTGTTAACCTTGAACACCAGTTTGGTCTTGGTGGCAATGGCCGCTCCCAGCGGCACTACACGTGTGGTGAATGTCTCTGCCCACCAACCGAAGGTGCTTACAATGAAGTCGTACAAACCGCCTATCAGGCCGGCTATGAGCAGCGGCTTGGCCTGTCCGCCTCCCTGCTCGCCGCTTACCAGCACCTGTGTCGTGGCTGTGGCTTCGGGGAAGGGGTACTTGCCGTGCATGTCCTGCACGAAATATTTGCGGAAGGGTATCAGGAACAGAATGCCAATGATTCCTCCCATCAGCGAGCTGAGGAATATCTCAAGGAACGATGCCGACATCTCAGGGTACTTATGCTGTAGGATGAATATGGCTGGCAGGGTGAAAATTGCTCCTGCCACAACCGACCCCGAACAGGCGCCTATACTCTGGATGATGACGTTCTCACCAAGTGCGCTCTTGCGCTTGGCGGCTGTGGACACGCCAACTGCTATGATTGCTATGGGGATGGCGGCTTCAAATACCTGTCCTACACGCAGCCCTAAGTAGGCAGTGGCGGCGGAGAACAGTATAGCCATCACAATACCCCACGCCACGCTCCATGCGTTAACTTCAGGGTAGCCTTTGTGTGGACTCATCAATGGTTCGTAGGTTTCGCCCTCCTGTAGCTCGCGGAAGGCATTTTCGGGTAGTTGGTTGGCCATAGTACCTATTATAATAAGTGTTGAATGATTGGTTTTGAATTACTGCCGTGCAAAAGTAATACAAATGCACGCATTTTGCATAATTTTAATCATAAATTCATCGGCAGAATTCTTGTTTCAAAATTTTGGGCTTACATGATAGTTTGTTCAATTTTTCGCTTTTAGTAGCTAACTTTGCCGTGCTGATTTGTGCTGTATAGTGTTCGAATTTCCATAATGTCTAGGCGCAATACTTTATGTAATAGTGGATTAGTATGTTGTATAACATAAAATCAATGTTATCTTATGTTCATGTATGTTAATCGTTTTATGCAGAAAATATTTGCATGTTTCAGTAAAAGGTTCTACCTTTGCATCGCAATAGAAAAAGGAAGGGGGTATCCGAAAACCCATAAAAGAGTAGGAACGTCTGTATTAAACATTATTAAACTTAGACGATTATGAAAAAGATTCTTTTGATGGCTGCTCTTGCAGTTTCTTCTATCGCAGCAAACGCTCAGGTTTGGGTCGGTGGATCAGTTAGCTACCTTAATGAGGATTCTTATGGAACTAAGGACAACTATATTACAGTTGCTCCTGAAGTAGGTTATACCCTCGATGAGAATTGGGCACTTGCAATTGATCTGACTGCTCGTTTCCGTTCTGGCGACAGCAAATCTCAGACAACTTTTGGCGTAACTCCATTCGCTCGTTACACTTTCTTCCGTAGCGGTATCGTATCTGCATTCGTTGACGGTGGTTTCAATGTAAGCGCTTTCAAGCAGGAAGGTGACGATTCTAAGACAACATGGGGTGTAGGTGTTCGTCCAGGTCTTGCTATAGCTCTCACTCCAAAGTTCAGCTTTGTAACTAAGCTTGGCTACCTCGGCTATGAGAATGACGACAGATATGAGCAGAAGCGTTTAGGCTTTGGCGTGAACGGCGAGGGCCTGTCATTCGGTCTCTACTACAACTTCTAATTCTCAGCGACAAGAAGTCAGAAAGAAAAGATAATGGGGTGGCAAGGTGCTGATGGCATCTTGCCACCTTTTTTGTATGCTCGGCATGAGCATTGTCTAACGGGTGCAAGTCCCGAGTGAGCCCTAATAGCGGGAATCACATAGCCAAGAGCAAGGGTGTCCGTCGCGAGTCGGAATCTGAAAGAAGCTGGCGGCAAACATCTGGCCTGA
>JAFZQR010000008.1 GCA_017620295.1 Bacteroidaceae bacterium
CAATCCGAGCTTCGACAGCAACTGGGATGGCTGGACATACACTGTAAGCCGTGGTAACCCAGGTATCGAGGGTGGCTCAGGCAACTGCGCAGAGTTCTGGAACACTGGCACATTCGACATCTATCAGGAGATTCCTACTCTGAAGGATGGTTACTGGCGTCTGGAGGTAGATGCTCTTTACTTTCCAGGCAACTCAGATAAGATCGTTGCAGCTCTCAATGCTGCCGACAGCACTCTGCTTGACAACGAGTATTTCTATATTAAGGGTATTGGTCTGAACAATGAAAAGAAGGTTGTGGCATGGAGTGATATCATTAACGGTGCTATTGAGGACACAGAGGAGAACGAGGAACTAAAGAGTGCTGTATCTGGCAGTGCGAAATACACAACAGAACACTTCAGCTTCGTAGCTCCTATAAGCTTAGCAGGCTTCAAGACCTTTGTGGCTCAGAAGCGTTACCACAACGTAATCGACTTCAAGTATGAGGCTAATATGGGTGCTATACGTTTCGGCCTCCGACTGGAAGATGATATTACAAGTGGTGCTTGCTGGTGTCCATTCGATGACTTCAAGCTCAGCTATTTGGGCAATGGAACACACTTGAAGTTCACTGACCGTTTCATGACATACACACCAGCGGAGAACATCTCATTTAGCTACGATGACCCTGTGAAGGCTTGGTTAGTGTCTGGCTACGATAATAATCAAGTGATTGTTACTCGTATCTACACAGCCATGGCTGGAATGGGATTGCTTTTGGAAGCAGAAGAAGGCACAGTATATGATGTGCAGCCAACAAGTGATGTGGCTGCATACGCCAACCTGCTTGTAGGTCTTCAGAACCCATACCAGCTACATCCGTATGAAGATGTGGATGGCATCAGCTATCGCACCTTCACATTTGGATATGACAATGAGAAGCCTGGCTTCTATGTAAATGATAATGTCGTCAATATGCCAGCTTGTTCGGCATATATGAGAATACCAGCCTCCGTGGCCGATGCCATTATGAGTGCTGAGGTGAAGGGCTTTGGTCTCCGCTTCGAAGACAACAGCGAAGGCTTAACTACTGATATAGAGAACTTGGATAACGCTACAACGGACAAGGCTACATGGCGTACCCTCGATGGGCGTCGCATCGGCAAGCCTACATCCAAGGGTATTTATATGAGAAATGGCAAGAAGGTTCTTGTGAAGTAGGACCATAGCATATATTATATAGTGACGGCCAGCCACATCCCCAACAAGGAGATTGGCTGGCCGTCTGTAGAATAAGACAACGATAATAGTTGCTGCTATAAAATAGAGCGAAAAAGTTGCACGTCATGGTGGAAAGCCTTACCTTTGCAGCCGATTTCAAACATGGCATCCATGCCGACATGGCTCAGTTGGTAGAGCAACGCATTCGTAATGCGTGGGTCCGGGGTTCGAGTCCCCGTGTCGGCTCCAAGAAGCAAATGAACAAATCGCAGATACCAGTCTCCGCAATGCAGAGCTTATCTGCGTTTTTTCTTTTATTACTTTTATATGACAAAGAAACGTAAGATTGTTTATTCCGCGCTTGCAACTGCAGCAATTGTCCTTCTGGCTGCTGGTATAACGGCGTGGAGCTGGTGGAGAAGTCTTTACAGCTCGCCCTTCAGCATACAGGCTACAACACTGATCTATGTTTATCCGCAGGACACTGAGCAGGACATCGTGCGCCTCCTGCAGGACTCTGCCAAGCTGCAAACCACGGCTGGCTGGGACGTGGCTCGTCGCTTCTCTGACTTTACACCCCACTCTGGCTGCTATGCCATCGCGCCAGGTGACCGTCTGATAGATGTATATCGCCGCTTGAAAAGCGGTCTCCAGCAGCCTGTGAAACTAGTGGTGCCTTCGGTGCGTACGCTCGACCGTATGGCTGCAAGCCTGAGCAGGCAGGTGATGCTTGACTCAGCAACACTGGCTGAGGCCTTCTGCGATACTGCCGGCATAGCCAATCTGGGCTTCACCCCTGCCACTCTGCCGGCGCTGTTCATACCCAACACATACGAGATTTACTGGAATATCAGTCTTAACGAGCTGATGCGCAGGCTGGAAAGGGAGAACAGCGCGTTCTGGAAACGGGAACGCCGCGACCAGATTGCTGACAGCCTCAACATGAGCTACAATGAGATATGCACCCTGGCCAGCATCATTGACGAGGAAACGGCCAACAACGCCGAGAAACCTCGCATAGCAGGTGTCTATCTCAACCGTCTCAGGCTTGGGATGCCACTCCAGGCCGACCCCACAGTGAAGTTCGCCGTTGGCGACTTCACGCTACGTCGCATCCTAGCTCAGCATCTGCGTGTGCGTAGTCCCTACAACACCTATCAAAGACTGGGTCTTCCCCCAGGCCCTATCCGTGTGGCCAGCATAGCAGCCATTGACGCTGTGCTGCATGCCGAACGGCACGACTACCTCTACTTCTGCGCCAAGGAGGATTTCTCCGGCACACATAACTTCGCCACCAACCTCATCGAACACAACCGCAACGCCCGTCGCTACCAAAGGGCATTGAATGAGAGGGGGATAAGGTAGGAGAAAAGAAAATTAAATTGACAATTGACAATGGTACACGCTCGCGTGTAAGGGCTTTTCACTAATTGGGAGAAATATAATTCACAAATTTGGATAAATATCATTCGTCATTCATCATTAATTGCAGGCGTGCCGCCTGCACTCCCACAACAGCTTGCATCGCGCAGCCCAAATCATTAAATAGTAAATCGTCAAATAGTAAATCTAAAATATGTCTTCCACACTGAGATTTACCGTAGTGGGCGAGGCTTTCAAGAAGAAGCCTGTAGAGGTGCCTACACCAGTCGAGCGTCCGTCGGAGTACTTCGGCAAATACGTGTTCGACCGTAAGAAAATGTATAAATACTTGCCAGCGCCTGTCTATGAAAAGATGATTGACGTGATAGACAACGGCGCGGCACTAGATATGGCTACTGCCGACGCAGTGGCCGAGGGCATGAAACGCTGGGCTGTGGAGCTGGGCGTGACCCACATCACCCACTGGTTCCAACCGTTGACCGAGGGTACAGCCGAGAAACACGATGGCTTCGTGGAACACGACGGTAAGGGCGGCATGGTCGAGGAGTTCACAGGCAAGCAGCTTGTTCAGCAGGAACCAGACGCATCGAGCTTTCCCAGCGGCGGCATACGTTCCACCTTCGAGGCACGAGGCTACTCGGCATGGGATCCAGCCAGCCCGGTGTTCGTGCTGGGCGACACACTGATGATACCCACGGTGTTCATCTCCTACACCGGTGAGGCTCTCGATTATAAGGCTCCCCTGAAGAAAGCCCTCCATGCGGTTAACAAAGCAGCTACCGATGTGGCCAGATATTTCTACCCCGATGTTAAGAAGGTGATAAGCAATCTCGGATGGGAGCAGGAGTACTTCCTCGTTGATGAAAGCCTCTATTCTGCCCGTCCCGACCTGCTGATGACAGGGCGTACGCTGATGGGACACGACTCCGCCAAGAACCAGCAGATGGACGACCACTATTTCGGTGCTATACCAGAGCGAGTGGTGGCTTTCATGCGCGACCTGGAGATACAGGCTCTGGAGCTGGGCATCCCCTGCAAGACACGTCACAACGAGGTGGCGCCCAACCAGTTCGAACTGGCTCCCATCTTCGAGGAGACCAATCTGGCTGTTGACCACAATATGCTTATGATGTCAACGATGAAGCGGGTGGCTCGTAAGCACGGCTTCCGCTGTCTGCTGCACGAGAAACCCTTTGCTGGAGTCAACGGCTCGGGTAAGCATAACAACTGGAGCCTCGCCACCGACACTGGTATCCTGCTCCACGCCCCAGGCAAGACACCTCTTGACAACCTCCGCTTTGTTACATTCATTGTGGAGACACTCATGGCTGTCTATCGTCACAACGGACTGCTCAAAGCTAGCATCGTCAGTGCCACAAACGCACACCGTCTAGGTGCAAACGAGGCACCGCCAGCCATCATCAGCTCTTTCCTCGGCAAGCAGCTCAACGACCTGCTGGATCATCTCACCAACACCACCGATGACCAGATATCGCTTGCAGGAAAGCAGGAGATGCACCTCGACATACCGCAAATACCAGAGCTGCTCATAGACAACACCGACCGCAACCGTACATCGCCCTTTGCCTTCACTGGCAACCGATTTGAGTTCCGTGCGGTGGGCAGCGAGGCCAACTGTGCTAGTGCAATGATAGCCCTCAATGCTGCCGTGGCAGAGGCACTCATTGACTTCAAGAAGAGAGTGGATGAGAGAAGACTCACCCCCGACTCTTCCCGTGATTCGTTATTCAATGCCATTCTCTCCGTTCTACGAGAGGACATCCGCACCTGCCGCCCAATATTGTTTGACGGCAACGGCTACAGCGACGAGTGGAAGGTTGAGGCCAAGAAGCGTGGACTCGACACGGAAGCCAGCGTACCTCTCGTCATAGACCGCTACCTCGACGATGCCAGCGTCAAGATGTTTGCCCGAACCAATGTGTTCACAAGAGCTGAACTGAATGCCCGCAACGAGATAAAGTGGGAGACCTACACTAAAAAGATTCAGATTGAGGCTCGCATCTTCGGAGACCTCTGCATGAACCATATCATACCCGTAGCCATCTGTTACCAGAGTCAGCTTATAGACAATGTGCATAAGCTAAAGGAAATCCTACCCTCTGAACAGGCTGACAAACTCTCGGCAACAAACATGCACCTCATAGAGGAAATCTCATTGCATAGCTCATTCATAACTGAGAATGTAGGACGTCTGATTGAGGCGCGCCGTGTGGCTAACCGTATCTCCGATGAGCGTGAAAAAGCTATAGCCTACCACGACACCGTGGCTCCACTCATGGAACAGATACGCTATCATGTAGATAAACTCGAACTAATCGTTGACGACGAACTATGGCCACTCCCCAAATACAGGGAACTGCTGTTCATAAGGTAAAGACCGGCAGACTGCAGACCCACCCCCGACCCCTCCCGTGAGGGAGGGGAGAGGCTGGCGCGGTGTGGGTGGAGAGTATTTAATGGTGGATTAACAAAATGAATGATAATCTAAAATGGGCAGCGCCAGACCGCTATGATTTGTTGAAAGAGTTTGCTCGCATAAACCGTCAGAACCCAACTTTTGCAGAGCAAATATTATGGCAGTATCTCAGAGATCAAGCTTTAGGCACCAAGTTCTTTAGACAATATATCATCGCCGACTATATAGTTGACTTTGTATCACTCCAACATCAACTTGTAATAGAGGTTGACGGAGCATATCATAGTGAATTTGAGCAGATGGAGTATGATGAGTTGCGCACTCAACATCTCGAATCATTTGGTTTCTTTGTCATACGTTTTTCAAATGAACAGGTACAAAACGATATGCCATCTGTAATAGATTCCATCAAAAGTAAACTCCAACAACTGATGCTAGAGTAATTCTTTATGACCTGCAAGCACCATAATAATACCCACACCGCGCCAGCCCCACCCCCCTCCCTCACGGGAGGGGTTGGGGGTGGGTCTATTATCCTCCACGCCTGCTGCGCTCCGTGTTCATCCGCTATAGTGGAGTGGATGCTGGCCCACGACTATAGCCCTACAATATTCTATTTCAACCCCAACATCTATCCTAGGGAAGAGTACCAGATACGCAAGACAGAGAGCAAACGGCATGCTGAGAGCTTGGGACTGCAATGGTACGATGGCGACTATGACCATGAGATGTGGCTGGAAGCCGTCAAGGGGCTGGAACTAGAACCTGAACGCGGAGGCAGGTGTCAGAAGTGCTTTGATTATCGAATGCTAGCCACTGCACTCTTCACTCGACAACAGGGCCTGGAGGTGTTCACCACCACACTGGCTTCCTCGCGATGGAAGAGCCTTGAACAGATAAACCAGGCTGGTATGGCCGCTGAACGAGCAGTCAGTGGTACTCGCTTCTGGGCTCAGAACTGGCGCAAGGGCGGACTCCAGGAACGTCGGAACCAGCTCTTGCGGGAATACAATTTCTACAACCAGCGCTATTGCGGATGTGAGTTCAGCATGGCAGCAGCTAAGTTGAAGGTACAACAATAAGGCTAGAATAGACTCATGGCCAGAACTGCAATAATAGGTGGAGGTGCGGCAGGCTTCTTCCTAGCCATCAACTTAAAGGAGATGGTGCCGGAGATGGATGTCACCATCCTTGAACGCAGTCAGAGGGTGTTGGACAAGGTGAAAGTGTCGGGCGGTGGACGTTGCAACTGCACCAATTCCTTTGAGCATGTCGTTGACCTAGCTGCTGTCTATCCTCGCGGTCACAGGTTGATGAAACGCCTTTTCAATCAGTTTGGTCCACGTGATGCCTTCAAATGGTTCGAGCGTCACGGAGTGAGACTCGTCACTCAGGACGATGGATGTGTGTTTCCAGCCTCGCAGGACTCGCAGACCATCATAGATTGTTTCCTTAGTGAAGCCCACCGCCACAATGTACATATACTTACAGGAGCCAAAGTCAACTCCCTGAGCGAGCTGCATGACTACGACTATGTAGCTGTCTGCACAGGTGGTTCGCCACGTGCTGAAGGGTTGCAGTGGCTGGCCGATGCTGGACATGAGATAGTCAAACCAGTGCCATCGCTGTTTTCGCTGAGCATTGACAACAAGGCATTCCATAACCTTATGGGCTTGGTTGTCGAGGAGGCGTCGGTGATGATCCCTGGAACGAAACTGCGTGCCAGCGGACCACTGCTCATTACCCACTGGGGGGCTAGCGGACCTGCCATTCTGAAGCTGTCGAGCTATGCCGCACGTCATCTGAGCGATAATGACTACAGGGTGCCGCTGAGCATCAACTGGACAGGGCAGAACGAGGCAGAGGTCATGGGCATTCTGCAGGACATCAAGCACCGGCATCCGCAGAAACAGTTGCTCTCGGTACGTCCCTGCGACCTTCCATCCCGACTCTGGGAGTATTTGTTAAAAGGAACACAGAACTGCTGGGGACACCTCAGCCAGAAAGAACTCAACCGCCTGGCACAAACCCTGACCAATGACACTTACCTCACTGCAGGACGAGCCCCGTTCCGCGATGAGTTTGTTACATGTGGAGGTGTTGCTCTCAGCAGTATAGACCCAACAACACTGCAAAGCCGCCATATCCCCAATCTTTATTTTGCAGGGGAGGTCCTCGACATAGATGGCATCACAGGCGGATTCAATTTCCAGGCCGCATGGACAACAGCCTATGCCATTGCACTAGCCCTCAATAACCGTATTCTTACAAAAAATGTGAAATAATCACGTTTTGTGGCAGGGCTTTATGATTGTTCGTTAAAAAGTGACTAACTTTGCAAACACACGTGTGCTTATGCGAATAGCCATCCTCACATCGGGCGTACTGCCCGTACCAGCCTACTATGGAGGCGCGGTAGAAAATCTCATAGACTACTACCTCGACTACAATAACAAGTTGGGTCTGCACGACATAGATGTGTATAGTGTCAAGCCCAATGGGGTGAGGTATGTGCGACAGCATGGACATGTACGCTACCGCTATGTGGATGTGACCAGCTTCGTGGCCCGCTGTCGCAGACGGCTTCATAAGATGATGTCCGACCCAGGCTACTACAACTATTTCATCGACTATTTCCTTCACCGAAGCCTTAAGATGATGGAGGGAAAGCGTTATGATTTAGTGCTACTGGAGAACAGACCTGGCTTTGCGCTGGAACTGCGCCATCAAACACAGGCGAAGATAGTACTGCACGAACACTTCGATAACCTGAACACCGCAACCTACAGAGGACGGGAAATCTGCGGGGCGCTGACTGCCGTCATAGGTGTGTCAGACTATATATGCCGTCGCGTAGAGGCTATTAAGTCAAATGTACCCACATACACCGTGCACAACGGTATCAACAGTGGGCTGTTCGCTTCGGCGACGCCTGCCCGCAGGGAGAATTTCGGCTTGAAGGACGATGACTTCGTGATGGTGTTCACAGGGCGTGTGTCGCCTATCAAGGGCATCGGCGAGCTAGTGCATGCCATGACACAACTGAAGTCGCTCAGTCGGATCAAGCTGCTGGTGGTGGGTGGCAGCTTCTATGGAGGCAATGTCAATGGCGACACGGAGTTCTATGATACCCTACGACGCGATGCTGCTCAGTTGGGCGATAGAATAGTCTTCACAGGTTTCAAGCCTTATGAAGAGATACCCTCCATTCTGCGTATGGCCAATCTGGCTGTTGTCCCATCGACATGTCAGGAGGCTTTCGCCACAACTGTGTTGGAGGCTATGGCAGCGGGGGTACCGTTGCTCTGCACCCGTTCAGGCGGCGTGCCAGAGGCTTGTAGCGGTGTGGCACGTATAGTGGAGCAGGGGAGTGGCTTGGCCAGTCAGCTCCGCATGAACATCGAAGACCTCTACCTTCATCCCGAGAAGCGAATGTCGATGGCACGGAAGGGTATGGAACGCAGCAAACTGTTCACTCGCGAACAATATTCTGCCAAGTTCCTAGCCACTCTTGAGAAAATTTGTGAGTAGAAACCACTTGAACCAACATTCTATTAATGCTAGATAATCACTCGATACTGAAACGATGCCTCCATTGGTGCGTCATAAATCCGACCTTGTCGAGACCGAGATGGTGGGTGCGCCTGTTTCGTCCGCTGTTCACGAGGTGTGCTTGGACAAGCCACATCTACCATTCAGCCAGGATGGATGTGGTGCCTTGGCACAAGTTTGAGCTTGGCGAACACAGTGTGGTAGAGAGTTTCTCGTGTGTGAACAATGCCGTTGGGGATGTGTTGGTAGGTGAACATAGCCGAATAGGCCTCCACAATACCATCATAGGCCCTGTCACGATAGGGTCGCATGTCAACTTGGCACAAGGCGTAGTAGTCTCTGGACTGAACCACGGTTTCAAACAACAGGATCATCGCATCGACGAACAGCCTGTTGAGACACGGCAGATAATCATAGACGATGATGTGTGGATAGGAGCTAACGTGACCATCACGGCAGGGGTAACCATAGGGAGTCACTCGGTGATAGGGGCGGGTAGCGTTGTCACCAAGAGCATACCTGCCAATTCGGTGGCTTGTGGTGTGCCGGCCAAGGTGATGGAACACATAAGCCGATAACCAAGCAGAAGAGGCATGACGCAGTTACCATCGGTATATCTAGAGCGTGCAGTTGACCAGATGTCGCAGCTGCCAGGCATAGGACGCAGGACAGCCCTGAGACTTGTGTTACACTTGTTGCGACGTGAGACTGCCGATGTGCTGCAGCTGGCTGGAAGTCTGGAGGAACTGGTGCAGAACGTGCGCTACTGTCAGGTGTGCCACAACATCTCCGACAGTGAGACTTGTGCTATATGCTCGTCTGCCAGCCGTGACCACACCACGATATGTGTTGTGGAAACCGTGCAGGATGTGATGGCTATAGAGGCCACGCAGCAGTACAGAGGTGTCTATCATGTATTGGGTGGCATCATCTCGCCTATGGACGGCATCGGTCCTCAGGACTTGGAAATCAACAGCCTGGTGGAGCGGCTTGCCGCTGGAGGCATCAAGGAGGTAATATTTGCGCTGAGTCCGACAATGGAGGGAGACACCACGAGTTTTTACATCTATCGGAAACTGCCGCATGAGGGCATACGCATCACAAGCATAGCCAGAGGTGTAGCGCAGAACAACCAACTGCACTATACCGACGAGCTGACGCTGGGACGTAGCATCACCGACCGGCAACCATATAAATCTTGAACATATTATGTCCGTCATAAACCGATTACGTATATTCTATATTGCCATATTGGCATGTGCGGCTGCGGTAGCGTTGCTCTATGAACTAGACATCGCAACTGTGGGGCTGGTAAGCACCACTGCAACTGTGCGCTACATACTAGAGTGTGTCTGTGTGATGGCTGCTATAGTTCTGATCCCATTGGCGCTGAAGCTGTTGACCTTTAAGCCTATTCGCCAGCGTATAGTAAGGAGTGAGCGCGACTACGAGCGTTGGAGCCTGGTCAGGATTGCCATGTTGGCAACTGCCCTCCATCTGAACCTTTCACAGTACTACATGCTGGAGCTTGACACCACCTGTGGATGTCTGGCTTTGATGACGCTTGTCACCTTCCTATACGTGTGGCCAAGTCGGGAGCGCATGGATGATGAGCGCACACCTATGGAGTCATGAAGCTGAGTATTGTCATTGTAAACTACAACGTGCGGGCCTTTCTGCTGCAGACAGTGGATGCCGCATTGCGAGCCTGCCAGGGCATGGAGGCTGAGGTCTGGGTGGTTGATAACGCTTCGTCCGACGACTCTCTGGAGAAACTGCAAAAAATCTACCCGGAGGTACGACTCATAAGCAATGAGGCCAACGTGGGTTTCTCAAAAGCAAACAACGCCGCCATTTGCCAGTCGGAAGCAGAGTATGTACTGTTGCTGAACCCCGACACCATCATTGGCGAAGATGTGCTGCACGAGTGTGTGGCATTCATGGATAGCCATCCCCAGGCGGGAGGCATTGGAGTAGAGATGCTGAACCGCAACGGCAGCTTCGCATTGGAGTCGCGTCGTGGAGTGCCAACACCCTCCACAGCCTTCTACAAGATGTTCGGTTTGGCACGGCTCTATCCCACTAGTCGCCGCTTCGGACGTTACCACATGCGCTATCTCGACCGCAACACAGCCAACCAGATAGAGGTGATGTCGGGAGCATTCATGTTCCTCCGCCGCACAGCTCTTGAACAGGTCGGGATGCTTGACGAGAGTTTCTTCATGTATGGCGAGGATGTTGACCTGTCCTACAGGCTGCTCCAAGGCGGCTGGCAGAACTGGTATCTACCCCTCCGAATACTCCACTACAAAGGCGAGAGCACACAACTAACCAGCTTCCGATATGTGCGCAACTTCTATATGGCCATGATAATATTCTACCGTAAGCACTTTGCACCACACCATCGACTACAGTCACTGGCCGTGGAAACAGCGGTGTTCATGGCGGGAGTACTGTCGATGATAGGGAAACTGTTTAGCCGTGCCGCAAATTGCGTGGTAGAATTGTGGCGGAAGACAAGAAGCGTCGTATGTCAGAAGAAAGAGGATCGGCATTTGCCTGAGACCATGTTGTTCTTCGGCAACAGCGAGGGTTGGGAGGCTCTTCAGCCTCTCGTGCGGAGAGCCAAACTAGCCACAATCTTCTACGATGCCGGCGATGCTCCAAATGGACACCTCTCTGTAGCGGACGAAAATGTGTCGTTCACATACGTCACATATCAGACAGACATCTACTCATACTCCACCATACTGGAATTGCTGAGCCGAGGCTTTGAGCAAGGCATAAACATCACAATCGGTACGTTCTCAACCAGAACAGGTTCACTAATCTTGCCCAATGACATATTCGAGTGACATAGAACTAAGGGCACTGGAGCCAGATGACATCGATCTCCTGTATGATGTGGAGAATGATTATAATCTGTGGCAGCATGGCGCGGCTACGGTACCCTATTCCCGTGAGAGCCTTCGACAGTTTCTACTCAACACCACCAACGATATATACAGCGACAGGCAGGTGCGATTAGTGGCGCAGATGCGTGTCGGACACCAACCAGTCGGGCTGGTGGATGTGTTCGACTTCGACCCCAAGCACCTACGTGCCGAACTGGGGCTGCTTATTCTTCCTCCACATCAGCATAAGGGCTATGCCAGGCAGGCCATGCAGCAGTTGCTGCCACTCGTCAGGAACTGGCATCTTCACCAGCTCACTGCCGTCATAGCCGTGTCCAACACCTCTGCCCTTAGCCTGTTCCGCAAACTGGCATTCCAGGAAGCAGCCGTCCTGCCCGACTGGTTGCGAAAACCCGATGGCACCTTCACGGATGCCATCCTATTCCGACAACTCCTATAATGACCTCTCCATTCCGTCTCTTGTCATGTATGTATGTGCTGTTTGTCGCCGTTCTGACGACAACGGCGCAAGGCACCATGTATGGCACTCAGCCCGATGGGCCACAGCGGGAGGCAAGCTGCGATCAGGCAGCGTCAGCTGTAGATGCCTTGCCATTGCAGCGGGAAGCCCCAACCACCACAGCCGTTCCTATGGCCGATACAGAGAGCGTCAGGCAACAGCTCTACAATGTGGCCATGCAGTATCTGGGGCGGCCCTATAGGTCCGGAGCCAGCGGCCCCCAGTCATTCGACTGCTCCGGCTTCACCAGCTATGTATATAAGTCCCTGAACATCCTGCTGTCCCGCTCATCACGTGACCAGTATCTCGAAGGAGTGCCTGTAAACAGGACAGAGCTGCAGGTAGGTGATCTCGTGTTCTTCGCCAGGGGTGGCAAGCGTGGCCGCATCAGTCATGTAGGCATGGTTTGCGAGGTGCAATCCAACGGCAACTTCAAATTCGTACATGCCTGCAGTCGTGGCGTGTCGATAGACGATTTCGGCACAGCCGCATATTACCAGGCCCGGTATGTCGGTGCAAGAAGGATTATACAAAACTATGGGATGTGAGTATATATTTAATAGGTATATGAAAAGAAAGATAAGAACTATTTGCCTCGCGCTGATGGCAATGTCGGCACAGGCTTGTTCTGGTAGTACCAGACCGAATACTTTTGTTGATTTGACAACTGACAGCGTACAGGTGGAGACCGATGCTGACACTATTGCGCAGCCAGTTGCAGAGACGTTGACTATTGCTCTCTGCGGAGACATCATGATGGGAACCACCTACCCCAACATAGAGCTACCCCCCAACGACGGACGCGACATCTTCCGCGATACAAAACCCTACACTCAGTTGGCCGACCTCGCCCTGGGAAATCTCGAGGGAGCCTTGTCCGACGGCGGAAAGTGTACCAAGAGCGGAGGCCCCAACAGCTACGCCTTCCGTATGCCCACAGCCTACGGACAGCTGCTCCTCGATGCCGGCTACGACTATTTGAGCATGGCCAACAACCACGTCAATGATTTTGGTCCGACGGCAATCGAGGATGGTGAACGCACACTCACGGAGCTGGGCATAGCTTTCTCTGGCGTTAGGGGACGGCAGGAGTATGCCGTGGTCGAGAGGAATGGTGTGAGATATGGCATCTGCGCCTTTGGACACAACGAATATACTTTGCGTCACACCGACCTCGACAATGTCAAGCGAGTCCTGGACGCCATCAAGGCCCAGGGCGTAGATATCATCATCGTATCTTTCCACGGCGGAGCCGAGGGGCGCTCCCAGAGCCACCTCCCACAAGGAACAGAGTACTTCCTTGGAGAAAACCGTGGCTCTCTCCGTGAGATGGCACACTTCTGCATAGACAACGGAGCAAGCCTTGTCTTCGGACACGGACCCCATGTCGTCCGTTGCATGGAGGTCTATAACGGACATTTCATAGCCTACTCACTCGGCAACTTCTGCACACCCTACGGCATGAGTCTCACAGGCATCTCCGCCTACTCCCCTGTCGTCAGTGTAGAGATCAATCGCAATGGACAGTTCCTCCACGGACAGATACATTCCTTCATCCAAACCAAGGGCGTCGGCCCCAGGGCCGACAGCCAGCTTAGTGTGGCAAAGGAAATCAAGCAGCTCACCGAGGCCGACATCACAGGCAGCCCCATCCGTATCTCCGAAACAGGCGAGATAACCCTCGCAGCGGAGTAACCACTCATTTCTTTTGTGACATGAAGTCGATATTCAGATTTGTACTGTTCTTTTTGGTCGAGGCATCCGTGATGCCAATTCTGACTGGATGCAATAGCAACGGTGGACACCAAGTGGTGCAACAGGGCGATACAGCCTACACTGATCAAGCTGCAATGATGGTACATGGAACAGATCCAGAGAGAGCATTGCTGATTTTGGATTCTGCGGTAATAGTAGGTAATCTTGACCCGTTTACAGCTGATATGCTTCGTGCCAAGGTCTATGGCAATACATTGAGCAGCGAGCAGAGACTGGATACTGCTATACAAATATGTGAGATGCTGCTCACCAACGACTCTACGAGTATTGCGACTCCAGACGGAATTCGAAACAGACGGCTCGTGCTTGAACAACTCTGTAAGTCGTTGCGGTTAAAGCGGGACAACGAATCATGGCTGCGTTATTCCATAGAGTTATCCCAACTGCACAGGCAGGCTGGTGATGATGTGGAGGCACTGCGTACAGAAGCTGAGATATGTTTTGTAATGACCAGCCTAGGCCAAATAGATGAAGGGTTGAGTCGTTTGGATGACATTATCAGAAAACTCGATGTTGATGGAAGCATCGATTACATGGACGCATACATAGTGGCCACGAAACGCAAAATCAATGCCTTGCAGGACTTGCACCGACTTCATGAAATCATACCATTGGCTCTGGATATCATTCAACGGCTCAATCATTTCACCCTTCATCAACAAGATTATGCAGATGACAGCTTTCGCCTTCCCAATATTCCCGAGGACCGTCAGCGTTATATTGATTTCTATACCGCTCAGGCTTTGGCTTTCTTGTCATCAGCCTATGTTGAAGATAAACCAGATTCTGCCCGCTTCTACATGAACCTGTTTGACAGTACAGACTATTCGCGTACATTCAGCGGGCAGCGAATGACAGTGTTGACACGCATAGCATTGGGTGACATAGAGCAGGGATTGTCCGTACTCGATGAAATGGAACGTCATCTGGGAACAGATACAGTGAACAGCGAGTATGCCACAATCCTCCTGGGACGTGCATCCGCAGCTCGCATGATCGGTAATATAGCTCAGGCTCTGGACTGTCAGATACGCTACACCACCTTGGCAAAGAGACTAAACGACAGCCTGCTGTTGAGCAGGGCCCATGACTATGCAGCACATTATCAGGTGCAAGAGCAGAAAATGAAAACAATGGAGGCAGAAGCTGATGCCTCACGCTTCCTCATTATCGTAATCGCCTTGTCTGTCATGCTGTTCCTCCTGCTTGGCTTCTCATTATACGTATTCTTCCAGAAGCGTATCGTGAGCGAAAAGAACCGTGCCTTGGTTAGGATGATTAACCTGGTTGAGCCAGAGAATTCTGAGCAATCAGTACCTGAACCTTCCGAGTTTAACCGTGACGACACGTCAAAGGCCCTGTTTGAGACTATTGATGCTACAATCCGCAATCAGCGTCTGTATGCAAATGCTTCTTTACAGCGGCAGGATGTCTGTGATTATTTTGGCATAAATCGTCATCAGCTTAACAGCCTGTTGGCCGCATACTCAGGCAAAAGCTCGTTCACCCAGTATGTAAACGGCATCAGAATGGAAAATGCCCTTGCATTGCTCCGAGAGAACTCTGATAGAAGCATTCTGTCCATCGCTACAGAAGTCGGCTTCACACCCGCCAATTTCAGAGAGCAGTTCAAGCGTATGTATGGCATGACACCCGTAGAGTTCAGACAGAACCTATAGCTCCGAAATGGTTGCATACCATTTCCAATGCACTCATTTGGTATATAGCCCAAATGAGTGCATTGTTTGTCTTGTATAGCCATATACTAATCGTTACCTTTGCGCAAATAAATCCAACGTTATGTGTCTATCCCTTTATCAAACGATTGATGCAACCATCCGGCATGAAAAGCTATATGCTGTGCCCAATCTGATGCGTGAGGACATTATGCACCGTTTCTCTATAGGTCGCCATCGGCTGAATGCATTGCTCACAAAATTTGCCGATGGCAAGTCCTTCCCGCAATATATCAACGAGATTCGTATCCGTGAGGCACATCTCCTCCTTACAACACAGTATTCCTTGTCAATTAGTGATGTGGCACAGAAGGTGGGATTGTCACCTTCCAACCTGCGTGAACTCTGGAAGCAGCGTTATGGTATGACCCCAACAGACTTCCGTCGTATTTCCAAACACAAATAAAAGCTCATATTTATGGCAAGATGTGGACATTGTGGAAGGATTATACCCAGCTTTAGTTTTGCGTGTCCTTATTGTGGTAGCTATTCTAGAAGGTGGAGTTGTACTGTTTACGGTTGGATGCGCTTAATTGGCTTGATGATCATTGCGGCAATTATTATTGCTGTTCTCTGGATCGTTATTGCGTGAGATACGGGTTATGGCAATAGTTCTTTCATAGCATCTCCCGTCAGTTCATCCATATGCTTGGGGTTCTTTGGAAACCAGCCTTTTTCAACACGTTTCTTTTGTTCAAAGAGTTCACCTATGCCCCAAAGAGCAGAAGCGCCGAACACGCCCACTACGGCAGAGATGAGTGTATTCTCAATAAACATAGCAGCCACGATAGAGGTCAAACCGATTACCAAATATACAATCCAGGGGCGTGTACCCCAGTAGTACTCTGTCTTGATAACAATAGGATGCCAAATGCCTATGGTCAAGAAGGTACAAATTGCAATGATAATTCCTGTAAAATACATCGTCCGAATTATTTGATGTTCAAGTAAAGTCAGATCTTGACCGCAGAGATGTCCACCAGTCCGTTGACGATGGCGTAGATGGTGAGGCCAGCCGGACTGTGAATCTGTAGCTTGCGGGCAATGTTACGGCGATGGGTGATGACGGTATTGGTGGAGATGTAGAGGTGGTCGGCGATTTCCTTGTTCGACATGCCCTGAACAAGAGATACGATGACATCTTTCTCACGGTCGGACAATGCTTCTGGGTTCTGACCAATTCCGACTTTGAATACCATATCCGATATATTCTTCGTTACATCATTTTGTTTGACTATTTGCTCCAAACGGCGGATGGCAGGCACGAAGATATGGTCTTCTACTTCCGCATGCTGGCGCAGCCATACCTCGTTCTCGTAGATGTCGTGAAGGGTAGCGGTCAACTGATTGTTATGTAAGCCGTCCTGTGGCAGGTATTTGATAATCAACAACTTTAGCTCACGCAGCTTCTTGTCAGCAGCTCCGTGGTGCTTTGAGAAGGTCTCTACATTGTAATCGTTGGCAGGATGTCCCTCCAATAGTGACTCCACGTATGGGAACAACGTCTTCTGCTCGTATTTCATGTGTAGGCGTATCTCGCGGGCATACTCATCGTAAAAGCGGAGGATGAGACGTGCCAAGTGGTCGTTCTCGTTTAGCGACTCCGTTAGTTCCCTGCGGATATAGGGCAACTGAAAGTCGAGGAAATAGGCGTGGCTAGCTTCTAGATAGTGGAGTAGCGTGGGTACACTGATTTTTTCATCAGCATCGAACTCTCCATACCCGTTAGCAGTAAAATTGACCACAGCGAGGAACGTATAGGTGTCCACATTGTTATTCACACAGGTTTCCTCTACGGTCTTATCGCCAAAACCTAAACTGATACCGAAACTGCCCAGCGACTGCAACAGGTCGTAATTATCGCGGATAAGCGAAATCATCTTGTCGTCCGCCTCATACATCTTCTGATTCTTCATACCTACATTTGATTACTAATTCAACTTTCGCAAGCTCGCTTGCTTGGAAGTTAAAGAAGTTAAAGGACGTATGTTTTGCAAGCTTGTATAACCAATAGCAGAAGTATTGTCCTTTCGCTCGACCTTTGGTCGCTTCATACTTGAAGAACTTCCGTGACCGAAGGTCACTTAACTTCTTTAACTTCCAACATCCGAAACTTGAGTTACTAAGTGCAAAGGTACACTCTTTTGCACAATTATACAATCCCCATTTGTTGGTATTGTGAGCAGAAATCATCGTTTTTAGGTATTGTGGATTCGAAAGAAACGCTTCACTTTTGCATCTGATTTTTGAAACAACAGCGAATGATGAAAAGACTAATAGGTATTATGGTATGCGTCAGTATGGCGCTGACAGCGAATGCACAATTGACATTGGGTGGTTACGGCGAAATAGCTTACTCTCGTAATTTCTATAGTGATCACGTGAGCCGATACAGCCAGCCAGAGGAACACAAAGACGATCCTAGTCATGGACGTTTCGACATTCCACATGCTGTTATATATCTCGGTTATAAATTCTCTAAGGGCTGGTCGCTGGGTACCGAGATTGAGTTCGAGCACGGTGGCACCGGTCTTGCCTATGAGAAGGAAGACGAGGAAGGTGGCGAGTGGGAGCAGGAGACCGAGAAAGGCGGCGAGGTAGAGCTGGAGCAGTTCTGGATCCAGAAGACTTTTTCGCGAGCAGCTAATCTCCGTTTTGGACATATCGTGGTACCTGTGGGGTTGAACAATGCCCACCACGAGCCGCTGAACTTCTTCACCGTCTATCGTCCTGAGGGCGAGAACACCATCCTGCCAAGCACTTGGCACCAGACGGGTGTATCGTTCTTCGGTCGTCACGGAAAGTTCCGCTACGAGGCGCAGTTGCTGGCTGGATTGAATGCTGACAACTTCACCAACGCAAACTGGATAAATAAAGGAACGGCCAATCCGCTGGAGTTTGAGGTGGCAAATAAATATGGTATAGCACTACGCTTGGATAACTATTCTGTTCCTGGACTCCGTCTGGGTCTGAGTGGCTATTACGGCGAGAGCATCGGCAACAGCTATCCAAGAAACGCCAACGGTGTGGATGCGGAGTATAAGGGTCAGGTGCTTATTGGGGCTTTCGACTTTACCTACAACGCCTACAACTGGATAGTTCGCGGACAGGCCGATTATGGTTATCTGGGTGATGCGGAACAGCTGAAGTATGTTTATAACCGCACTAACAAGAAGTCGCCCTATCACCATTCTGCCTTTGTCAGCAAGAACGCTTACGCCGTTGGCATCGAGGCCGGTTATAATGTCTTCTCGCAGATAAACCGTATGCGAAACGACAAACAGAAGTTCTACGTCTTCGGACGCTACGAACAGTATAACCCATACGCCAGCAAGACCAAGGGTACAGCCTACGACTATACAGAGGTGAAGCGGATGGCATTTGGTGTGAACTACTATCCCGTGCCTGAGATTGCCATTAAGGCCGAGTATTCCAACCGCTTGCTTAAGAGTCAGTACAACAACGAGCCTTCTGTTAGCATCGGTGTAACTTATGAGGGATTCTTTCTATAATGGATAATTAAAACGTAACGACAATGAAGAAGACATTTATTCTATCAATGGCGTTGATGTTGGGCGCAATGACATTCACATCATGTAGTAATGATGACGACAAGGACATCGATGAGATAGCGTTCAACGTAACCGAAACGACACCTATTGTCGATGAGGACAACTATAGCCTAAACACCTCTGCTGCCAACTATTCGGTAAAGTCGTTTGGCGAGGGTGCTGTTGACGGTTGTGCCGATGTAGTCAGCCAATTGGAGGCTGCCAATGCCATCATCGGTAGTGCCAAACTCTCTGAGGACCAGGAGACTTATCTCCGTGAGGTGCTGAAAAACCTCGTCAACAATGTTATCGTGCCCACCTACACCAAGTTGGCCGATAACACCGAGGCGCTTGAGAAGACGCTGCACGGCCTGACCACCAGCACCATCACTCAGGCTCAGATTGATGAGGCTTGTCGTGACTTTAAGGCCGCCCGCATGTACTGGGAACAGAGCGAGGCTTTCCTTGGTGGTGCCGCTTCTGACTTCGATGTAGATCCTACCATCGACTCGTGGCCGCTGAACCGCTCGCTGTTACTGAGCTATTTCAACAATGGCATGAACGACGAGATGCTCGACGATGCGACCATCCTTGGTTTCCACGCGCTCGAGTTTATCCTCTTCCGCGATGGTCAGCCTCGTAAGGTGGCCGAGCTGAAGGGCAACGACACCTATAAGAACTTTGAAAAAGTCTCCGGCGAACAGGAACTGGCGTATGCCCAGACCATCTGCACCCTGCTCAAACAGCGCACCTTCCAGTTGCAGTGTGCCTGGGATGGTGGCAAGGATGCCAGTCGTATG
>JAFZQR010000050.1 GCA_017620295.1 Bacteroidaceae bacterium
TGACGAATGACGAATGACGAATGATGAATGACGAATGATGAATGACGAATGATGAATGACAAATCTTCGCGACATAATTATCGAGCTAAATATTCATTTTCAGGGAATTTTCAAGACATCCCAATATACATGACACCAGATACCAAGGCTCGATTTATTCATTTCTCGGCATGGATGAGTCTACTTCTCGGCAGAGAAGAGTTGAAACCTCAGCAGGAAAGGATTCAAACCTCGGCAGGAAAGGATTCAAACCTCGGCAGAAGAGATGCGTATGGCCAGCAGATAAGAGTACGTTCATCAGTAGGTTTCTGGCGCAGTAATATAAAAAAACCTCATATCACTGCTGACATGAGGCATAAATGAGGTTCAAATAGCACAACGATAATACTATTATGATGTGTATGATGTTTTATGCAAAAATGTATTCATATAGTTAGTCATGGTTGTGTGTGCATATTGGTTATCTATATGCAAAGGTAGTGTTATTCAGAACTTCCTGCAATAGTCCTCAACAGTTTATTCCCGAATGTGTTCAATTCTCATGTCACACAGATTGCAGATAACACAGATGTGCAAAAACAATTCATCATTCGTCATGGCAATTTCGCCTGAGCCGTAGCAGCGGTGGTGAGCAGAATCGTATAGTACGGCAAACTGACCGGGGGCTACGCCCTGAAGAGGCTGCGCGGTGTGGATGCAGAGGGAGCCGTCGGACTGAGGAGTGACGGTAGCATCGGTGAAAAGGGGCGTATGGCGTATTTTGATGGTGCAGGCGTAGTCGTGTCCAACCTCAGTGAAGGGGTTGATGGTGAGGGCATGGAAGTCGGATGTAGCGAAGGTGTCGGAGTACTGCTCGACAGTGTCGAAGCCGTTGGCCACGAAGAGGATGTTACGCTTCATGTCCTTACGCACCACATACCACGGTCCACCAGAGAAGCCCAAGCCCTTGCGCTGCCCTATGGTATGGAACCAAAGTCCTCGATGCACACCCAGCACACGTCCTGTGGCCTGGTCGATGACCTGTCCAGGCTGTTCGCCCAGATACTTTCGTATATAGTCGTTGTAGTCTATCTGTCCAAGGAAGCAGATGCCCTGGCTGTCCTTGCGATGGGCTGCCAGCAGATGCTCCCGCTCGGCAATAGCACGCACCTCCGCCTTGGACATGTGGCCAATAGGGAAACAAGCTTTCTGCAGCTGCCAAGGCATGAGCTGCGCGAGGAAGTCGGTCTGGTCCTTCACAGGGTCGGGCGAGGTGCAAAGCCAAGTGTGTCCATCTTCCACCTCCGTGGTGGCGTAGTGGCCAGTGGCAATGATGTCGTAGTCATGGCCCACCCGCTCGTCGAACACACCGAACTTGATGAGGCGATTGCACATCACGTCGGGATTGGGTGTGAGACCGCGCCGCACCCGCTCAATGGTGTAATCGACCACCTTGTCCCAGTAGTCCTTATGCAGGTCGATGACCCGCAACGGCAGGCCATACTTCACAGCCACCGCCCGTGCCATCTCAAGGTCCTCCTCAATGGTGCAGGTGAAGTCGGTGGTGTCGCGGTCAGGACCTATCTGAATGTACCACAGGTCGGGCCGCACACCCTGAGCCACCAGTGTGGCCACCGCCACGGAGCTATCTACCCCACCCGACAACAACGCTGCTACACGCTTATTACACAAATCTGTATTGATTTTCACCTTTTCAAACCACGAATTGCACGAATTAAACGAATTGACATATAGATTGGTTCAACTTTAATTTCTGACGAATTGCACAAATTATGTGCTCATGACACTTTAGGTTTACACTACGAATTGCACGAACTAAACGAATAATCTTATACGGTAACTGCTAAGTCTGGATATTAGATTGAGGAATGTAATTCGTCTAATTCGTGTAATTCGTAGTGTAAAAGCCATTACTTTAGAGTCTAACCTTGCGCGTCTCTACACCTGTACGGGCTGTAATGCGGAGGATGTAGATACCGCGTGGCAGGGTCTGGCGATTGAGGTCGGCAGTAACGTTACCATACGTAGTAGCGTATGTTGCCACCACGGTGCCGTTGGCACTGACAACCTCCACCTCAACAGGTGTAGCAGCCTCCACGCCCTGTATGCCAACAGGAGCCACGTCGGTAACACGCAGGATACCACGGGCAAGATCGGTGTCGTCCCAGAACAGGCCAGGGGCGATATAGTAGTCGGCCAGGACAGGAGTACCACTGACTGTGGTGACGTTGCGCCATAGCACAACGCTGTCACCTACAGCGAGGTTGAGTGAGCTGGAATAGTGAAGCTGTATGGTAGCGTTCATAGCGAGGCGGTTGATGTTCTGGAGCGCTGTGCAGCCAGTGTTCGACGCTGTTGCAGCACGTCCTACACCCACCTTCAAAATCGAGCCCTTGGCCATTGTCACATTGGCACCGCCAAAGTCAATCTGTCCACTTATGGCTGAGGTACTGGCACCCACCTGGAGTGTGCCGCCGTTGCTGACGGTGACAGCAGAGTTGGTCAACGACTTGTTGGTGGCTGTGGCACCTGACAGGACAGCACCGCGGGCCACAGTCAGCGCGCCCTTACCCAGAGTGGCGGTGGTACCGAAATGCAGTTCACCTGCATTGACCTGCGTTGTACCAGAATGGTTGCTGGCTCCGCTGACAGTCATCTTACATGAACCTATCTTGGCGAAGTTGGTCTTGTTGGAGCCACCGCCATCGGTAAAGGTACCAGAAAAGGTGAAGTCGGTGGTGTTGTTACCCACCTGCCATGTGTTGTTGCCAGTGACAGCTGTGCTGTTCTGGAAGTTTGCCACAGGATGAGCCAGCGAACCCTTACCCGTAACACAACCTATGGCGAAGGTCTTAGCCACATTGGTTACAGTACAGCCCTCAGCAATGTCCAGAGTACCGTTTGGCATACTGCCAGACATGTCAAGCGGTAGCCAGATGTCTTTGGTAGTGTGCTTGATGGTGCCGGCAAACTTGGCCCAGTTACCTGTGATGCGAACACGGCTCACGGTGTTGCGAGGAACGTAAGTAAAGGTTCCCTCACCCGTAAGGGTGTTGCTATAGGCTGTATAGTATGTATTAGTCATGTAGAGCGTACCTGTCTTGCCCTTTGGCACGTTGATGGCGAAGCTTGTTGCCGCAGCCTCGTCATATACAGCACCACCTTGGAACTCAACGGTGATAGCAGGATTACCAGCGTAAGTCTGGATGGCACCACCTGCGATGACAGCCTTCTTCAGCGAGCTGGAGCCATATTGCTTGATCCATGCCGAGCCGGTCTTGGTGAGAGTGGTTCCAGAGAAGCTCTTGTTCATGCTGAGATCAGCAGAGGTGTTGATCACGCCACCCTCATCGCCGGCAAAAAACATTGGCGAACCCATTGTCACAGCGGCAGTGATGCGCAGCTCGGCACCATTCTCGATAAGACACTTGTTGGCAGCTGTGGTGACGCCACCCAGATGCCCGCGTTCCTGGTTCTCGTTGGAGAGAGAGCCTATGCTGAGTACGCCACCGCTGATGCGTGTGCCACCAGTATAGGTGTTGTCAGTTGACACGGTCAGCATTCCAGTACCACGCTTGATGAGCTTGGTGCCAGCGATAATCGAGCCTGTACCTATGAAGGAATAGTTCTTTGAAGCATCCACGATGATGCTGTCGGCCTCGATGTCACCCTTCAGGCTCACGCTGGTCCTTGTGCTTTCATCGGTGAAGCGCACAATGTCGCCCGTGACGAACTCAGTAGCAGTAGCGGCAACATCCGACAAGCGGAAGTTATCTTCGCCACCGAACTGCCATACGTTGCTCTCCGCACCGAGCCAAACGATGTCGGAAGCCTGACGCACCTCGGAAAGTACTAGGTATATCTTGTCATCCTCCTGCACCAGCTCCGTCTTAAGCTTGGTGCTGACACCCTCGATGATGATATTGGAGAGTTTGCCTGTCACTGTCTCCACGCCATCGGCTATGAGGTACTTGCCGGCAGCAAGTTCAGTGGAACCAGAGGCTGCATGAGGCACAACCTCGATGACAGGAGCCAGATACTTAGGACCGTATGTAAGCCAGTTGCCCGTCATCTTGGTTTCGACGGTGAGCAGACGGGTGCTTATCTTATCAGCCTGGACACCATCACCGTAGAGGTCTAGCTGCAGGCGCGAGCCAAAGCCCAGCTGCAGGGAGTCGGTGGAGATGTCGCCGCGCTTGTCGGCACCGCCCGGACGCAGTATGGAGGCATAGTCCATCTTGATGCGGCGGAACTGTCCGCCGTCGCTGTTGAGTTCTGCAAAACGGTTCAGCCAAAGTGAACTGTTGAGCAGCTTGCCGTCGAAGTTGAGCGTACCGGCCCAGATGTCGGTGTTGCCACTGTAGGTCTGTTCCACAGCCGGCAGGGTCAGGATGCCGTCGCCCTGCTTCACGATACGTGTGGAGCCTGAGAAGGCACCATCCGTCACTCGGCAGGTGTAGTAGGTTCGGTTGACGAGGGCAATGCCATTGACGATATTGCTATTCGTGCCCTGCACCCATGAAGGCACATAGAAGGTAACAATTGAGGGGGTGGCGCCATTGGCCACGCTGAGTGTGATGTCGTCATTCTCTGTCACCAGCACATGCTGTCCGTTGACCTCAGAGTTGATGGTTGCGCCGTAGCCCATCACGGTGCGCCCCGTGGTGGTGAGTGGCGGCGGTGCTATGGTGATGCCCTCCATCTGACCTACGAAATAGCTCTTGTGAGGCGGCTGGTTGTAGCCCACACACTGCCACACCATAGCATTGCGGTACTGGTGGTCGTGCCAGAGGGTATAGAGGCGGTAGGTGGTGGGTATGGCCGTTGTCCAGATGCGTATCCTGGTGTTGTTCTCGGCACGCATCACCAACTCTTCGCGCCAGTCACCGAAGATATCGGCGATGGCACCGGGGTTGTTCTTGGAGCTGTTGCTGGTGTTGCAACCGGTGGTAGTGAACACACGTCCGCCTTCGGGCTTATAGATGGCCCCTTCACGAGCCGCGCTGCCCGGACTATCCATGACCTCATCACAGAGGTCACCGTCCCAGTAGATGCGCTGGTTGAGGTGACTCCAGAAGAGAGCATCGTTGGTACCTCCAGTGGCTGGGCCGCCGTCGATAACCTTGTCGGCTGTCAGCGACACAAGTCCTGTCTGTGTAGTGCGGCCCATACTGCCTGGATAGGAGTTGGAGAAGTTGCCCGCCAAGGCGCGACCATCATCACCACTCGAAGCCAGACGATAGTAGAACTTACCTGTTGTGGCATTCCAATAGGTGCAGGCCGGACTGGTCTCATTACAGATGAACTGCTCCTGTCCATGACGGTAGGGGTCGAGGTCTGAGCAGTGCTGTGCGTCGCCGTGGCCGAGTCCCGTGGTGCAGAGTCCCAGACCGTTATCGTCTATGACCATAGAGCCAAACATTATCTCATCGCGTCCATCCCAATCGACATCGGCAATCTGGTAGTTATGATAGCCATTGCCAAACCAAGGGCTGCCGCCACTGTACTGATTCCAGCGCCAACGCTGAGTGAGCGTGTGAGTGGCAGGGTCAACGTCGAGGGCACACATCTTGTGACGGGTATAACAGCCGCGGCCCAAGAAGATACTAGGCTTACGGCCATCAAGATAGGGCGCACCAAAGTAGTGCTTGGTGGCACGGTGTCCTGTGTCGTTCTTACCCCACACGGCTTCATACTCAGCACCTGTCGGGTTCAGCACATCCGCAGCCTCTCCCTTTTCAAAACGAGGCAGCGGATAAGCCATAGGCGTGAAGGCATCCGATGTGCCATCCCATCCGTAAGGTTCGCCAGTCTCACCATTTATATAAAGGAGGTATTCTGCGCCATAGCGGGTGTATTCATCGCGAGGCGCATAATAATTCATATTGCCGATTTTAACATTACGCCCCGTAGCAGTGTGGATGATCATGTTGTCGGCACCACGCATGATACACTCAGCCTTGCCGTCCATGTCCCAGTCGTAGGCCACGAGATCCCACTGCTCGTCGGGGCCAGCCATGAGGTTAGGACCCAGATCGATGCTCCAGAGACGGTTGCCGCTGAGGTCATAGCATTCATAGAGATTGAAGCGAGTCTTATTACCCTCCTGAGTGAGCGACGGATCCGAGCCGACATAGTTACGTTTCACGATGAATTCGGTGATTCCATCGCCATTGACATCACCAAGAGAGATGTCATTCAGCTCGTACATCGATGTTATGTTGGCACCCGCACGGTCGGTAACAGAAGCCACTAGAATATCAAAATATCCCCCATTCCATCGAGTCACCTCGGCACTCAGCCCTTGCTCGACACCGTTCACAACGGCTGCAACCTGATACTTGCTTGTAGCCGTACCTGCAGTATGAGTGTAACAACTAACCTTGAGGCCTTCCTTCAGCAGGGTGCCATTGCAGTAGAGGTTGTATGTAACATCATAATACTCTTCGCCAAAAATACGCCAGCTAACAAAGTTACCGGAACCGGAGCCACCATTGACATTGGCAGGAACTGCTACGAGTCCGCGGTCAAGCTTGTCGGTGAAGCGTTGTGCCATAGCCGTACCGCACAAGAGCAGCACCGAAATGAGAGCGAAAAAAGACTTCTTCATGATTTGTGTTTTTATTTTGTTATACCCATACATCGTGCAAAGTTAACACTCTTTTGCGTAGCCGACATTACAATATTCGACTTTTAACGTTTATTTGACAGCAGACATCACTCTTGTTCACTTTTGTTCCCTATATAGTTAAATAGATAAAACAGTTTTTGCTCATCTCAATGATAATGCCTAATTTTGCAGGCAATTATAGTAAAAGCAGATTATTATGGCAAACTTTATTGCAGACCGCATTGTGCAGGACGGACTCACCTTCGACGACGTGCTGCTTGTACCAGCCTACTCCGAGGTGCTGCCCCGCGAGGTGAGCCTCACCACACGTTTCTCACGTCACATTGAGCTGAAAGTGCCCTTCGTCACCGCCGCCATGGACACTGTGACAGAAGCCACAATGGCCATTGCCATAGCACGTGAGGGAGGCATCGGCGTGATACACAAGAACATGTCCATCGAGGAGCAGGCGCGCCAGGTGGCAATAGTGAAACGCGCTGAGAACGGTATGATCTACGACCCCGTCACCATCAGCACCCATGCCACCGTGACCGACGCACTGGCTCTGATGGCTGAGTACCACATCGGAGGCATACCCGTGGTTGATGAAGATCGTAAGCTGCAGGGCATAGTCACGAACCGCGACCTGCGTTTCGAGCGCAACACCAGCCGCCCCATCTCCGAGGTGATGACCAAGGACAACCTCGTGACAACACACCAGAAGACCAATCTTGCCGATGCAGCACAGATACTACAGGAAAACAAGATTGAGAAGCTACCCGTGATAGACGATGCAGGACACCTCATCGGACTCATAACATACAAGGACATCACCAAGGCCAAGGACAAGCCCATGGCCTGCAAGGATGACAAAGGACGTCTGCGTGTGGCTGCCGGCGTGGGTGTGACCGTGGACACGATGGAACGCATCAAGGCCCTGGTAGAGGCTGGGGCCGACGCCATAGTAATAGACACTGCCCACGGACACTCAAAGGGAGTGATTGAGAAGCTGCGTCAAGCCAAGGCCGCTTACCCCGACGTGGACATCGTGGTGGGCAACATCGCCACAGGCGAAGCCGCGCTCAAGCTTGTGGAGGCTGGAGCCGACGGCGTGAAGGTGGGCATAGGCCCGGGGTCCATCTGCACCACACGCGTGGTGGCCGGCGTGGGTGTGCCTCAGCTCACAGCCGTTTATGACGTGGCAAAGGCTCTCGAAGGCACAGGTGTACCACTCATCGCCGATGGTGGACTGCGCTACTCTGGCGACATCGTGAAAGCAATAGCCGCTGGCGGCTACTGCGTTATGATTGGCTCATTGGTGGCAGGTACAGAAGAAAGCCCAGGCGACACCATCATATTCAATGGCCGTAAGTTCAAGAGCTATCGCGGCATGGGTTCACTCGAAGCTATGGAGAACGGAAGCAAAGACCGCTACTTCCAAGCCGGAGAGAACGACGTGAAGAAGCTCGTGCCGGAAGGTATAGCCGGACGTGTACCTTACAAGGGAACGGTGCAGGAGGTTATCTACCAGCTGACCGGTGGCTTGCGTTCCGGTATGGGTTACTGCGGAGCGGCCTCCATCAGCGACCTGCACAAAGCCAAATTCGTGCGCATCACCAATGCAGGTGTACTCGAAAGCCACCCACACGACATCACCATCACCAGCGAGGCTCCCAACTACAGCAGACCTCAATAACGAACTCCTATCTTATAAGCCTTATAAGCCTCATAAGCCTCATAGGCCCCATAGGCCTTATAGGCCTTATAAGCCATATAGGCCCTATGAGGCCTCAGCCCCTACAATAAATTATGATTAAAAAAACTCTCTTTTTGATTTCTCTTGCCTGCACTATATTTGAAGCTGCCGCACAAGAGGATCCAGTCGTGATGCGTGTCAACGGCAAACCCGTGACACGCTCTGAATTTGAATACAACTACAACAAGAACAACACCGATGGTGTTATTGACCAGAAGACCGTTGAGGAGTATGCAGAGCTTTACGCCAACTACCGCCTGAAGGTGGAGGCTGCACTGGACGCACACCTCGACACCATGCAGAGCTACCAGCAGGAGTTCCGCACCTACCGCGACCAGCAGATACGTCCGCTTCTGGTGAGCGACGCCGACGTGGAGCAGAAGGCTGCAGATTACTATGCACAGATGCTGGCCTCACTGGAGGGACACGACCTGATGCAGCCCGCTCACATATTCGTCCGTCTACCGCAACAAGCCACTGCAGATGTGCAAGCAGCTGCCAAGAGCCGTATTGACAGTATCTATGCAGCTTTCCAAGCTGGTGCCACCTTCGAACAACTCGCCGCACAGCACTCCGATGACCGCCAGACAGCTGCCAACGGAGGTGTGATTGGTTGGATTGGTCCCCACCAGCTGCTGGCTGAGATAGAGACTGCCATGTACAACCTCAAGCCAGGCGAGGTGGCTCCCCCACTACTCTCCACCGTGGGCTGGCACATACTGAAGCTCAACGACCAGAAGCCTCTGGAGCCATACGACACATTGGCACCGCGCATACGCCAGTTTCTTGAGGCCAGAGGCATACGCGACCAACTGGCCACACAGATTGTAGATAGCCTGGCCTCCACCGACGGACAGAAGACCACAGAGCAAGTCATGGACGA
This sequence comes from Bacteroidaceae bacterium, assembly GCA_017620295.1. Taxonomy (GTDB): domain Bacteria; phylum Bacteroidota; class Bacteroidia; order Bacteroidales; family Bacteroidaceae; genus Physcousia. The sequence goes on from JAFZQR010000050.1 coordinate 9,250, forward strand.
GGCCGCTGAGAGGTTCGCAGCACAAGACATGGAGCTATACTACCTCATACAGGAATACCACGACGGACTGCTGCTCTATGAGATATGCCAACGCCAGGTGTGGGAGCCAGCGGCTCATGACACCACTGCCCTGGAGAAGTACTTCAAGGCACACAAGAAGAAATATGCCTACGACAAACCGCACTATGCTGGAGCAGTGCTACAGGCACGGACACCACAGATACTCAAAGCCGTGAAGAAAGCTCTGAAAAAGAAGGCCGAGAACCAGTGGGCCGACGTGGTGCGCCATCAGTTCAACACCGACAGCGTGATGGTTCGCTTCGAGCGCAGGGTGTTTGAGAAGGGCGAGAATGCCATGGTCGATTCTCTGGTATGGGGCGACAAGCGCAACCAGACACGCATCAATCCACAGTTCCCCTGCGTAGGTGTCATGGGACGCAAGCTTAAGAAAGGTCCACAGCTATGGACTGATGTGAGCTCACAGGTAGTAGCCGACTACCAAGCGCTCAAGGAACAGGAGTTCATTGAAGAGCTGCGCCGCCGCTATCCAGTAGAGATAGACATGGAGGTCCTGAGGACAGTGAACAATCATTGAGAACCTCACCCCCCAATAAAGCGTATGCGCTAAATGAAAAATGAAAGAATGAAAAGTGAAAAATTATAGACTTACCAACTGTTTTTGTTTGTTTGTGCTTCTTGTATTGGGAGCACAAACGACGTCTTTTGCCCAGTCAGCTGCCAACAACATTGATGAGGTGATATGGGTTGTGGGTGACGAAGCCATACTGCGCAGCGATGTGGAGAAAGCACGTGCACAGATGACACGCAAACACGGCAACCCCTACTGTATAATCCCTGAGAACCTGGCACTGCAGAAGTTGTTCCTGCATCAGGCTGCCCTGGACAGCATAGAGGTATCGGACGACCAGGTGAACCGCTACGTGGATATGTACCTCAACGAATGGGTGCAGACCGCAGGCTCACGTGAGAAGCTCGAGGAATACCGGGGCATGACCTTCGCTCAGATAAAAGAGGAGACCTTCGAGATGGTACGCGACAATGAGCTGATGAAACAGGTGCAACGCGAGCTGACCAAGGGTATCAAGGTAACACCAGCAGAGGTACGCTACTTCTTCCGCGACTTGCCAGAAGACTCACTGCCCATCATCCCCACACAGGTAGAGGTGGAGATACTGACCGAACACCCACGGGTGTCGCAGGAAGAGATTGACCGTGTGAAGTCGTTGCTACGCGAATACACCGAGCGCATCCTCAGTGGTGAGACCTCATTCTCAACACTGGCCATACTCTACAGCGAGGACCCTGGCTCCGCACGACAGGGAGGAGAGATGGACTATGCTGCCAAGATGGAGCTGGATCCAGCTTTCGCCAACGTGGCATGGAGCCTCACCGACCCCACAAAGATTTCCAAGATTGTAGAGTCGCAGTATGGCTACCACATCATACAACTTATAGACCGCAAGGGTGACAAGCTCAAGCTGCGACACATACTCAAGAAGCCACGTGTGGAACAGGCCGACATTGATGCTGTGCTGGCAAGGCTCGACTCAATAGTCATGGACATCCGCGACGGCAAATTCACATTTGAGGAGGCTGCCACCGTGTTGTCCGATGACAAGGACTCGCGCAACAACAAAGGTTTGCTTACAAACATCGTCTATGACGAGAACACCGGAGAACGCATACGCACATCACGTTTCAAGATGTCGGAGCTGCCAAGCGAGATTGCCCGTGTGGTGGAAGGACTGGATGTAGGAGAAATCTCCACGCCCTTCACCATGATAGACAAGAGCGGTAAGACACAGTGCTGTGTCATCAAGCTACGCAGCCGCACCAAAACCCATACAGCCAGTATGGCTGAAGACTTCCAGGTGCTGCAACACATTGTAGAGGAACGCCGACGCTCGGAGTTCCTTGACCAGTGGATAAGACAGAAGCAACAGAGTACATACGTCAGAATAAACCCAGAGTGGAGCAACTGTGAGTTCCAATATCCTGGCTGGGTGAAAGAGTGACAAGTGAGACTACGCGGTATCATATTATTTATAGGGTTGTTCCTCGGTGCATGTATAGTGATGCCTAAGCCCAAGGACAACACCAAGCGTGTGCACCTCGTGCATGCCGACTCACTGTTTCACAACATCAGAGTGAACCGAGAGGCGCAGATACTGGTCAAGAAGCAGCGGCAAGTGGAGTTTGAGCATGACGGCATAACGTTGGTTTGCGACAGTGCGCTCTTCTACCAGAGCAGCAACCGCTTCGACGCCTTTGGCAATGTGTTCATGAACCAAGGCGACACACTTACACTGACAGCTGACACTCTCTACTACGATGGAGAACTGAGACTGGCCAGAGCCAGAGCTGCCACGCCCGACAACGTGGTGCTGACACACGTCAGCACGGTGCTATACTGCGACAGCCTCAACTATGACCGCATCAGCGAACTGGGCTACTTCTTTGGGCCGAGAGGAGGACGCATGACCGACCACGACAACGAGCTGACAAGCTACGACGGTGAATACAGTCCTGTAACACGTGTGGCCTCGTTCACAAATGAAGTGCGGCTACACAATCCACGTTCACGCCTCGAAAGCGACATCCTGCGCTACAACACCAGCTCAGGTATGGCACACGTTGTGGGACCATCCGACATCTACAACGGTGAGAGCAATCACATCTACACCGAAGATGGCTACTACGACACCCAGGCCGACACGGCTCTGTTGCTGCCTGGTCTGCAGCGCTCATGGGTGAGCAACGGCAAGGGACGTACCATCGTTGGCGACACGCTGCGCTATGCAGCCGCCGGAAAAATCTCACGTGCCTACTCAGATGTAATCTACACCGACGACGTGAACAAGAACATGTTCACAGGCAACTACGCCTACTACTGTGACTCTTTAGGCTACTGTATGGCCACAGACAGTGCTGTATGCATGGACTTCTCCCAGGCCGACACCTTCTACGTACACGCCGACACCTTCAAACTGCTGACATACGATATACGCACGGACTCCGTATGGCGCGAGCTGAGAGCCTACAACCATGTCAGTGCCTACCGGCGCGATATGCAGGCCGTGTGCGACTCTCTGGTCTATATCAGCCGCGACTCCTGCCTGACAATGTACAAAGACCCCATCCTTTGGCAGAACGGACAACAGCTGCTAGGCGAAGAAATCAAGGCTTGGAACAACGACAGCACCCTTGACAGCACGTATGTCATCAGGCAGGCTCTGTCGGTAGAGCGCCTGGACAGTCTCTGCTACAATCAAGTGGAAGGCAACCTCATTCGATCTTTCTTCAAGAACGGTGAAATGTATCTCACCCACGTCACAGGCAATGTCATCCTGAACTATTACCCCTACGACTCCGACAGTCTGATGATAGGAATGCTACACGCCGAGAGTACCGACCTCAAGCTCTTCATGGCTGAGCGCAAAGTGGAACGGATCTGGATGCCGGCTACCGAAGGAACTCTACACCCTCTGGCCTTGGTACCCAAAAGCGAGCGATTTCTCAGCACCTTCCAATGGTTCGACTACTGTCGGCCCAAGAGCAAGGACGACATATTCAACTGGCGTCCCAAGAAAGAAGGGACAGGACTCAAAGTACAGGTGCAGCGGAAGCCGCCACGCCAACGCCTCGGGAACCAACAGACAAATACTCCACAGCTCTCGTCTAGACAGCAATCACAGCAACAGGCCGAGCAATAATTATACATTGTCCATTATACATTGTCCATTATATAATCCTCCATGTCCTTCTTCAAGACCCGCGAGCCACGACGTTTCCGTGGCGTACATATATACACATCTGAGCGCAAGGATAAGCTCGACAAACTCATAGAGCAAGCCAAACGAGAGGAGGCGATAGCTAGAGGCGAGGACGTACCGTATAAGCCAGACATTGAAAGCTATCGCGGTAAGTTCGGCAACAACCTCAAGCATCTGAGCCGCTACAAAGACCCAGACCGCCGTCGTCTCCACCCAGGAGCCGCCATAGCAATCATCGTAGTGCTGCTCATACTATGGCACTACTGCCTCACCGGCTCGTTCCATTTCTAACCGTCACCATTCGTCATTCGTCATTCGTTACTCGTCATTCGTCATTCGTCATTCGTCACTCGTCACTCGTCACTCGTCATTCGTCGTTCGTCATTCGTCATTCTCCCGTGGATATCATTCAGCTCTTACCCGATTCCGTAGCCAACCAGATTGCTGCTGGCGAGGTCATTCAACGCCCCGCCTCTGTAATCAAGGAGCTGGTGGAGAATGCAATTGATGCCGGTGCACGCCACATCGATGTCAATGTTGTGGAAGCTGGTCGCACCAGCATACAGGTGGTGGATGACGGTTGCGGTATGAGTGAGACCGATGCACGACTGGCATTTGAGCGACATGCCACCAGCAAGATACGCTCCGCCGTAGATCTCTTTGCACTGACCACGATGGGATTTCGTGGAGAGGCTCTCCCGTCAATAGCAGCCGTGGCACAGGTGGAACTGATAACACGCACTGCCGACAACGACCTTGGCACAAGGATTGTCATCGAAGGTTCACGAGTGCTGGAACAAGAGCCTGTGGCATGCGCGGTGGGATCAAACTTCACAGTCAAGAACCTCTTCTATAACACACCAGCCAGACGCAAGTTTCTCAAGACAGCTCAGACGGAGATGACAAACATCACCAACGAGCTGGAACGCATAATGCTGGTACATCACGACACGACATTCACGCTGACTCACAACGGACAGCCTGTGATGTCGCTGCAACCCACTTCACGCAAAGGCCGCATAGAAGCTATGTTCGGGGAGCGCCTCACCAACAAGCTGCTGCCACTTGATGTGGAGACCCCATTGGTGAACATTCACGGTTTTGTAGGCCAGCCTGAAGCTGCACGACGACGCGGTGCTGCACAGTTCTTCTTTGTGAACAACCGCTTCATGCGCCACCCCTATTTTCACAGAGCCGTGATGGAAGCGTTCACGCAGTTTGTACCTGCCGACCAGCAAGTGCCTTACTTCCTGTATCTTGATGTTGCGCCCGATGAAATCGATGTAAACATACATCCGACCAAGACGGAAATCAAATTTGAGAACGAGCTGGCGATATGGCAGATACTGCTGGCAGCTGCACGCGAGAGTCTGGGACGATGGGGAGCGGTGCCTTCCATAGACTTCGACACAGAAGGACGCCCAACCGACATTCCTGTATATAACCCAAGCACCGACACGCGCCATGTCAGTGCGCCGAAGATTCAGATAGACCCCACGTTCAATCCATTCAGCAGCAGTGGAGCAACACCTGTAAGGACACCATCCGACAGCCAATACGCGCCACACAATGTCACTACAGACGACCTGACACTTATCATCCCCGAGGACGTGCAGATGTCTTTGGGGCTGGAAGAGGAGAAAAGCAGTAACCATTTCCAATATAAAGGAACGTATATCATCACTGCTACAACCAATGGACTCATGGTCGTACACCAACACCGCGCACATCTGCGCATACTCTACGACCAGTATCTGCAACGGCTGAACAGCAATGGTTCACAACTACCCTCACAGCACCTGCTCTTCCCCGATGTGGTGCAGTTCGCCACGTCAGAGTCCACCATCCTGGAATCCATGCAGGAAGACCTGGCACTCTTGGGATTTGACATCTCACAACTGAGTGGAGGCACATGGTCGGTAGAGGGCATACCTGTTGGGATGGAAGGACTCGAACCACGCCAACTGCTACTGGACCTCATCACAGCCACAGCCAATCGCGGAACATTCTCCACAGAAGAGCTGCACGAGCGTATGGCACTCGCACTGGCACGAAGTGCTGCCATACCGTCAGGACAGGTGCTAGGCAACGCTGAAATGGATGACCTCACGACCAAGCTTCTGGCCTCGACCATGCCCCAGCTGACACCCGACGGCCATACCATATATACTATCCTTGAAGACTCCACCCTGGAGAAGCTACTCAAATAAACACGTAAAATCTTGCATACATCAGATACAAACCGTACCTTTGTGCCGCCTTTGAAAGGAATGAGCGCTTAGGGCGCTTAGCTCAGCTGGTTCAGAGCGTCTGCCTTACAAGCAGAGGGTCGGGGGTTCGAATCCCTCAGCGCCCACGTTCTCCCTTACCTGTTCTTTCCTTTCAGGGCTTTTTTTGTTAGATAGCCATGACAACAACATCATCAAATCGCATTACACTGAGCGAACTGCTATCGCTTAACGCCAAAGGGCGTCTGTCAGAAGACGAGGCAAAGAGCATACTTAGCCAATTGCTCAGCATCCTGGAGCCAATGCACTCCCAGCAGCCATCACAGCTACATCTGCACATCAACCCCGACAACATCACCATCGACGAGACTGGGGTGGTAAACCTTCTCCCGCCCGCAGCTGGAACTGTCAATGCCAACGGCTATGCACCGGAAGAGCAGCTTGCAGGTGACAACGCCAACATTGGAACATGGACCGACTGCTTCGCATTGGGTGCCACCATCTACAAGCTACTGACTGGACAGACACTAGCACTGGACACGCTGACAGAGCGTGGAGGCATTGACTTGAACGCCTTCCCCGCAGAAATATCATTGCCCACACGTCAGCTGGTACAGTACATGACACGCCCTGTACGCTATCACCGTCCACGCCGCATCGTTGATTTGCAACGATTCATGGCCGACAAGGGCATAAGCCTGCCAGCAGCCCCCATAGCCGTAGAGGCTCTGCTCCAGCAGCAGGGCCAGCAGTCTGCAGGACCCGCCTTTGAACACATTGACAACTTTTCTACATTCAACAACGAAAGCTTCAACGGCTCCTTCAGCAGCGCTCCAGACATGACAGCCCCCCAGCAGCCAGCTCCATCTTCTCAGCCGCAGCAGAAGCAGAAAAAGAAGCTATCTCCTCTTGTCTGGATAATACCACTTATTGTAGTCCTTATCGGTGCTTGCGCTGGACTATATTTTGCTCAGCCCAAATTCGTCAAGAACCTCTTTGGAGGCAAGAAACACAGCTCGGAGTTGGTAGAAGACGATGAAGAAGAGACCGATGATGAGAGTCCATCATCCAGACGCCGCAACGAGGGCGTAACCGTTAGTCGTACCAGCACTGGCTACCGCTTTAACATCAATGGTGAGCAGTTCTCAATGATAGCCATAAATGGTGGCTCATTCATCATGGGTAATAACGACTACCAAGACGAACACTCCCATCAAGTGACTGTGTCCAACTTCTACATCGGACAGACAGAGGTCACCAAGGAGCTGTGGCAGGCAGTGATGGGTGTAGATCCCAACCCATCCGTTGACGGTCCCAATGTGCCGGCTGTACTCATCACATACGATGATTGTCTGTCATTCATCAACGCACTCAACGATCTTATGCCAAGCAATTGCCCTATCACCTTCCGCCTGCCCTACGAGGCCGAGTGGGAGTATGCCGCACGAGGTGGCGGCTACAGCAGCACTATCTGGAGCGGCACCGACTACAGCGGCAGCCTCTCTACATACGCTTGGTATGACGACAACGCCGACAACGACTACCACGCCGTAGCCACAACCCAGCCCAACCGTTTCGGCATCTACGACATGAGCGGTAACGTATGGGAATGGTGCTATGACTGGTACAACAACAGCTACTACGACAATTCGCCCAAGACGAACCCTCACGGAGCCAGCAGCGGTGACAGCAGGGTGAAGAGAGGCGGCTGCTACAGTAGCTTGGAAGGCTCATGCCGCGCCACCTACCGTCTGATGCAGGAACCATCCGAGAGTACTCTTCAGACTGGTATGCGTCTGGCTGCCAGCAAATAATCAGACAAGTCTATATAAATCAGATTGACACACTCGTATGTTTGTTAAACACAAACTTTCCACACTCTTTCTTCTCAGCGTCCTCTGTGCCTTCACATCGTGCAGCAACGATGAGACCTATGCCGAACAGAAAGAAAGAGAGCGCGAAGCTGTCAACAGCTTCATAAACCGCAACATCGTAATCCTCGACAATGAGGGTGAAGTGCTGATCAACGTAGGACACATCAACGTCATCAGCGAGGAGCAGTTCTATTCCCAAGACAGCACCACCAATGTTGACCGCAATGAGTATGTACTCTTCGGCAACACCGGTGTTTACATGCAGATTGTAAGACAAGGCGTGGGCGAGAAGCTAAAGTCCGGACAATCCAAGCAGGTCATTGCCCGCTATGTGGAGTACAACATCATGCGCGACAGCATCCAGAGCCGGAACGACATCTTCTACTACCACACCGCACCCGACATCATTGACATAACCAACAACTACGGAACCTTCACAGCCTCGTTCAACATCACCGATGGCGGCGGCGCAATGTATCGTCTCTACAATAGCCGAGAGGTTCCTGCAGGATGGCTTGTGCCTTTCTCCTACATACGTCTGGGCAGACAGCAAACCGAGAATGGACAGATTGCGAAAGTGCGACTCATTGTGCCTCACACCCAAGGCACGTCGGATGCCCGCAACTACGTCTATCCATGCTTCTATGAGATCCTCTACCAAGAGGTGCGACAATAGACATTGTCTTTACATTATATCTAACCTTATATTGTTTTTCACAACGAATTACACGGATTAGACGAATTACAGAGGAGCCTCTTAGACAGGCATTCAAGGGATTCGTCTAATTCGTGTAATTCGTTGTGAAGAGGTTTGATAATGTTTAGGAGTCTTTCAGTGATGATGGCAGAATGGGCATGGCACCATTCTGTGTGCAGACATAAGCACTCACCTGCACAGCGATGCGATGAGCCTCGGCAACCGACTTTCCAAGTAGTATGTTGGCAACGAAACTGCCTGTGAAGGAATCGCCAGCCCCCACCGTGTCGGCCACCTGCACCTTCGGTGTCTCCTGGAATGACACACTGCCGGGAGTGAACACATACGAGCCGTTGGTGCCGCAGGTCAGTACCAGTATATCCAGATTGTACTTGCCCAGTATGAGCCAACATTTGTTCTCTATATCCAGACCTGGGTATCCAAACATACGGCCTATCAGAACAAGCTCCTCATCGTTAATCTTCAGCACGTTGCAGCGGCGGATAGACTCCCGTATTATCTCCTTCGTGTAGAACTGCTGGCGCAAGTTGATGTCGAACACCTTAAGGCAGTCGTCGGGTGTAGCATCCAGGAAACGATGTATCGTCTCGCGGCTCACCACATTGCGCTGTGCCAGCGAGCCAAAACACACGGCGCGACATGAGCGGGCAATCTGCTGTAGATTGTCGTCGAATGGGATGTTGTCCCACGCCACATTCTCCTTGATATCATAGGTTGGTATGCCACCCTCTGCCAACGTCACCTGCACTGTGCCAGTTGGATAAGGCACACGCGGCAGCAGGTCGTTTAATCCGTGTTCCTTAAGAGCATCTATTGTCTCATCAGCCAGGCGGTCCTCACCTAGCGCACTAACTGCTATCGTGTTGTCCATACCCAGGAACTGCCCTGCATGGTATGCGAAGTTGGCGGGTGCGCCGCCCAGTTTCTTACCTTCGGGGAGGACATCCCACAGGACTTCTCCGAGTCCTACTACATAACGCAGACTGTTTGTGTTCATATACAGCATTCGCCTCAGGTGATTGATCTACCAGTTCTGTGGTTTCGGGCGTAAAGTTACTACTTTATTGACAATAGGTTGTGAAAAGCATGCGATTATCTTTGCTGTTCGAGTCAAAAGGCCTAAATTTGCACCGCCAGTCCAGTTCATGATGGCACTTATTTTTATATGACCCCACTCCAACCAATACAAACTTTTGGACGCTACATCCAGCTGATGGGCAAGGTGTTCAGCTGGCCAGAGCGATTCCGCATGTACCTCAAGCAGTACGTCAAGGAGATGTACCAGCTCGGAGTAGATAGCATACTGATAGTTCTGCTCATCTCTTTCTTCATAGGAGCAGTGATTTGTATTCAGATGAAGGTCAACATCCAGAGTCCCTGGATGCCCCGCTTCACCACCGGCTACACCACACGCGAGATACTGTTGCTCGAGTTCTCATCGAGCATCATGTGTCTCATACTTGCTGGAAAGGTAGGCTCGAACATTGCCTCCGAGATAGGCACCATGCGTGTCACACAGCAGATTGATGCGCTGGAGATTATGGGAGTCAACTCAGCCTCATTCCTCATTCTACCCAAGATAGCAGCACTGGTGACGATGATACCTGTACTGGTGAGTTTCAGCATCTTTGCCGGTCTAGGTGGAGCATACGCCATAAGCTATGCAGGCATACTCACGCCAGAGGATCTCACCTACGGACTGCAGCACGGGTTCAACGAGTGGTACGTGTGGATGTCGTTCATCAAGAGCTTCGTCTTCGCCTACATCATAGCCAGCGTGTCTGCTTTCTACGGCTACACCGTTGAAGGCGGTTCGGTAGAAGTGGGCAAGGCTTCTACAGACTCCGTCGTACACTGCTCCATGCTCATCCTCTTTGCCGACATCTTCCTGACGCAGATACTGAGTTGAAGAAAAGCCCCACCCCCGACCCCTCCCCAGGGGAGAGCCTGCGGGGTGGCGTTAAGAAATAATGACCCTATAGACCTCCAAGCGCTGTCGCTCCATTCCATGATTGAACTTCACAACATCTACAAGTCATTTGAGGACAAAGACGTTCTCAAGGACATCAACACAACCTTCCAGACAGGCAAGACCAACCTGATCATTGGACAGTCGGGGTCGGGAAAGACGGTGCTGATGAAGTGCATTGTCGGTCTGCTCCAGCCCACCAGCGGCGAGATACTCTACGACGGTCGCGACTTCGTGAGGATGTCGAAGAAAGAGCGTATGCTTCTGCGCCGAGAGATGGGCATGATATTCCAGAGCGCTGCGCTGTTCGACAGCATGACAGTGTTGGAGAACGTGATGTTCCCGCTCGATATGTTCTCGTCCATGACACTCTCAGAGCGCAAACAACGTGCCTGCCAATGTCTGGACAGAGTCAACCTGATCGAGGCACAGAAGAAATACCCCGACGAGATCTCCGGTGGTATGCAGAAACGTGTAGCCATAGCACGCGCCATAGCCCTGAACCCGAAGTACCTGTTCTGCGATGAGCCCAACAGCGGCCTTGACCCGAAGACCTCCCTCGTCATCGACGCACTCATCCACGACATCACGCAAGAGTACCAGATGACAACCATCATCAACACCCACGACATGAACTCAGTCATGGGTATAGGCGAGAGCATCATCTTCATCAAGGAAGGACGAGAGGAATGGGTTGGCGACAAGACACAAGTAATGACATCCACCTGCCAACCACTCATAGACTTCATCTTCGCCTCCGATCTCCTACGCAAAGCACGAGAAGCGAACCTAAAGATTTGATGATTTACAATTTGACAATTTACAATTTAACGATTGGATTGGACACAATAATATAATGGTATTATCATGAAACACTTACTGCTTTTTGCCGCAGCCGTTGCTGCTACCGTCGGACTGAATGCACAGAAGCCCATAACAGCTCCTGCAGGGGGCAAAGCCATCAGCGACGAACTGATAGGCATATTCTTTGAGGACATCAGCAGCTCAGCCGACGGAGGATTGAATGCAGAGCTGGTACAGAACGGTTCGTTTGAGTATAACCCCACGGAACACGACGGATGGGGTGCAGGCACCGCATGGAAACAGATACGCCCAGGACATTCGCTTGGCTATCTGGAGACACGTATGGACACCCCCATACACCCGAACAATCCCACATATATGCGTCTGAATGTGGAGCGTGTCAAGGAGTACTACGACTACACTGGCTGGAAAGGCTTTGGCCTGCAGAACGACGGTTTCGAGGGCATGAGTGTCACAGTAGGCAGCAACTACACGTTCTCCGCCTTCTGCCGCAACGCCGACGGTGCATCCAAGCAATTGAGAGTGGCACTCGTGGAGCCACAGGGATGGGGCAAGGACCCGAAGCTGCTGGCCGAAGCTGTTGTGGAGATTGCAAGTCAGGAATGGCAAAAGTATGAGGCTGTGCTGACCCCCAACGCAGACAGCCGCAACGCCGTGCTTCAGCTTTTGGTGTTGACAACAGGCAGCATGGACATTGACATGGTGTCACTCTTTCCACAAGACACCTACAATGGACACGGACTGCGCCGCGACTTGGTGCAGGCACTGGCCAACCTACACCCCAAGTTCATGCGCTTCCCCGGCGGCTGTGTCGTACACGGCGGTGGTGACGGTTTCTGGAACACCTACCGCTGGAAAACCACAATAGGTCCAAAAGAACAGAGACGTCAGTTGAAGAACACATGGGGCTACCACCAGTCTATGGGCTTAGGCTACTATGAGTACTTCCAGCTCTGCGAGGATCTGGATATGCAACCACTGCCCATCCTCCCCTGTGGAGTGAGCTGCCAAGGTGCCAACGGCGGCTGGGGCATGAGAGGACAGGCACAGGATGTGGTGCCTATGTCTGAGATGGACGAGTGGGTACAGGATGCTCTCGACCTGATAGAGTGGGCCAACGGCGACCCCGCCACATCCCAATGGGCTAAGATGAGAGCCGACGCCGGCCATCCCGCCCCCTTCAACCTGAAGTATCTGGGCATAGGCAACGAGGAACGTATCTCACCCGAATTCGCAGAACGTTTCAAATATATGTATAATAAGGTAAGAGCTGCCCATCCTGAGATTGTGATTGTGGGTACAGCCGGACCTGGCTCACACCCAGGCAACCCTGACTTCGACAATGGCTGGAAGCTGGCCGAGGAGATAGAACTGCCTATACTGGACGAGCATTACTACGAGCCTCGCGACTACTTCCTGACAAGCCGCCAGTACGACAACTATCCACGCGACCGCAAAACGAAAGTTTATCTGGGCGAGTATGCAGCCAAGGACAAGAAACTGATTGACGCTCTGGCCGAAGGACTGTATCTGCTGCATGTGGAGCGTAACGGCGACGTAGTTGCCATGACCAGCTATGCCCCGCTCTTTGCCCGCAAGAACGCCACCAACTGGAATCCCGACCTGATATACTTCGACAATGAGCGCACCTATCTGACGTGCAGCTACTACGTACAGCAGATGTTTGGTCAAAGCAGCGGACAGTGGTACTACGGTGACTGCGTTGACATTGCCGATGCAACAGAGCTGCAAGGGCAGTCGGTGGTACTGAACACTAAGACTCGCCGCCTGTACGTGAAGCTATGCAACGCGAGTGGTGACAGCAAGAAGGCGACTCTCGACCTGAGACGTTTCAGTTCAATGAAAAAACAAGCCACGAAGACCGTTCTGGTGGGGCAACCTGAAGACGAGAACAACTACGAGCAACAGCCCATAGCACCCCAGATTTCAACTATCAAGGCAAGTGGCAAAGCCACAATAGACATGGCTCCATACTCAATGACGATGATTGAGTACCAGCTATAGAACCACTAGAGTAATACGCACACAATACGCCCTGAAAAAAATTGCAAATAAAGTAGATAATAGTTTTTACAATTTCGAGAAACGACATATATTTGCAGCGTCATTCTAAAGTACCACGTTTATGGGACTTCTACAGGTACTGAGGAATTGCAAAGAAATAATAGAGATTTAAGTCCCCAACAGTCAATTCACTTAACAACTAAAGCCATGAAGAAAATTCTGACATCTCTCACAGCAGCAATCGCAATTCTATCACTCAGCAGCTGTGTAACACTCAACAGCGGTGCAGCACTTGCCGACAAAGCTCCCGTAGGTCCAAAGATGGGAGAAGCTAAGAGCAGCATTATCCTCGGCACATGGTCATCTAAGGGTGAGCAGAACAACATCCAAGTAGCAGCCCGCAACGGTGGCATCACCAAGGTTTCACAGGTTGAATACATTGACAAGAGCGTGCTGTTCGGCCTCTTCATCCAGCACACTACACGTGTTTACGGAGAATAAAACAAGGGGCTTCACGTTTATAACCCTTTTCAACCTCATGTCGCGCAGACGTGAGGTTTTTTTGTGCAATAAGTTTGCCGCATCAAAGAAACGGTTGATATTTCTCTGATGCGGCAAACTTGAAGTGTAATAAGCAGGTTCTATGCGAAGGCAATAGTCAAGCCCGCCATTACAATACTTACCATAGACATCAGCTTGATAAGAATGTTAAGCGATGGGCCACTGGTATCCTTGAACGGGTCGCCAACAGTGTCACCTACGATGGTGGCTTTATGTGCAAAACTGCCCTTTCCACCGAAGTTACCTTCCTCGACCATCTTCTTGGCGTTGTCCCATGCACCACCTGCATTTGCCATGAACACGGCCAGCGTGAAGCCCCCAGCCAGACCGCCTACCAGCAGTCCAAGCACACCAGCGACACCCAGCAACATGCCAACAACAATGGGGATGGCGATAGCAAGGAGCGACGGGAATATCATCTCATGCTGAGCCGCACGAGTACTGATCTCCACGCAGGAGCCGTAGTCGGGTGTAGCCTTGCCTTCGAGAATACCCTTTATCTCGCGGAACTGGCGACGCACCTCCTCTACCATCTTCTGTGCTGCACGTCCCACAGCCTCCATAGTCAGGCCACAGAACAAGAACGCAGCCATAGCACCGATGAAAGCACCCACCAGCACCTTGGGGTTCATGAGGTTCACCTGGAAGAACTCCATGAAGTCGGGCATTGTGGCATTGGCTGGGTCAAAGACCTGCTGAGTGAGCGGATGGATGAACTCGCGCCCACCTTCCACGGCACGGATCATGGCAATCTTAATCTCCTCTACATACGATGCCAGCAGAGCCAGAGCCGTGAGGGCTGCTGAACCTATAGCAAAGCCCTTGCCCGTGGCTGCCGTTGTGTTGCCCAGGGCATCAAGAGCGTCGGTGCGATGGCGGACTTCCTCGCCCAGCTCACTCATCTCAGCATTACCACCCGCGTTGTCAGCAATGGGGCCATAGGCATCGGTAGCGAGGGTGATACCCAGTGTGGAGAGCATACCCACAGCAGCAATACCTATTCCATAGAGACCATGCGAAATGCTGCTGGCACTCATGGTGAGGTCGAAGTTGTTGGCAAACATATAACTGAGCATGATGGCAACACAGA
This sequence comes from Bacteroidaceae bacterium, assembly GCA_017620295.1. GTDB lineage: Bacteria > Bacteroidota > Bacteroidia > Bacteroidales > Bacteroidaceae > Physcousia. Next base: position 24,334 of record JAFZQR010000050.1, read on the forward strand.
TTGTGACCACAGGAATGCAGGTTGAAATCATGCCTGTACCTATACCTTTTATAATAACAGTGGCCGAACCCGTCTGACCAGCCTCGCTAATCTTCTGCGTTGGACTATAGGAATGTGAGGTATAGTACTCCGTTGCCTGGCCGATAATCACACCTGCCGACAAGCCCGTGATAACAGACAACGACAAGCCCAGCCAGTTCTCGATCTCCAGAAGATAGAGTATGGCAAAGGTGGCAGCAGCAATCAACACCGCCGACACGTTGGTACCCACAGATAGAGAGCGAAGCAGGTCACGCATAGTGGCACCCTCCTTGGTTCGTACCAGATAGATGCCGAAGATACTCAGGAACACCCCGACTGCAGCTATCAGCATCGGAGCTATCACAGCCTTCATCTGCATCTCAGGAGCGAGGGCAAAGGCTGTAGCACCGAGGGCTGCCGTTGAGAGGATACTGCCACAGTAGCTCTCATAGAGGTCTGCGCCCATGCCTGCCACGTCGCCCACATTGTCGCCCACATTGTCAGCAATGGTTGCAGGGTTGCGTGGGTCATCCTCAGGGATGTCGGCCTCCACCTTACCCACGATGTCGGCTCCCACATCGGCAGCTTTCGTATAGATGCCGCCACCGACACGGGCAAATAAAGCCTGAGTAGAGGCTCCCATGCCGAAGGTGAGCATCGTAGTAGTTATGGTGATAAGAGCCATGTTGTCGCCCTGATAGAACTGGCTGAGAACAACAAACCATATAGCTATATCCAGAAGTCCGAGTCCAACTACGGTCAGTCCCATAACGGCACCGCTACGGAAGGCTATCTTCAAACCTCCGTCCAGACTCTTACGAGCCGCGTTGGCCGTGCGACCACTGGCGTATGTGGCTGTCTTCATACCGAAGAAACCAGCCAAGCCTGAGAAGAAGCCACCTGTGAGGAAGGCAAACGGCACCCAGGGGTTCTGCACCTTCAACCCGTAGGCCATGAAGGCAAAGACGATGGCAAGCACAACAAACACGATACCAACCACCTTGTACTGTTGTTTCAGATAGGCCATTGCGCCGCGACGCACGTGACCCGCTATCTCACGCATACGGGGCGTACCCTCATCTGCCGACATCATACTGCGGAAGAAGAACCACGCCATGCTCAGTGCCACGACGGATGCAATAGGCACGAGCCAGAAAACTATAGGAAGATTCACGGTATTAATGGTATAAAAGATTGTTCATAGTAGTTAAAAAGACAAAGTGTCGCGTGCAGGCACACCCCACACGCGACACTTTATTTGGTATGCCCTGTATTAGAACAGAGGTGAGGGATAGACACCCTCGTCAACGAGCTGCTGGATGCGAGCCACGGTGCCTGGACGGTCGGCAGCGTAGGTGACGCCGAACCACTTGCTGGTGGTGTCGAGAACCTTAACAGTAGCCTTGCCCTCGTTGATGAGCTTGTCAACCATCAATGGGATGAAGAACTCGGCCTTGAGGTTGGACATGTTCTTCGGGTCGGACAGGAACTCCTTGAAGAACTCCTCGCTGTACTCGAAGTAGTCGGGAGTGAAGCCCCACATGTTCATTGATACAGGCACATTCTCGCCACCTACCGGTGTCCACTCGCCATTCTCATTCTTGTAGCAGATTTCGCCGTTTACGCGCTCAATCTCAGTACGCTCAACAACGTCGGTGAGGTTGCCCTTCTCGTCCTTGCCGCACACACCGCGAGCCACAGAGCCGTTCTCCGACAGAGTGTTACCTACGCGGAAGCCCACCATTGCATAGTCTCCCTTGCTACCCTCTGGCAGGTCAGCTAGGAACTTGCCTATAGTCATGAAAGCATCGCGGTTGTAGAAGTCGTCGCAGTTGATTACGCAGAAAGGCTCCTTGATAACATCCTTACCCATCAGCACAGCGTGGTTGGTACCCCAGGGCTTAACGCGGCCTTCAGGTACGGTGAAGCCAGCTGGCAGGTCATCGAGAGCCTGGAAGCAGAGTTCGCAAGGAATCTGGCCCTCATACTTCTTCAAGATCTGAGTGCGGAACTGCTCCTCGAAGTCGCGGCGGATAACCCACACAATCTTACCGAAGCCAGCTTGAATGGCATCGTAGATACTGTAGTCCATAATGGTTTCGCCGTTGGGTCCCAGTGCATCGAGCTGCTTCAAGCCACCGTAGCGGCTACCCATACCAGCAGCAAGAAGGAATAGAGTTGGTTTCATTGTTGTGATAATAAATGATTAGGTTGTTAATAATGATTGTCGGTTTTTCACTCGCAAAAATACAAAGAATTCAACAACGTCATACATAAGTAGAGCTTTTTTTATTGAAGAATAAAAATGCATTTAGGTTTGCTTGCTTGTCTTTTCAACAACAGCTATCTTTGCAACGCTTTTTGTAACAACACTTTAATCACAATCATACTCTTAACAAACAATGAGTAAACAAACTGAGAAAATCCAGGAGCTGATAGAGCTCCGCGCCAAAGCCCGTGTCGGTGGCGGTGAGAAAGCTATTGCCAAACAGCACGAGCGTGGCAAATATACAGCTCGCGAGCGCATAGCCATGCTGCTCGACGAAGGCAGTTTTGAAGAGATGGACATGTTCGTAACCCATCGCTGCCACAACTTCGGAATGGAGAAGAAGCAGTATATGGGCGACGGTGTAGTGACTGGCTATGGAACCGTGGCTGGTCGCCTTGTCTATGTGTTCGCACAGGACTTCACCGTGAACGCCGGCTCTCTGTCAGAGACTATGGCTCTGAAGATATGCAAGGTTATGGACGCTGCCATGAAGATGGGCGCTCCTGTCATCGGTCTTAACGACTCTGGCGGTGCCCGCATCCAAGAAGGCATCAATGCTCTTGCAGGCTACAGCGAGATTTTCCAGCGCAATATCATGGCCTCAGGTGTTATTCCACAGATCTCCGGTATCTTCGGTCCATGCGCCGGCGGTGCTGTCTATAGCCCTGCCCTCACCGATTTCACCTTGATGATGGAAGGCACAAGCTATATGTTCCTCACAGGCCCTGCTGTGGTTAAGACGGTGCTGGGCGAGGTAGTGACACAGGAAGAGCTGGGCGGTGCCAGCGTGCACTCCACCAAGAGCGGTGTGACCCACTTCACTGCCGCAACAGAGGAAGAGGCCATGGCAATGATCAAGCAGCTCTTGAGCTACATTCCACAGAATAATCTGGAGAAGACTCCGCGTGTGGAGTGCACAGACCCAATAGACCGCAAGGATGACTACCTCAACGAGATTATCCCCGACAACCCAAATATGCCATACGACATGTATGAGGTGATTGCCTCCATCGTCGATGGTGGCGAATTCTTCGAGGTACAGCCCAACTTTGCAAAGAATATCATCGTTGGTTTCGCTCGCTTCAACGGTGAGAGCGTGGGCATAGTAGCCAATCAGCCCAAGCAGCTGGCTGGTGTGCTCGACTGCAACGCCTCACGTAAGGGCGCACGTTTCGTTCGCTTCTGCGATGCCTTCAACATCCCCATCGTGACACTGGTTGACGTGCCAGGCTTCCTGCCAGGTACAGGTCAGGAGTACAACGCTGTCATCCTGCACGGAGCCAAATTGCTCTACGCCTACGGTGAATGCACAGTGCCAAAGGTAACTGTCACCCTGCGCAAGAGCTATGGCGGTTCTCACATCGTGATGAGCTGCAAGCAGCTTCGCGGCGACATCAACTATGCATGGCCATCAGCTGAGATTGCCGTGATGGGTGCTGCCGGTGCAGCTGCCGTGCTGTATGCCAAGGAGGCTAAAGCCATCAAGGAAGAGAAAGGACCCGAGGCTGCCAAGGAGTTCATCGCCGAGAAGGAGGCCGAGTACACCAAGCTCTTTGCCAACCCATACAACGCAGCCAAGTACGGCTACATCGATGATGTCATCGAGCCTCGCAACACTCGCTTCCGCGTAATCCGTGCGCTCTCCATGCTGGCCGACAAGAAGCTGACCAACCCAGCCAAGAAACACGGCAACATACCGTTGTAAAGAAAAGACTTTATAGTTGAACATCTAATCAAGTCAGATTTTCAATATGACACTACTTACAACCAACTGGTCAACCGTATGGCTGATGACTGGTTTAGGCATTGGCACCGTGTTCTGCATACTCGTACTCCTTATACTAGTACTGCAGATTTTCACCGCCGTAGCTCCTAAGACCACACATACCATCAAGGCAGGTGCCGTGGCAGTGAAGGAGAAGATAGAGGAGGACGAGATTGCCCGCAACAACGAACAAGCTGCCATTGCGACAGCCATCTACCTCTACCTCCAGAGCCAGCACGATGAGGAGAGCGGTATGCTCACCATACAACACACCGACTACACAGCTTGGCACTCCGAGCTAAATCAACACCTATAGTATTTAAGGATTGGAAGATTGGAAGATTTGAGGATTTATGGATTGGTTCCGGCTCCTCAATCCAGTTGCGATGCGCAGCCAAATCATTAAATATAAATGATTAATCATTAAACCAAGAACATGAAAAAATTCAAGTTTACTATCGAAGGCAAGGAAGTGCAAGCTACAGTTGAGCCAAAAGAGGCTGGCGTGCTGTCCGTGACCATCAATGAGAATACATACAATGTGGAGGTTCCTGAACTGACCAAGCAAGCTCCACGTCCAGTTATTCACCACGCTGCTGCTCCAGCTCCTGTATTCACTAAGCCCATCGCAGCTGCACCCGTGGCATCCAACACAGTTGCAGCTCCTCTGCCTGGAACCATCACAAAGGTTCTGGTCAAGGAGGGTGACAAGGTGAAGAAGGGTGACACACTCATCACTATGGAGGCAATGAAGATGGAGAATAGCATCACCGCTGAGGCAGATGGTATTGTACGCAAGGTACATGTCACAATAAACCAGAGCGTCAATCAGGGTGATGCACTTGTTGACTTCGAGGGCCTGGCTCTGCCTAAGACAGCTCCTGCCGATGCTCCCGCGCCACAGCCTACAGCAGCTCCTGCCAAGCCTGTTGCCGTTCCCGCCGGTGCCAACACCGTGACAGCTCCACTGCCAGGCACCATCACCAAGATTGAAGTCAAGGAAGGTCAGCAGCTCAACCCAGGCGACACCGTTGTTGTCATGGAAGCAATGAAGATGGAGAACAACATCACAACCGAATTTGGCGGAACAGTAAAGGCCATCCTCGTACAGCAAGGACAGCAAGTGCAGAATGGACAGGCACTGGTGGAGATGGCATAACCTCACCCCCGAGAATAGAATAGTAAAGACTTATGAATACAATAACTAATCAACTGCGGGAGTATATACTCCCCTTCGCCCCTTGGAGAGGGGGTCGGGGGGTGAGGTTTCTCCTGTTTGCTTTATTTATGATGCTGCCATTTGTGGCATCAGCACAGGACTTCGACACATCATCGGCATTGTCTAAGTTCTGGGACAATATGGCAATCACCTCATTTTTCGTGGGCGAGGGCTGGAAGAATGCCGTGATGCTTCTCGTGGCATCGTTGCTGCTCTGGCTTGCCATCAAGAAGGAGTACGAGCCACTGCTGTTGCTGCCCATAGCCTTCGGTATGCTGCTGTCCAACATCCCCGGTGCAGGCCTGTTCCACACAGAGATGTGGAACGATGAGTTCCTTAATCCTGACAGCCCGTTCTACCACAGCTACCGTCATGTGGTGGCTGACGGAGGATTGCTCGACATCCTGTACATAGGCGTGAAGATGGGCATATATCCATGCCTCATATTCATCGGTGTAGGTGCCATGACAGACTTCGGACCGCTCATCGCCAACCCCAAGAGCCTGCTGCTCGGTGCTGCCGCACAGCTGGGTATCTTCGCCACATTTATCTGTGCTCACCTGATGGGCTTTACCAGCCCTGAAGCTGCCAGTATCGGTATCATTGGCGGTGCCGACGGACCAACAGCAATCTTCCTTACATCCAAGCTAGCTCCCCATCTCCTTGGTCCCATTGCCGTGGCAGCCTACTCGTACATGGCTCTAGTGCCAGTCATCCAGCCACCCATCATGCGATTTTTGACCACAGAGAGCGAGCGTCGCATACGCATGAAGCAGCTCCGCACTGTGTCAAAGAAGGAAAAGATTGTGTTCCCCATCGTTGTAGCCATCATCGTCAGCCTCATACTGCCATCTGCTGCAACACTCATCGGCTGCCTCATGCTGGGTAACCTGATGAAGGAGAGCGGTGTGGTGGAGCGTCTGAGCAAGACCGTACAGAACGAGCTGAACAACATTGTGGTAATATTCCTCGGTATCACCGTGGGTGCCACCGCTACAGCCGAGGCATTCCTGAATGCCCGCACCCTGGGCATACTCCTAGTTGGTATCGTGGCCTTTGGTGTTGGTAGTGCTGGTGGTGTGCTGCTAGCCAAGTTCATGAACCTCTTCCTGAAGGAGAAGATCAATCCGCTCATCGGCTCTGCTGGTGTGAGTGCCGTTCCTATGGCGGCTCGCGTATCTCAGGCTGAAGGTGCTAAGGCCGACAAGCGCAACTTCCTCCTCATGCACGCCATGGGTCCCAACGTTGCTGGTGTGATCGGCTCTGCCGTCGCCGCTGGCATACTGTTGAGTTTCCTCGGCTAAGCTATCTTATACAGTCCTTATATTACATAAGGTATAACACACGCCGTGCAGCAGATAGTCGCATATCTACTGCACGGCGCTATTTGGTTACTTTGCATTCCATTCCACACCAAGTTGCACATTTTTATCCCCAATCATCAATAAAGCAGTTTAAGTTTTGTACTTTTGCGGCAGTAATCAAGATAATCCCAGCCATGACAGACGATACTAAGGAGAAATATATTAACCCATACACTGACTTTGGTTTCAAGAAGCTGTTTGGAACGGAGATGAACAAGGACTTGCTCATCAGTTTCCTTAACGCCCTGTTCAATGGCAGCGAGCGCGAGATTGAGGACATCCAGTATCTCAATGGCGAGAACCTTGGAGACGGCTATAGCGACCGCCGATCTGTATTTGATGTATATTGTATAACAAAGGATGGTAGCCGATTCATTGTAGAGATGCAAAAGGCAGAGCAGGCATACTTCAAAGACCGCAGCGTTTACTATGCCACAACTCCAATACGTCAGCAGGCCCCCAAGGGTGAATGGGATTATCATCTGGATGACGTCTATACAGTTGGTATTCTGAACTTCGAGTTTCCGCACGGAGAATATCCAGCTGACAGCTACCGCCACGAAATCAAGTTAAAGGACGTTGAGGACAACCACGTCTTTTATGATAAACTAACATTCATTTATCTGGAGATGCCAAAATTCACCAAGACAGAGGATGAACTTGAAACAATGTTCGATAAATGGATGTTTGTGCTACATAATCTATACCGTCTATTAGAGCGTCCAAAAGCTTTACAGGACCGAGTATTCCAAAAACTGTTCGAACAAGCGGAGATTGCTCGCTACTCCGAAACGGAACGCCGCCAATATGAAGAGAGCAAGAAAGTGTTCTGGGATAACTTCAGTGTGATGAAGACGGCAAGAGATAAGGGGCTAGCTGAAGGGCTAGCTGAAGGGCTGGCTGAAGGAATGTCGAAGGGAATATTGAAGGCTCAGACAGAAACGGTTCGGAGAATGCAAGCCAAGGGCTTCTCCCTAGATGACATTTCAGAAATGGTTGGTTTGCCTGTGGATAGTATAAAGGAGCTACTGCAATAACATCATAACATTCATATTTGCTCAACAATAAGGCGAAGGACGCTAGTAACAGTATTATATGTTGCTTGCGTCCTCCGCCCCTTTTCCCTCATATCGGTTCATTAGACATGGGTATATCACCAATAACTCATCATAGTAAAGTCTTAGACAAGCCAACTGAGTCTTGCGACGGACGAGTTAGAATGTATAACCAAGTGTAATGCTTGTTGTCTGGATTGTTGATTTATAAGCAATCTCAGAGAAGTCATTTCCATAAGAAATACCTGCCATGAAGTGCTGACCAA
>JAFZQR010000051.1 GCA_017620295.1 Bacteroidaceae bacterium
CGTTTTGTCCTCTTTTCGCTCCTTTTTGGCGCATAATGTCAGCTTCTTCGGTCACATAGCCCGCTATGCTCCCTCATCAGCTGCCATTCTGCACACAAAAAATAGCTTCAAATAGGACAAAGCGAATTAATAGAACCCACCTAAATTGTAAATCATGATTGAATATATACGAGGCACAGTTGCCGAACTCACCCCCACGATGGCGGTTCTGGATGCCAACGGTGTGGGCTATGGCCTCAACATCAGCCTCAACACCTATACAGCCCTTCAGGGCATCAATGCCGAAGTAAAGCTTTTTGTCTATGAAAGCATACGTGAGGATGCCTACCAGCTGTGGGGCTTTGCCACCAAGGCCGAGCGCACTCTCTTCCTCTTGCTCAACTCCGTTAGTGGTGTAGGGGGACAGAGTGCGAGGGTTATACTCAGTTCCATGACTCCAGCAGAACTGTGTGATGCCATAGTGCGTGGCGATGACAAGCTCCTCAAGCAGGCCAAGGGCATAGGTGGCAAGACCGCCCAGCGCATCATCGTTGAGTTGAAGGACAAGATTGCCACACTCGGTCTCGACACAACCCTTGCTCCAACAGCTGGACAGCAATCAGCTCCGCTGAACAGTGAGGTCCAGAATGAGGCCGTGGCTGCCCTGACCATGCTTGGCTTCTCACCTGCCCCTGCTCATAAGGCTGTCACCGCAATCCTCCGTGCCGAACCCGATGCCCAGGTTGAGCAGGTCATCAAGCTTGCCCTTAAGATGCTGTAAGGCTGGTTGTGGTTTGATATTTATACATTGTCCGCTGTATATTTTGCGAAAAGAGCAGACAGAATAGAAAAGGTCTCAGCAGCAAGGCTGCAACATCTCGGCAGGAATAAGCCGTTACCTCGGCAGATAACAGTTATCTCCTCAGCAGAAGAGCATTGACTTCACGGCACTAAACGCCCGCTTCGTCAGCACAAATCACCAACTATCTCAGCACGTATTGCAAACGTCAGCACATAATAAAAGCTCCATGCCAGCCAGCATGGAGCTTTTTTCTGAGGTCAGAACTAGTGTTGTCCCTATATATGCAGCAGTAGACCTGCCGTAAAACCATAAGCCACAGTGGTAGAAGCCAAAGACTTCCACGAATAATCATTCACTTTATTTTGCATATTAGCATTCATACTTCCACCTTCATTTATTCATTTTCAGTAGTGCAAAGTTACATATCCTCTACAACATTTGCAATAGGCTAATGCAGTTTATTCCAGAATTATCTGATGCTGATTTTGGATGACCTCACGGGGCTTGACTGCCGATATAGAGTGACGTTGTATATGCCGCCCATCAGACCATCAAGGGATATAGCATTGCTGCCATGTTTTGCTGTAAGCGACTTGACCACTCTGCCGTCCATCGTTGACATCACAATGGTTTGCTGCTCGTCTGAATTGCAGTCGATAACAAGCTCGTTTCCAATCCTTCTGACTGAAAGCCCCGCTTTTGTGCGACTCAATTCACTGACACCACTCCCAGCGCCTCCTAGTTGGTATAGAACAGAACAATTTTCCGCACTACTATAGCCCTTAACATAGCATGTCCCTCTAAAACAGTATGCTGATGAAATAGATGAGACGCCAGGAAGGGTTGCCTTGACAGAACCATCAAGACTTGCTATCTCCAAGCCTTCGTCAAACAATCCACCATAGGTTTCATGCTTATATAATCGTATGAGCTGCTTTCCCGTTTCTTCATCCCAAAACCACTGATATGCAGATGCTCCAGTTGCGTTCATCAGTGAGTCTATTCTTTTGTCACCGTATGAAATGGTGTAATAAGTCTCGTTGCCATTAGAATGTTCTTTAGCATAATCGGAATACTTTGTTGTTATTGGAATGATAGTTTGCTTACGGCGTACATATTCAAATTCCTCATCATCATCAAACAGCGTTTGGGATACAAAGAGTTCTCTGGAGTGATAGCTGTTATCATCAGAGTACACTTCAAATCCGGAAATGGTAGAACTTGTGATGTTGTCATAAATCTGATCATCTATAACAGTCCAGTCCTCTGTGACAGAACGAGTGATGTTGCCGTTGCCCCAGCCATCTGTACTTGGGTCGTAAATACGGGTCATTGTCACCATTCTGCTTTGGTAGGGTTGGCCAGCGGTGGGGTCGGTAAAAGTCTTGACAACATTGAATTCTCCATCATAAATGATGAAACTATCATTGTTATAGCCTGCAGATACCATGAATGCCTCGCCGCTCTTCGTCATTGAACCTGGAATAAAGTACAAGTCACCTTCAAAGGATAGAACAGGCTCTTGCGCAAAGCAACAAACACAGCAAATAGCAAGCAACAATAAAGAATTAAGTCTTTTCATAGTTATCTCATTCCTCTTTAAGATTCTTTGAATTCTTCTTTGATAAGGTCATCTAACTCTTGTTGAGAAATAGCACTAGACTCAACAAGCGGTTTAAGTTCTGCTATACGCTCTTCTTTAGACTTGCCCTTAGGCATCGTAGCCTTTGATGCCTGAGGGTTGGGGATTTCAGGCTTTTCTTCACCCTTAATTTTGCTGTTTATGTCTTTCAGAGTTAGTGAAATGTTTGAGAGTACAGTCATCACACTCCAACTGATGAGCGATGAGAGCAATACCATTACCGTTGTGGCAAATCCTGAGGGACTGAATTCTGTTTTTGTACTGTACATCGACTTCGGTACTTCGACAAAACAAAGTGTGAAGAGGCAAATGAACGTGGCGATAATGCCAAGTATCAACACAATGATTGCGATTGTTGCGAGCGTATTCTCTGCACTATTGTCGGCTGTCTTAACCTCATTTGGATTTGTATCTGAAATGCTCGTCTGCGAAACACCTAGAACCTCGTTTATATTTTCTGTCATTTCGTTGCTTATTTTTGGTTTTTATAAAGTGTGTAGAAGAAGAGCACAAGTGTTACACTTGAAAAAAGATTTAGCAGATTTGTGCAAATTCCGATAGCTGGACTCCACCAATCAAGCTGGAAAGCATTAATTGAGAAGTAAAATAGATTCAAAAGAATGGTTACAATAGCACCAATCATTCCCCATAGGGTAGCAGTTTTGATTTTCATATTGTTTTATGTTTAAGTCTATCAAAAAATGAAATGCGCAGGCCATTTCCACGCACTCCCGGCTCACCACAAGCCTCAGTAACCGTCGAAACGCCTGCGCACTATGCGCAGACGCCCTTGTTACTGATTGGCTTCTTTTGTCCGGGGTGGTGATTGGGAGTGTAGAGCCTAGTATGTAGTATGTTCCGTAGAACACCGCAAAAATACACAACAATCTTTGATTTTGGTGTCTCAAATGGCTAAAAATGTATATTGGGATGATTGTTTATTTGCTTCTACCACTCAGACAGACGGGAACTAAAGATGTGAGTAAGCCCTCTTGCCACAATAATCTCACATGTATTGCGTTTGTAAACATAGCTAAAACTACTTATTCAATGGCTGAGCAGGAGAAATGGAAATGGCAAGAGCCTGGCACAACGTGGAAAGGGATAGGCCTATATCATATCACCTTGACAATCCCAGACCGACAGTCTTTGTTGGGTACGCTCGCTATTGCAAACGACAATCCCACTACAGCCAAAGTGGTACGAACAACTCTTGGGAATGCTGTGATAGATTGTCTATTGAGCATTCCGTATCACCACCCCGAGGTTCAAGTACTACACTTTTGTCTGATGCCAGACCATTTGCATGCTGTGTTATATGTAAGGCGCACAATGCCAACAGGCATTTCGGGCTTAGTGCGAGGCTTCTGGCAGGCTGTCAAGAAACTTGGACGTGCTTCTTCTATTGTTCCGAATGCCATTCGGAGAAACATCCAAGAAGATGCCACAGATAAGCAAAGCCTCCGAGAAGAAACTGAACGGTTTAAAACCGTTTCCGATACTTTGAGAAAGCAGATGGGCGATGAAGCTTATTACCAACTTGCGCCAGTCTTTTCGGAAATGCCTTTTATCCGTCCAATGGGGCATAATACACAACTGCCCAATACCATCCGCTATATAGACATGAACCCACAGCGCTTGGCTACAAAGCGTCTAAAGCCTGGTCTCTTTCGTGTACAAAAGGATATAGTAATAGGAGGCCGCAGTTATGATGGGGTTGGAAATACAACGCTATTGATTGGTGGATCTTTTGAACCAGTTCATGTGCGGCAAGCAATGGTAAAAGCAGCACAACAAGGGAATGACACAACGCTTCGCAATTACAAGAATTCATGTGTGTTGAAAGCACGCAAGGGCGTGGTGATGGTTTCACCATTCATCTCAACACACGAAAAGCAGGTGATGCAGGTTCTGCTACGTGAACAACTACCGTTCATACTTCTGGCGGACAATGGTTTTAGAGAATATTACAAGCCTTCAGACGCCATTTTTGATGCGTGTGCCTCTGGACGTGTGCTTATTCTTAGTCCTTGGCCTTATGATGCAAGCAAGCGTCACATTAGTCGTGAGGATTGTGTAGCACTTAATGCTATGGCGGAGGAAATATGTAATTCTCTGCGCTTGCCGAATAGTAAATTGTACTTTGTCAAATTGTATAATTAATATTGTTTGTTTACTTTTGCCGCATGAAATGACAAAGGACACGAAATGACAACAGAACGACGTAAGCGCTTTTTATTCATAGCCAACCCTATTTCAGGCACCCATGACAAGCAGGCTATAGTAGGTGCCATACCAGGAGCGATGGCCCGGCATGGGGCAGAGTTTGATGTGGCTTGGACTGAGAGGGCTGGCCATGCTGAGGAATTGGCTCGCAAGGCAGCTAGCGAGGGCGTGGATGTGTGTGTGGCCATAGGCGGAGACGGCACAGTAAATGAGGTGGGACGTGCTCTGGTACACACCGAGACAGCTTTGGGCATCATACCAATGGGTAGCGGAAACGGATTGGCACGTCATCTGCGTGTTCCACTAAAGCCTCTTAAAGCTTTGGATATGGTAGCTGAGGCAGAGCCCCTCACTATTGACTACGGCATAATCAACGAACATCCCTTCTTCTGTACTTGTGGCATGGGGTTCGATGCATTCATCAGTGACAGGTTCGCCAAGGCTGGTAAGCGAGGCTTTGTGACCTATGCCAAGACTACTCTTGTCGATGGCCTCAGCTATAAGGCAGAACAGTATGAGATAAGCATAGACGACGGTGAGCGGGAACAGGTTGATGCCTACGTACTCACAGCTGGTAATGCGGCGCAGTATGGCAACGACTTCTTCATTGCCCCGAGTGCTTCGGTGCGTGACGGCCTGCTCTCTGTGACTATCCTCTCGCCGTTCCCCCTCTACTCGGCAGCCAAAGTGCTGTATCAGATGCATGCCGGTACGTTGGAACGCAACAGCCATACCCGCACATTCAACTGCCGTCATCTGCACGTGTGGCGTAAGGAGGCTGGCCCCATCCATTTCGACGGCGACCCAGTTGGAACCACTGCCGAGGTCGATATAAGGATTGTGGCAGGAGGGTTGAAGGTGATAAGCCTCACCCCCGACCCCTCTCCGATTGGAGAGGGGAGTGAAAACTTCTGCTAATAAAGAGAAAATATCCTATAAAATATAACTACGTAAACCAAGAATTCACTCAGCACCCAAAAAGTAAATACGCCCCTCTCCAATCGGAGAGGGGGCGGGGGTGAGGCCTTTAATGAATGATAGCAACCATAGTGAACGGGTACTGCCACCCGTATCAGCCTTCCTTCCCACCACAATCCGTGAGATGGAGCATCGTGGATGGACTAAAGCAGATGTGATACTGTTCAGCGCTGATGCATACGTTGACCACCCATCGTTTGGTGCAGCGGTCATTGGTCGTATATTGGAGGCAGAAGGGCTGAGGGTGGCTATAGTGCCGCAACCCGACTGGCACGGCGACTTGCGCGACTTCCGTCGTCTGGGGCGTCCTCGCCTGTGGTTTGGCGTGTGTCCGGGTGCTATGGATTCGATGGTGAACAAATATACGGCAGCGCGCCGACTGCGCTCGGAGGATGCCTACAGTCCTGATGGACGGCATGACCTGCGACCAGAGTACCCCACAATAGTCTATACACAGTGCCTCAAGCGTCTCTATCCCGATGTACCCGTGGTGATAGGTGGCATAGAGGCTAGTATGAGGCGACTGGCACACTACGACTACTGGCAGGACCGGCTGCGTCCCAGCATACTGCTTGACAGCGGTGCTGACCTCCTGACCTATGGCATGGGTGAGCAGCCCACGATAGAACTCTCGCGTCGTCTGCTGGAGCAGATTGAGAACTATCATCCAGCCCTGTCCTATGATGAGGACGGCAATGCACAGATGAGCTTAGATACCTTCCGCGAGGTGGTGACTGGTGATGATGCCATTCCGCAGACCGTGACAGTTCACATGTCGGAGCGTGACATCCCTCGGGGCGGCATCAGACCTGACGACATAGTGCTACACAGCTATGAACAGTGCCTGGCAGAGCCAAGACTTCACGCTGAGAACTTCCATCAGATAGAGGTACAGAGCAACCGCTGGGAGGCTCAACGCCTGTTACAGCAGGCGGGGCAAAAATGGGTGGTGGTTAACCCGCCTTATCCGCCAATGACAACCGAACAGCTCGACCACAGCTTCGACCTGCCCTACACACGACAGCCACATCCGCGTTACAAAGGCAAGCGCATACCAGCCTACGAGATGATACGCCATAGCATCTGTCTGCACCGGGGCTGTTTCGGTGGCTGCGCTTTCTGTACCATATCAGCCCATCAGGGCAAGTTCGTTGTGTCGCGAAGCAAGGATAGCATCATGCGGGAGGTGAAGGCTGTTGTGCGTCAGCCTGATTTCTACGGAACGCTTTCCGACTTGGGCGGACCCTCGGCAAACATGTATATGATGCGAGGACGCAACGAGGAAGCCTGCAAGAAGTGTAGGCGTCCATCGTGTATCTTCCCGCGCATCTGTCCTAACCTCAATGGAGACCATTCACCCTTAATCGACATCTACCGCTCGGTCGATGCTGTGCCGGAGGTGAAACACAGCTTCATAGGTAGTGGCGTCCGCTACGACCTGTTGCTGCACAACTGGGGCAATGAGAAGCTGAATAATGCTGCTGCTGCCTATACCCGTGAGCTTATTATGCATCATGTAAGCGGACGATTGAAGGTGGCACCGGAACACACCTCCGATGCTGTGCTGCGACTGATGCGCAAGCCGTCGTTCAAGCTTTTTTATGAGTTCAAGCGCCTCTTTGACAGGATTAATCGCCAAGCCAACCTACGGCAACAGATTATCCCTTATTTTATCAGCTCCCATCCGGGCTGTCAGGCATTGGATATGGCAAACCTCGCTGTTGAGACGCGGCAGCTGGACTTCCATCTTGAACAGGTGCAGGACTTCACCCCAACTCCCATGACTACCGCCACCACAATGTGGTACTCAGGTTACGACCCAGACACGATGGAACGGGTGTTTGTGGCAAAGACTCCTAGTGAGAAGGCGGCTCAGCGTATGTTCTTCTTCTGGTACAAGCCTGACTATCGAAAACGTATTGAAGCCGAACTGCGTCGCTTGGGACGTCCCGACCTGTTGGCAAGGCTATTTGGAGGCAAATAGGTTTCAATCGCTGCTTTTATAAGGTAAAGAAGCTCCCGTTTTACAATAAACAAGGTAAACGCGCGTTATAGAATAAGTATAATGCGCGTTTATCGCGTTTGAGAGACAGTGAGAAATCAGGTTTACCACATAATCATCCTGCTGACGGCATTCCTTCTTGGATTTGCCGGTGCTGCTGATGCGCAGAGCGACACGCTACGCATGCGCACTCAGCCCACTGTACCTGTCACTGTGGAGGACTTGGACAGCTCTGCGGTAAGCCTGCACAAGCCAGAGAACTTGAAGCAGACGGTGGAGCTGGACAGCATCAGCGGATACTACCGCATAGGTATGCGTCTAGGCAACAGTGGCTACCTGAACACTCCTATCCTCATGTCGCCAGAGGAGTATCAGCAGTGGAGCCTACAGCGTTCCATGCAGGCCTACTACCGTCAGAAGAATGCCGAAGCCTACACCGCCCAGGGACAGGACAAGTTTGATTTCACCGACATGAACTTCTCGCTGGGGCCAGCAGAGAAGATATTCGGTCCTGGAGGCGTGAGCATCAAGACTCAGGGAACGGCAGAGCTGAAGATTGGCATGAACATGAAGCGTGTGGACAATCCCTCGCTGGCTCAGAACCGTCGCAACACCATAGGCTTTGACTTCGATGAGAAGATCAACCTGTCGCTGCAGGGGTCGGTGGGTGACAAGATGCACATGAACATCAACTACAACACCGACGCAACCTTTGACTTCGATGCCCAGCAGATGAAGCTCAAGTATGAAGGCAAGGAGGACGAGATTATCAAGCTTATTGAGGCAGGTAATGTGTCTATGCCTTCCAACTCCAGCCTCATTCCAGGTGTGTCCAGTCTTTTCGGTATGCGCACCGACCTGCAGTTCGGACGATTGCGTCTCCAGACTGTGGTCAGTCAGAAGAAATCGTCCTCGCGCAGCGTAAGCTCTAAGGGGGGGGCGCAGACTCAGAACTTTGAGATCTCGGCCTTCGACTATGAAGAGAACCGCCACTTCTGGCTCGCACAGTACTTCCGCGACAACTATGACCGCTGGATGCGTACTCTGCCAACGATAGCCAGCGGCATCACCATCAAGCGTGTGGAACTGTGGGTCACGAACAAGACCTCAACGGTAGAGAACAACCGCAATATCATAGCCTTTACCGACCTGGGTGAGGCTGTACGCATCAGCAACACCCAGTGGAGCGGGTTGGGAGCAGGCAACCAGCCACAGAACAGAGCCAACGATCTCTACGACTATATCGTGCGCAACCATGGAAATGCACGCGATATCAGTCGTGCCACATCATCGCTGGACAGCATCGTGGGTTTCGTTGGCGGCGCGGATTATGAGAAGCTGCAGAGTGCACGTAAGCTTAGCAGCTCGGAATATACTCTCAACACAGCTCTAGGCTATGTGTCGCTCAATTTCCAGCTACAGCCCGATGAGGTGCTGGCCGTGGCTTTTGAATATACCCTGAACGGACAGACCTATCAGGTGGGTGAGTTCGCTTCCGACATCACCGACAACACCCAGTGTCTATACGTGAAGGCCCTGAAGAGTACCAGCGGCTCGCCTCAATGGGGAGGCTGGAACCTCATGATGCGCAATGTCTATTCGCTCGGTGCCACCAGCACCCAGCGTGAGAAATTCCGTCTGGACGTCAAGTATCAGAGCGACTCCACAGGTGTCTATCTCACCTATCTGCCCGTACCCAACCTGAAATCTACGCCTCTGCTCCGAGCCATGAACCTCGACCGTCTGGATAATAACAACAAAGCCAACTCTGATGGTCAGTTCGACTATGTTGAGGGATACACGATCCAGCGTGGTCGCATCTATTTCCCCGTGGCAGAACCTTTCGGTGACCATCTGCGTCAGTGGATAGGCGATGATGCCATAGCAGACGGTTTCTGCTTTGATGCTCTCTACGACAGCACCAAGACCATAGCTGAGAACTTCGCGGAGCAGAACAAATTCATGCTTACCGGACGCTACAAGGGTACCAATGGCGCGGAGATAGATCTCGGTGCTACCAACATAGCCCAAGGCTCAGTGCTGGTTACGGCAGGTGGTGTCACCCTGACGGAGAATGTTGACTATCGTGTTGACTACTCAATGGGTATTGTCTATATTCTGAACCAGAGCCTTATTGATGCCGGTACAAAGATCAACGCCAGCGTTGAGAGCAATGATGTCTATGGCATGCAGCGCAAGACCCTGCTGGGGTTGAACTGGGATTATGAGCTGAACCGCAACTTCACATTCGGTGGTACGTTAATGTACCTCAATGAGCAGCCCATGACAACCAAGGTCAACATGGGTGAGGAACCGCTGAAGAACACTCTCTGGGGCCTGCACTTCGACTGGAAACGTGAGAGCCAGTGGCTAACGAATGCCCTCAACGCCATACCCTTCCTCAACTTCACCACCCCGTCACAGATATCATTGGGGGCAGAGTTTGCTCAGCTCGTAGCTGGACAGAACCATAAGGTGCAGGGACATGCCTCCTATATGGATGACTTTGAGAACACCAAGAACCCGCTTTCCATCACCACCCCCACAGCGTGGATGATGTCCAGCGTACCGTCTTCGTTCCCGGAGGCTGCATATATAAATAAGGTAGAGAGCGGCTACCGTCGTGCCTTGCTTTCATGGTACTACATCGATCCGCTCTTTACACGTCGCAGCTCATCGCTCACACCGTCCCATATCAAGAGTGACCTCCAGCAACTTTCCAATCACTATGTGCGAGAGGTTTATGAACGTGAGCTTTACCCTCAGAAATCGCAGACAAGCTATTCTGAGGCTGCTTCGCTGAATGTGCTAAGCATGGCCTACTATCCAGAGGAACGCGGAGCCTACAACCTCAATCCCAACCTGACAGCTGAGGGACGTCTGCCCAACCCGCGTGAGAACTGGGGTGGTATGATGCGTAAGACCGACAACCCCGACTTCGAGGCTCAGAACATTGAGTACATTGAGTTCTGGATGCTTGATCCCTTCATCTATACCGGCAGTGACGACAGCTATGGAGGTGAACTGTACTTCAACCTTGGCGAGGTATCGGAGGATGTGCTGCGCGACGGCAAGAAGTTCTATGAGAGCGGGTTGCCGCTTGATGACAACCCGACCTACTATGAGGAGACCGTCTGGGGACGCATACCGCGAGGCTCCAGCGTTGTCTATGCGTTCAACAACGAGAGTGGTGCACGTAGCCGTCAGGATGTGGGCTTGAATGGTTTGACATCAGAGCAGGAGCGTACTTTCGGTGCTTATCAGGACTACCTTACTGCCATACAGGGCAAGGTGTCGCCTGATGTGTTCCAAGCTATATGGGAAGACCCTGCCGGCGATGATTACCACTACTATCGCGGTTCCGACTACGATGCCCAGCGGGTTGGTGTGCTGGATCGCTACAAGCGCATCTCCATGCCTGAGGGCAACTCGCCCGACACCGACAACTCGCCTGAGAGCTATGAGACAGCCTATAAGACTACACCCGATGTGGAGGACATCAATCAGGACTATACGCTGAACGAGTATGAAAAGTACTTCCAGTACCATGTCTCCATCCACCCCGAGGACACGCTGATAGGTCGCAACTTCATTACCGACATACGCCGTGCGTCTGTCATGCTGCGCAACGGTGAGATGGAGACTGTGCGCTGGTTCCAGTTCAGAATACCTCTGGAGCAGTTTGAACGGGCTGTGGGCGGCATAACCGATTTCACCAGCATTCGCTTCATCCGTATGTTTATGACCGGCTTTGAGAAGCCTATCATCCTGCGCTTCGCTACGATGGAGCTGGTTCAGGCCGACTGGCAGACCTACGAGCAGAGCCTCACTATGGGTTCGGCACCGTCGGCTGCTGCTTTGGAGGTGAGTGCGGTGAGCATTGAGGAAAACAACGACAAACAGCCTGTGAACTATGTGCTGCCTCCTGGCGTGAGCCGAGTCACCGACCCGGCACAGTCGCAGCTGGTGGAGAGCAACGAGCAGGCTCTGTCCCTGATAGTACGTAACCTGCAGCCGGGTGAGGCACGGGCGGTGTATAAGAACTGCAACTATGATATGCGCCAGTACAAGCATCTACAGATGTTTGTCCATGCCAATGCCCTGGCCAACGACATCACCGACCTGCAGAATGGTGAGATGTCTGTGTTTGTGCGCCTCGGCTCGGATTACCGCAGCAATTTCTATGAGTATGAGATACCTTTGCAGCTCACTCCCGAAGGCCACTACGACACCTACAGCGGTGTGGATTGCCGTGCGGTGTGGCCAGAGGATAATATGCTCGACATAGACCTAACACGCTTCACAGCCCTGAAGAAGCAGCGTAACCACGAGAAGAGCCTTGGCAACGCATCTTTCAATCAGGAGTTCAGCGACTATGACCCCGACCGTCCCAACAACCGTGTCACAGTGATGGGTAACCCCACGCTGGGAGAGATCAAGACCATCATGATAGGTCTGCGCAACAACTCGCGTACCGTGAAGAGTGTGGAGGTATGGGCCAATGAACTGCGACTGCAGGAGTTCTCCAACGATGGCGGATGGGCAGCTCAGGGACACATGAATGTGCAGCTCTCCGACCTCGGCAGCGTTAACCTCCAGGGGCATATCGAGAAGGCTGGCTTCGGAAGTATAGAACAGAGTGTGCAGGAGCGCAGCAACGACGACACCTACGAGTACTCCGTCACCACGCAGATGGATCTTGGAAAGCTGCTCCCGCCCAAGGCCAAGCTCACTGTACCGTTCTACTACAGCTACTCTCGCGAGACTGTTAAACCCAAATACAATCCTCTTGACACCGATATGTTGCTCTCCGATGCCCTCGATGCCGCTGCCACACAGCATGAACGCGACAGCATAGAGAGCCTCACCACACGCAAGCAGATATCCAAGAACCTCAGCTTTACTGGTGTGCGTCTGAACATCGCTTCCCGCAAGCACCCTATGCCATACGACCCTGCCAACTTCACCTTCAACTACAGCCATTCCCACACATACAACACAGGCGAAACAACCGTCTATGAGCATGAGAAGGCATGGCGTGGAGGCGTGAACTACACATGGTCGCCCAATTGGAAGGCATGGGAACCCTTCAAGCAGCTGAAAGGTAAGACCAAGTGGCTAGACCTGGTTAAGGCGCAGAACTTCAACTTCGCCCCGCAGACTGTGAGCCTCAATGCCGACATCTCACGCACCTACTACGAGATACAGGAGCGCGACATGGACAATCTGGAAGGCAACTCGTCCATACCCGTGAGGTGGACGCCTACATTCCTCTTCAACCGTGAGTTCAGCCTGCGGTGGGATCTGACCAAGTCGCTGCATTTCAACTTCCAGAGTGCCACCCACGCAGAGATTGAAGAACCCTATACGCCTGTCAACAAAGACCTCTATCCCGACCGCTACGAGGCTTGGAAGGACAGCGTCTGGCACAGCATACGCACATGGGGAACACCGCTCGACTACCAGCAGACCGTGCAGGCTTCCTACAAGGTGCCGCTGGACAAGATACCTGTGACCGACTGGGTGGCACTCGACGGCAACTATCAGGCCACCTATTCCTGGCGACGCGGCGCAGAGTTGGAGGATGGCTCGTCGCTGGGCAACAATATCCAGACGCAGCGCACCGTCACCATTAACGGCAAACTAAATCTGGAGACGCTCTATAACCACTCGAAGTTCCTGCAGGAGGCCAACAAACGGTTCCAGCCGAGTAATGTGCGAAGTGCGGGTCGAAAGAACGATCAGGAGAAGAAGAAAGCAGCCGATGCCAAGCGCAAGGCCGATGCTGCCGCACAGCAGGCTCTGGCCGATGCACAGCAAAAGGCTGCCGAGGGTGACAGCACAGCCTTGAAGCAGCTTCAGGCTCAATCCAATGCCAACGGGGTCAGCTCCAAGAAAACTCCTGCCAAGCAGTTCAAGGGCTTTGCAGGAGAGGTGACATTGCTGCCTGACAGTTTCACTATTCTCAACCACGGACAGAAGTCGAAGCGCATCGAGGTAACAGCCCGCACCGCTAATGGCAAGACATATAAGCTGAAATACAAGGTGGTGGATGAAAACACCATTAGGATATATGGGCCAAAGGAGCGGAAGCGTAGCTCCGAACCCACTCCACAATCCCAGACATCGGCTCAGGATTCATTGACACACAGTGAGCTGGCCGACTCTACTCTGCTTGCATCTGGCATGTCCGACAGTTTAACAGTAACCACTCCCATCCTCGCTTCGGAGAGGGCGTCGGGAGATGAGGCCTCGCAGGGTGAGGTCATCCGTGTCAACGTCGTTGCCAAGCCCAAGCTAGAAGACGAAGGATGGTACAAGATGGCACAGGCAGGAGCGAGGTTCATGATGATGGTGCGCAACGTGAGCATCACCTATCGCAACACCTACGCCCTGGCACTGCCGGGCTTCATGCCGCATGTGGGCGATATGCTCGGACAGTACCAGACGCCTGATGGCCTGACCCCTGGTGTAGATTTCGCCTTCGGTTTGGTTGGTGAGAGCTATATAGACCGCGCCCAGGAGCGAGGATGGCTCCTCAACAACGACAGTGTTGCCACACCTGCCACCACCAACGCCACGCAGGACCTCCAGCTCAAGGCCACCCTCGAACCTTTCTCCGACCTGAAGATTGACTTGAACGCCTCGCGAACCATGAACCGTGCTAAGAGCATTCAGTTCATGTATGCAGGAAACCCAACCACCACAACAGGGTCGTTCAACATGACTACCATCACCATAGCCACCGCATTCTCCAGCCGAGGTAGTGCAGACAACGGCTATGACAGCGAACCATTCAACGAGTTCCTGCGAAACCTCGACGTCATGCAGCGTCGCGTGGAGAACAAGTATGCAGGAACACAATATCCTGCTGGTACAGGCATGAATGGAACCTTCAACCCAGCCAACGGAACCGTGGATCGCTACAGTGCCGACGTTATGGTACCAGCCTTCCTTGCTGCCTACAGCGGACGCAAGGCAGCCAACAGCCCGCTCGACATCTTCCCAGCTCTAACTCACATGCTGCCCAACTGGAACATCAGCTATAAGGGCCTATCTACTCTGCCCTGGGTGCGTCAGCACTTCAAGAGCGTGACTCTCACCCACGGCTACAAGAGCATCTATTCCGTTGGATCCTACAACAGCTACTCATCATGGATAGAATACATGGGAGGCGACAACATGGGATATGTACTTAATACCACAACTGGTACTTACCAGCCCTCGTCCATGTACGACATCTCCACCGTCAGCATAAACGAGGCTTTCTCTCCGCTCGCAGGCATCAACGTCACCCTACAGAACAACATGACGCTGAAGCTTGAGTACCGCAAGACTCGTGTGCTGACCCTCTCCATGACCTCTGCCCAGATCAACGAGGCTACTAGTGCCGACATTGTGTTCGGATGGGGCTATAAGATTAACGACTTCAAGTTCAGCTCCCTCTTTAGCGGAGGCAAGAGCAGCAGTCAGAAGGCTTCGGCACGAAACCGCCGCCAGTCAGCTGGAAGACAGGCACGTGACCGTGAGAACTCCGCCAATAATAACAATAACTCCTCTCAGGGACGTTCTGCTACCACAGGCCGCAATAACTTTGCCCACGACCTGAACATGCGTATCGACTTCTCCTACCGCAACCAAGATGCCATTACGCGCAACATCCAGACTCTCCTTTCTGAGGCCACCAGCGGCAACCGCGCCTTCAAGACCAGCGTGGCCATCGACTACACTATGAGCCGCTACGTCACCTTCTCCCTCTACTACGACCGCCAGCGCAACCAGCCTCTCCTCTCTTCATCGGCCTACCCGACCATTACCCAGGACTTCGGCTTCAACCTCCGCTTCTCGCTCACACGCTAAACGGAATCACTCATGCTGATGTATGAATCTGTTCACAAGAGTGAATTTAGATATTCACACTTGTGAATTTAGCTGTTCACACTTGTGAATATCTAAATTCACTCTTGTGAACAGATTCGTTTATCGCACTGAAGCAACTCAAATGTCTTGGCATAAGACGTTTTCCACGCCGCTGCAAGGGTAAACAAATAATCGTTTTTCTCTTGTCCGTCACCGAAATTCACTATCTTTGCAGCGCACAACCAATCAATAACAATAATAATAAATCACAAAAATGGCAAGACCTATTAAAGAAACCCCCATCCTCTTTGGTGAGGAAGCAAGGCAGTTCGAGATGCGGATGATGAATCCTAAACTGCTTTCTGAGGAAAAACGTGAGCGTATACTGCGTGACTATGAGTTCATGCGAAGCAAGTGTGTCAACTGTTCCTTCTAATCTGCGATGAATAAGGAACACTTGCAACTTCGCAGACTTGGAGAGAATGACATCGTAGCGCAGTTCGATTGTGGCGATGCAGATCTAAATGACTTTATTTTGACCGATGCGCCACTGTATTACCGTGTGCGCCTCGCTTCCAGCTACGTGTTGGAAGACAATCTAAATGGAAGCATTGTTGGTTATTTTAGTTTAGCTCACGACCGTATTTCGTTGACTGACTTCCCCAGCAATTCGGCCTACAATCGTTTTCGCAAACAGTTTTTCGCTCAAGGTAAGATGTTCAAGAGCTATCCAGCTTTGAAAATTTGTCGTCTAGCCACAAACAAGAATTATCGCGGAGAAGGTATAGGAACTATGATTGTGAATATGATAATTGCTTCATATCGCAATGACAACATAGCTGGTTGCCGTTTCATAACTGTTGATGCCTACAATGATGCGCTTCCTTTCTATTATAAGCAAGGCTTTATCCCGTTGTCTAAAGAGGATAAAGGTTCACCAACACGTCTTTTGTACTTTGACTTGGAATGCATGAAATAACACCCAATAATCAATTAACCCTTAATTCCATTTCCTACAACCCAGACAGTACTAATATCCTAAGCTGCGCGGGAAGAGTATGACAAGGTCGTGCCTCCCCTTTCGAGATCAACCTCAACAACTATTAATCCGGCGTTGCTGCTCTATTCCTTATTATAATATACTTGGACTTTAAGTCCTTGTTCTCGTATTACGAAACCGCCAAAACTTCGACAAAGAGAACAAGCGATGAAGGGTTCACGTCCTGAAGGGCGTGGATTGTTCGTGCTTTTCTTTTGTCATGGCTACTTGGCGGTGCCAGTAATACGGAAAAGCAAAGAGCAGTTCCGTCCTTTTTATTTATCAACATGAAACATATTTACAAACTATTATTGGCAATGCTGATTTGCATAGTGCCAGCGTCACAGATGTATAGTGAAAAAGTCTTGGTAAGCGGCTTGTATTATAATTTGGATGATGCAGATAATACCGCCGAAGTCACATACCAGAATCAAGAACACTCCTCGTCGTATGTGACTGGCAATCTAGTTATTCCCAGTGAGGTTATATTTAATGACATTAGCTATCAGGTGACTAGCATAGGAGAAAGATCGTTCATTTATTGTACTGAATTAAAATCTGTCACCATTCCCGATGGCGTGACAAGTATTGGCGATTATGCTTTCTGTGCTTGCATTGCCTTGACAAATATTACACTTCCTGAAGGCCTAACCAGCATTGGCTATTATGCGTTCTCCAGTTGCCAAGGTTTGACATCTATCACCATTCCAGAGAGTGTGACCAGTATTGGCGGTAATGCGTTCACTTCATGCAGCGGTCTAACATCCATTACTATTCCTGATGGTGTTTCCATTATGGGCGATTGTCAATTCTCAGGTTGTAGCAATCTGACATCCATAACCATTCCTGCAGGGTTGACCAGCATCGGCAATGATGCGTTCTGGGGTTGTCGTGGCCTAACATCCATAACCATTCCAGAGGGCGTGACCAGCATCGGCAATAATGCGTTCCGGGATTGTCGTGGCCTAACATCCATAACCATTCCAGAGGGCGTGACCAGCATCGGCAATAATGCGTTCTGGGATTGTCGTGGCCTAACATCCATAACCATTCCAGAGGGCGTGACAAGTATTGGCGATCATTCTTTCTGTGATTGCATTGCCTTGACAAATATTACACTTCCTAAAGGCCTAACCAGCATAAACGATTATACGTTCCAAAGTTGCAATAAACTGACCTCTATCACCATACCAAACAGTGTGACAAGCATTGGCACAGGGGCTTTCTATGGGTGTAGTAGTTTAACCTCTATCACTATACCCAGAAGCGTGACAAGCATTGGCTCTGCGGCATTCTGTGCCTGTAGGGGCTTAACATCAGTCATATCATACATAGCTGATCCATTTAATTTGAAAAAAGACTGTTTCTATTACATACATGGTGATGCCACATTATATATCCCTGCGGAAACAACAAATCTATATGAGACTTCTGGCTGGACACAATACTTTGCACATGTTGTGGAAATGGAGCCAATGCCAACAAATATTGAAGAGTGCTGCGGCAGTTCAGAGAGTAGCGTAACAACCCGCTACGACATGCAGGGCCGTCGCATCAGCAAGCCTGCTAAGGGCATCAACATCCTGCAGATGAGCGACGGTACAACGCTTAAGGTGATGGTGAAGTAGTTCACGCTATTGTACATCAAAGAAAGGCCCCGCGTGGAATAGCAGTTCCATGCGGGGCTTGGGTTGATAATGATGTGTTGTGAAGTCTCTTTTGAAAGGGCGTTAACGGTAGCTCTCCGTCATGAGTGATGCATTGCTAACGATAACTGCCAGTGCTACGATGGTAGCAGCGATTGTAAATGAAAGTGTCATAATCTTTTTACCTTTAATTGTTACCTGAATTTGTGTTTGTGATCTCATGCAGGGCTGATTATCCTTTTTGTACTATTTGCTCCCTGCTGCAAACCTCGCTTGGCTTGCTTCTCTTTTCTTATGACGCTGCAAAGGTAAGGCTAAATGACACTAAATGCACTAGAATATATGTTGTATAGCATATAAATGGTTGCTTTTGTTGACTTCTATCAAGGATTAGTCAATAATTATGCATATTGTGCCATTTTGAGGTATGCACTCTTATAACGAGAGTAGCCTGCCAACACGATATGTGCTGACAGGCTACGTTAGTGTGATAGCTTTTAGAGCTTGACCTTTATGGATTTGCCGTTATAGGTGACAGACTTTTGTGTGCCGTCTGGCAGGATGACGGTGAACTGTCGTGACTGAAGCATGGCTGAGTACTGACCTGCGCGTTTGCCGATGGTCAGGGTGCGGCTGCGGTCGTTCCATGCGATGGGTATCTCGGTGTATTGACCCTGCTCGTAGGCGTATGTCTCGCCGTCGTCCTCGTAGAGGGTGAAGGCACCGTCTGCTCCTGGGTAGATATGCAGTTCCAGCTGAGACCAGTCGTGGTCGGCAGTTGACAGTAGGTCGCCATTCATGGGAATGATGCTGCCTGCTGGTACGAAGAGCGGGATGGTCTGGAGAGTTGTCTGCATTTCAATCTGCTGTCCGCCATCGAAGCTCTGCCCAGTGAAGAAGTCATACCATTTGCTGCCTGCGGGAAGATATTTGGATATAGTCTTTGAAGCTGTGAAGTCTATGGAGCCTGCTTCGGGCGCATCGCTGGCACCTGCTTTCTGGTTCCAGCCACTCATCTCGTCGAAACTCATGCGTTTCTCAGGTGTGTACTGTGCTTCAACTATAGGAGCCACGAGGAGGTTGCGACCAAAGAGGAACTCGTCCTTCAGGTCGTGGGTACGGGCATCGGAGGCATAGTCCATCCAAAGGGCTCGCATGAAGGTGCCTCGGTTCTTTGTCACATCCCACGCTGTGCTGTATATGTAGGGTAGGAGGCGGTAGCGGAGCTTGATGGCGGCTACCAGAGCATCATAGACAGGCTGACCAGCCTCACCAAAATAATAGAGTTCGCGGTAGGTCTCGGTGCCGTGGGAGCGCATCATGGGGCAGAAGGCACCGAACTGCATCCAACGCACATACAGCTCTTGGAATTGTGGGTTTCTGGCACCAGAGGCACAGTCGTTGTAGGAGCGGTTGTAGGCTCCAGAGAAGAATCCGCCTATGTCGGTGTTGCTGTGTGGGTTGCCTGTCAATGAGTAGTTGAGGAGCATGGGAATCTGGTTGCGTAGAGTGGGCCAGTCGCTGCGAACATCGCCTGTCCAGACATTGGAGGCATAGCGCTGCTGTCCTGCAAAGCCACTGCGGGTCAAAATCATGACGCGCTTCTGATCCGTGGTCTTGCGTTGGTTCTCATACACGCCACGCACACACTCCAGAGGGAAGGCGTTACGAAGCTTTCGGAACGACTGCTGTCCTGCTGCTGGAACATCAAAATCGCTCTCCTTGAAGGAAGAGTGGTCAGGGTCGGTGGAGTCCATCCACCACACATCGCAGCCGAGGTCGAAGAGGCGACGCAGGTTCTGCCAATATATGTCGCGGGCTTCATCGGTGTAGGGCTTATATACGCGTACTCCGCTGGGGTAGTCCCTAACTGGTGGCCAGGTAGGCACACCGCTAGAAGGCCATGTCTCGAAATCGAAGAGCAGACCTTTCTCGTTCAACTGGCGGTAGGCTTTGGTATAGGGACCGAAGCTTTGCCAGATGCTGATAGCGAAATGACATTTCTGTTGATGCACATGGTCAATCATTTCCTTTGGTGACGGGAAATTTGGATTTAGAAACTCCATTGCGTTCCAAAGGTAGTTGTTGTCCCAGTATTGCCAGTCCATGATGATGCCATCAATGGGTACACCAGTGGCGCGGTAGCGGTCAACCACTTCGGTCAGTTCCTCGCGGCTCTTGTAGCGTTCACGGCTCTGCCAGAAACCATAGCTCCACAGAGGCAGCATTGGCACGTCGCCAGAGAGCTGGCGGATAAGGGCTACGTTGCCGTCTGCCGTCTGCCCATACATGAAATAATAGTCGATGCCATCGGCAACCTCGGAGTCGAGCGTGAGACCCTCCTCTGGAGTGTCGTCTATCTGGGTGGGGGAGTAGTTGTCCCAGAAGACGGCATAGCCCTTCAAGCTCTGGAAAATGTTCTGGTAGTCCTCAAGGTTGGACTGTATCATGCGACGATGTTCTCCGCGCTGGTTCATCTTATTGTTTTCCATCAGTCCTATGCCGTAGATGGGTTCGTCGGCATCCAGCTGGAAGTTGGCCTTGGCGCGTACACAGCCTGGGTCAAGCTCTGTGGTGAGTGAGGTCAGCTGCCAGTCGCCTTCGGCAAGAAGCGTCTTGCCGCCTCTGGTCATGAACGTTACACGGCCTGTCTGTTCGTCCACGGTGACTAAGAGTGCGGAACTCGTGAGTACGGTCATTCCGTCGGAAGAGCCTACAGACACTTTGCATGGCTGTGGCTGGAGTGTTACAACAAGGCTCTGTTTAGGCTGTGTGCCATTAGTGGTCTTGACAACTCGTACGATGTCGGGCTGGAGGAAGCTAATGCTTACTATGCCCTTTTCCGTTCTCACGTCTGTTGCAGCGGCATTCAGAGTGAACACCGTTAGCAGTAATGTTAGAAGTCTATTCATGGTTTAAGGGTTCAAGAGTTTAAGGGTTCAAGAGTTTAAGGGTTCAAGAGTTTAAGTGGTGACTTTTATTATTCGCTTTTCACTTTTATTTTCGGAATGCTTCCGTCGGCATTGCGTTGGAACTCAAGAATGGCAGTGGTGCGACGGAAACCGTTGCCGCCAGAAGGGATGCCATCGTGATAGAAGAGATATGACTTGCCCTGAAAGTCGATGGTTCCACCGTGGATGGTGAAAGAGCCTGGCGACTCGTCGGTGATACGTCCTTTATATTGCCAGGGGCCGTGGATGCTCTTTGCTGTGGAGTAAGCCCAATGTTCGGGAACACCGCCGGCGGCATATTCGAGATAATAGGTGTCGCCAATTTTATATATCCAGGGAGCTTCCTCGAAGTTGGTCTTCATGACTCTTCGCCCGAGCTGATAGTCTTGCTTCATTACGCGGGGGCCGAACTGGGCTTCATCTTCCAGCATCTGGCGCATGTCGCAGATGCCGTGGTCAGCGAAAGTGGTGTCAATAGATACCATGTCTTCGTTCAGCTTTGCATACCAAAGACCGTTGTTGCCCCAGAAGAGCCACGCTTGTCCATCGTCATCGATGAATACTGTAGGGTCTATGAACCCCCAGTTGCCAGGTATCAATGGTTTGCCTATGGGGTCTGTCCAAGGTCCCTCTGGACGGTCGGCAACAGCTACGCCGATACCGTGTCTGCCGCAGCTGGCATCCTCTGCAGCCACGTACCAGTACCACTTGCCATTACGCTCTATGGCCTGCGAAGCCCAGGCATTGTCACCCTGACGAGCCCATTGGAACGTGGCGGTGGACATCACCACCCCATAATCTGTCCAATGCTCCATATCTGTAGTGGAGAATAGTTGCCAGTCGGGCATACGGAAGTAGGTGGCTGTGTCGAGGTCATGGCCTGTGAACACATAGAGTGTCTCGCCGCTGACCACAGGAGCAGGATCGGGGTTGTAGGAACGGGTGGTAATGCGCAGCTGCGCAACTGCAGATGTGAAATACAGAATGCAGAAAGTGAAGAGGAAAGGAAGACGTTTCATGTAGCTATCAATTAGTAAGTGCAAAGATAGGGGGAAGCCGTCAGACAGACTTCCCCCTATGTCGCACAGCATGTGTAAGATGTCGCAAACGCCGTTTATATGGGCTGATGCGAGAGCTTCTTTATGCGTACATGGCTACGATGGCCTCGTAAAGCTCTTGCTTTCCGGAAGTCTGCTTCGGTTCGCCTATCTTCTTGCCGTATTCATAGGCCTGCTCAAGGGTGAGCTTGCCGTCCTCGAAGTCCTTGCCTATGCCGCTGTCGAAGCTAGCGTAGCGGGCTGCCTTCATTGCCTTGTATGGAGACTCCTCAAGGAGCTTGGCGGCATTTTCCAGAGCACGTGCCATTGCATCCATACCTGCGATGTGAGCAATGAAGATGTCCTCAAGATCGGTAGAGTTACGACGGGTCTTGGCATCGAAGTTGGTACCGCCTGTGCCTAAACCACCGCCACGGATAATCTCCATCCATGCTTGCACGAGTTCGTACTGGTCGATTGGGAATTGGTCGGTGTCCCATCCGTTCTGGTAGTCGCCACGGTTTGCGTCGATGCTGCCAAGCATACCGGCATCCACAGCGCAAGCCAGCTCGTGTTCGAAGGTGTGGCCGGCGAGAGTGGCGTGGTTTACTTCGATATTCACCTTGAAGTCCTTGTCAAGGTTATGTGCCTTCAGGAAGCCGATGACTGTCTCGGTGTCAACATCGTACTGGTGCTTGGAGGGTTCCATTGGCTTGGGCTCAATGAGGAATGTACCCTTGAAGCCCTTGCTGCGTGCATAGTCGCGAGCCATTGTAAGCATAGTAGCCATGTGTTCCTTCTCACGCTTCTGGTCGGTGTTCAGTAGGCTCATGTAGCCTTCGCGTCCACCCCAGAACACATAGTTCTCTGCACCGAGCTTAATGCCAGCATCGATAGCATTCTTGATTTGTACGATGGCACGAGCAACAACGTCGAAATCTGGGTTAGTGCTGGCACCGTTCATGTAGCGGGCGTTGCCGAAGACGTTGGCTGTTGACCACAGCAACTTGATGCCCGTTGCTTTCATCTTCTCTGCGAGATAGTCCGTGATGGCAGCGAGGTTGGCCTCATACTCCTCAATGCTGTTGCCCTCAGAGACGAGGTCAACATCGTGGAAGCAGAAATAAGGTATGCCGAGCTTCTGCATGATTTCGAAACCAGCGTCAGCCTTCTGCTTGGCTATCTCCACAGCGTTGCCACCTTTGTTCCAAGGGAATGTCTTGGTGCCACCGCCAAACTGGTCGCCACCTTCTGCGCAGAGGGTGTGCCACCATGCCATTGCGAAACGCAGCCAGTCCTTCATGGGCTTGCCCATAATCACCTTTTCTGCGTCATAGTAGTGGAATGCCATTGGATTCTTTGAATCCTTGCCTTCAAATTGGATCTTGCCAATTTCTGGGAAATACTCTTTCATAGTTTTTTGTGGTTAAAGTGTTATTGTTCCGTTATTTCGTTATTTCGTTATGATGTCTTTACTCATCATTTCTCCACCTTTTCTCTCCACCGCTCGTATGCTTCGAGGTAGGCTTGGCGGTTTTGGAGGTCTGGTTCAATGGTGGCGATATGCTTCAGGGTCTTGAATGCATCGTCGGAGTCCTTGTATATGGCGGCACCTATACCGGCACCGTAGGCTGCACCCACAGAGCCATCGGTCTCATAGAGTTCAATGGAGGCTCCTGTGACGCTGGCTAATGTAGTGCGGA
The DNA here is from genome assembly GCA_017620295.1 of Bacteroidaceae bacterium. GTDB lineage: Bacteria > Bacteroidota > Bacteroidia > Bacteroidales > Bacteroidaceae > Physcousia. The sequence continues at coordinate 23,866 of JAFZQR010000051.1, forward strand.
AGATAGGGCTGAGGAACATATTGGCGTGTCCAGCCTTTATAGTCTTTATGTCCATGCCCATCTCTTTCATGATGCTCATGCCGTATGCAAACGAGAAGGCAATGCCTTCATGAGCAGCACGGAGGAGGTGAGCCTTGGTGTGGATGTTGAAATTGATGCCATGAATGGATGCTCCAGGATTCTCATTCTGAAGCACACGCTCGGCTCCATTACCGAAAGGTATTACCGTTAGACCCTCACATCCAACAGGAACGGTAGCAGCCAGTTCGTTTATCTCACTGTAACCCATGCCTTCGGGGGCTACTGTGCGACGCATCCACGCATTCTGTATGCCTGTGCCGTTAATGCAGAGCAACACACCGAGTCGAGTGTCTTCTGAATGTAGTCCTCCATGATTTACGTGAGCAAAGGTGTTTACACGCGATAGCTTATCATAGTTTACTTCACCCAGCACACCATAGACCACACCTGACGTACCGCCAGTGGCAGCTACTTCGCTTGGTTTCATCACATTCAGCGACAGGGCATTGTTTGGCTGGTCTCCACCACGATAGGATATAGGAGTGCCAGCTTTCAGACCTAGCTCAGCAGCCACCGCCTCGCAGACGGTCGCTTGAATGGAGAAGGTGGGTACGATGTCGGCAATGATGTCATTGGAGAAACCAAAATAGCCCATTACATCACGGCTTACCTCATTCTCCTTGAAGTCCCAGAACATTCCTTCTGACAATCCCGATACGGTGGTTTGCTTGACACCGCCAGACAGACGCATGGCGATATAGTCGCCTGGAAGCATTATTTTGTCAATCTTCTCAAAGAGTTCTGGCTCGTTATCCTTCACCCATGCCAGCTTGGCTGCGGTGAAATTGCCTGGGGAATTGAGCAGATGTTGAAGGCAGCGTTCTCCACCGATGGCGTTGAATGCAGCATTGCCGTAAGGTACAGCGCGTCCGTCGCACCAGATGATGGAAGGACGTAAAGGCTGCCCCTGCTTGTCGATGCACACCAAGCCGTGCATCTGGTAGGAGATGCCTATGGCTTTAACGTTGGTGAGCTGACCACCAGCTTTTGCTGCTACACGCTGTGTGGCCTGTTTCAACTCTTCCCACCACATCTCAGGCTCCTGCTCTGCCCAACCTGGTTGCTTGGCAATGATTGGAGCTTCTGCGTCGGGATATTGTGCTGTTGCCACCGTCTGTCCACTCTCAATGTCAACGAGGGCTGCCTTTACAGACGATGTGCCGATGTCGTAACCTAATAGATAGTTCATAATTAATATTGTACAATTTGACAATTTACAATTTGACAATTTGGCTGCGCGATGTAACCTTTATTCGTCATTCATCATTCGTCATTCATCATTCGTCATTCATCATTCATCTCCTCCACACCTTTGTCATATCCTCCAGGGTCTTGCCTTTCGTTTCAGGTACAAGACGCCATACGAAGACTGCAGCGATGAGGCACATAGCACCGTAGAGACCGTATGTGAACCAGTGTCCGAAATCATCGCCTTCGCTGAGGTGCATATCGAACATTGGCACGAAGGTTGAGGATACTATGAAGTTGAATATCCACTGGAATGCCACAGCAATTGCTACGGCAGCACCACGGATGGTGTTGGGGAAAATCTCTGCAATGAGTACCCAGCAGATGGGGCCCCATGAGAACATGAACGAGGCAGAATAGACCATGATGCTGATGGCTGTCACCATCTCCATGCCTTGATGCCCGAATGTAACTGCAACACCGAAGGCTCCGAGTGCCATTCCTATACTGCCCCAGATGAGCAGGGGCTTGCGACCCCATTTCTCAACTGTGAACACTGCAACAAGAGTGAACAGGATGTTGATGACACCCATGAACACTGTGAAGACCATCTCGTTTTCCATGCCCATATCCTTGAAAATGCGTGGCGCGTAGTAGAGTACGGCGTTGATGCCCACAGCCTGCTGGAACACACTGAGCATGATGCCCACGAAAATGCACATGTAGCCGTAGGTGAATAGACGCTCTGTCTTGACGGTAATGGTTTCCTTGATGTCCTGCAGGATCTGAGTAGCACGACTGCTGCCGTTTATTCTGGCAAGGATGCGCTCTGCCACATCGTCGCGGCCTATCATTACCAGATAGCGTGGTGTCTCTGGCACGAAGCAGATGAGGATGGCAAAGAGTCCTGCCGGCACCATCTCCGAACCGAACATATATCGCCAGCCCGTCTCAATAGTCCACTGGGCATCAGCCATGTTAGCAATGGCACCTGCAGCGTCATAAACAGGATTGGCGTGTGAACCCAGGATCACGAAGTTTACGAAATAGACCACCAGCTGGCCAAAGATGATGGCAAACTGATTCCAGCTTACCAGCATACCTCTAATATTGGATGGTGCTACCTCGCCTATGTACATCGGGCAGATGGCAGATGCCAGTCCTACACCTATGCCGCCGATTACTCGGTAGATGTTGAAGGTTACGAGCAGAGAGTAGGTAGGCGTTCCGTGCTGGAAGAGCAGGAATTCGGGGTTCATGCTGCCGAAGGCCGACACGAAGAACAGCACGCCGGCCAGGATGAGTGAGCGCTTTCGTCCAAGCTTGGATGCCAGAAATCCTGAAAATGCTGAACCGATGATGCATCCAATGAGCGCGGATGAAGAGGTAAAACCGTGCCAGCCTTTGGTGTAGGTGAAGTCCTTGGCTCCCATGAAGAAAGCCTGAAGACCCTTCTCGGCACCGGAGATTACAGCTGTGTCGTAGCCGAAGAGCAATCCGCCCAGCACAGCCACCATCACTATTCCAATCAAGTAACCTCGGCTACCTTTGTCAGTTGTTGCCATATTAGACTATTGTTTATTTTTCACTTTTCACTTAATACCTCTTTTATGCTTCCGTCTGCATTGTACTGTAGTTCGCATACCTTGAGGGAACGGAGCCATGTACAACCGCCAGATGGCTTGGAGTCGTGGTGGAAGAGATACCATTTGCCCTTGACCTCAACGATGCAGTGGTGGGTTGTCCACCCCACAACTGGGCTGAGTATCACGCCTTGGAAGGTGAATGGTCCATAGGGATTGTCACCAATGGCGTAGCAGAGCAGGTGGCTGTCGCCAGTTGAGTAGGAGAAATAGTATTTGCCACGATACTTGTGCATCCATGAAGCCTCGAAGAAACGGTGTGGATTGCTGGCTTTCAGTGGTTGCCCGTCTTTGTCGAGTATGATTACAGGCCGTGGTGCTTCGGCAAATTGCATGTCATCGCTCATACGTACTACAGCACTTGGGAGGGCTGGAGCATCTGGTTGTGCGAATAGTTCGCCTTTGCGTGTGGGGTCAGAACCTAAATCAACAAGACCGTTCTCGTCTCCATGTTTGCCGTGGATGGGGGCAAAGCCTGGGGCTAGAGGCTGCCACCATTGGAGCTGTCCGCCCCAAAGTCCACCGAAATAGGTGTAGATGCTGCCATCATCGTCCTTGAACACACAAGGGTCAATGGAGAATGAACCGCGTATTGGATGTTCTTGTGGAATAAAGGGACCTTCAGGGTTGTTACTGACAGCCACGCCCAGACGGAATACCCCATCATAGCCTTTGGCAGAGAATATTAGGTAATATCTGCCGTCTTTCTCCACTACATCACTGTCCCACAATTGTTTTTCGGCCCATACTACGTCCTTGACATCAAGAATAACTCCTAGGTCGGTAGCTTCTCCGCTCTCGATGTTGTCCAATGCTAGCACGTGATAGTCCTTCATCTGGAAGTGTCCGCCATCATCGTCCTCGCATTCGCCTGCATCCCAGTCGTGGGAAGGATATATATAGAGACGGTCGTTGAATACATGAGCCGATGGGTCTGCCATATAGTCGGCAGGATAGAGATAACGAGCTTCTTTATTGTTCATTTTTCACTTTTCACTTTTTATTCTTTTGTTCTAGCCTCAATCTCTCTGTTGATTTCGTCCAAACGTTCATCCGTCAGAGGATACTGGTAAACCAGAAATCCCACGATAATCAGAAGCACAGCAGGAATGATGCAGGTGAACACCAGGATGGCATTCTGTGCAATCTCTGAGTAGTTCGCGAGTTTCGTGTAGTAAGCGTTCACTGGAGCGCTGATGAAGGAAGCCAAGAACACCACCACGAAGATGATGAGCACCAGCTGGAGGCACTTGTTTGCCTTGAACTCCTGCCACATCTCACCATAAGAAACAGGTTTCTCAGGAGTTGTGGTGATATTCTCCTTACAACCTGCAAAGCAAAGCATCAGGAGAATGAAACCGACGATGGCAAATACGCAAGTCACCGTGAACCAAGCACTTGGCTCGATAGGCAGCGCGGACTCCTCTTCGTCGAAGTTGAAGCCTATCATACCCATTACCAATGGAGTAATCCAACCTGCGATGGAGAAACCAGCCTTGAAAGCTACACCAGCTAGGGCATTCACAGTGGCTGCAGGACGGTTGCCTGTGCGGTATTCTGCCTCAGTGATGACCTCAGGCACCAATGCCCACATCAATGAGCCGACCAAAAGCCCCACACCTGTCATCACCTTCGCTATCTGAACGATGGTGTTGTACTCTGCCACATCGAAGAACTTACCGATGGTGAACAGCACGATGAAGCCGACAAGACCGACTGCAAGAAGTGTATAGTAAAGACCTTTCTTGCCCAACCAACTCTTCAAGATCGGCAGAGAAGGCAGGATGACGAAAGCAGGGATGGTACCAATTGCCATGAAAGTGGCCTGATTCCAGTCAATCGCTGAATGGATGCACATGGCCAATCCGATGGGGAAACCAGCCTGAACGACAATTTGACCGATGTTGGCGCACACCATACGGGTGGAAGTCAGCTTCAGCACCTCGTCGTTGTCGCGGGTCATACTTGCCATTATGGAGCCGTATGGGATGTTCACCACTGAATAGATCATACTCAGCACGGTGTAGCTGACCGTTGCATAGATGATCTTTGCCGTCATGTCCCATTCAGCTGCCAGAGGAAGCATCAGCAGGCAGGCAGCAATGGTCAATGGAATACCGCCATAGAGGAGGTAAACACGATACTTGCCTAGCTTGGAATTACGGTTGTCGATATAGCGTCCCACGATAGGACTCCAGAAGCAGTCGATGAGTCGAACCGCAAGAATCAGTCCACCCACAAATGCACCATTGATTTTTAACACGGTGGTCAGGTAAATCATCAAGTAACATGCCACTGTCTGGAAAATCAGGTTCTGAGCCAAGTCGCCCGAACCGTAACCGATGCGCTGAAGCCAGCTCAGTTTGTAGAAACCTTTCTCACAATTCATAATCCACAATTCATAATTTGGCTGCGAAATGTAACTTTTATTCGTCATTCGTCATAACCAACCGCAAAGATATATAATATCACAACAACATTAGTCTTTGCTTCGTATGAAAAAACACAATATTTTAATTATTGCATATCACACTTTGAATAATTCAGTTGGCTGAGGTTGCGTATAGTCCAATGCAGGTGCCGATAAATCCGCCGCTGTAGGCTGTACTCAAGTTGATTGCATCGGTGCCGACTGCCAGCGGCTGCCATTCACCACCTTCGAGAGCGTAGTAGAAGCTGTAGTAGCGGCCCTGGCCTTCTATCTTCAGTCGGACAGGTTTGTCGTTCTCAATCAGGGCAGAGGCTATGAGTACGGGTGCCTTCTCACGTCGTGTAAGGGTTACGGCTAGTTTGTTGTCAAGCTTGGTGAGACCCAACACAAAATGATAATCCTCGTTCTGTAATAGCACAAGTCCTGCAAGGTCGCTTTTCGACTGTGGGCTGAATCTTACTTCTGTCTCAGCTGTGAAGTTGGTGTGTTGCTGGCGGCAGAAGATAGCTGATGGAGATTTGCGCTCCGCGATATTGACGGCTTTCGGGGTGAGCGTAAGGCCGGAACCTGTTTGGTAGAAAGTCGATGGATTGCGTAGGAATATCCAGCGTGGTGCAAGCTGTGAGTCGTTGAAACGGTCTGTATAGGAGAAGTTGCCTGTCATAAGGTTGTCGGCTGCAAGGAGTCCAGGTTTATCCACAACAGCTGGAACTGGTGTGGCATGTGGCAGGATGGTTGGCCAGCCGTCCTTCCATGTGACGGGGAGCATATAGGTGTCACGTCCCGTATTATAATATGGTCCATTGTAGGCTCGGCATCCAAGGAAAACGGCATACCAGTCACCATTCGGAGTCATCACCAGGTCGGCATGTCCTGTGCTGGTGACAGCATCGTGAGGCAGATAGGGGTTTTGTTGGTAGTTGTAGAGGTCGCGCTGTGTCAGAATGGGGTTGTGTGGACATTCTTCCCATGAGTCAGCCTTGGTGATATCTGCTTTGACAGAGGCACGGAAGATTACTTCCGAGTGTGCATCGCCTGTACCGCCCTCGGCACACATCAGATAATAGAACTTGCCAATCCTGTAGAGGTGGGGACCTTCTATCCAGATAGGTCGCTCACTGACGTGGGTGCCGCCCCTCACAATCTGATACCATCCACGACGGTTGGGTGTGCCAGCTGTGATGATGCTGTCGCCATTGATGTCGAACTCCAGAATACGTATGGCACGTTGTCCTTCATAGTCATGGCCACCTTCTACAGGGGCATTATGAACTATGAACGCCCTTCCGCTCTTACTGTCGAAGAAGAACGATGGGTCAATGCCGTCAATCTGATGCAGATAGACAGGCTCGCTCCATCCCTGATGCGGGTCCTGGGTCTTCACAAAGAAGTTGCCACGGCCTACGTTGGTTGTTATCATGTAGAACGTCTTGTTCTTCTCGTTGTACTTGATGTCGGGGGCGAAGATGCCTGCGCTGACACCCTGTCCTTCGAGAGGTAGCTGTGAGGCACGGTCGAGTACGTGTCCAACCTGAGTCCAGTGTACCAGGTCCTTAGACTCAAAGGTAGGAACGCCAGGGAAGAACGCAAACGATGAATTGACCAAGTAATAGGTATCGCCAGCTCTGCAGATACTGGGGTCTGGATAGAAACCAGCCAGTATGGGGTTCAGATATTGGCTTGTCGGGTTAAAGTCCTGTTGGAAACGAGTGTCGTTGCCAGAATACTGGAAAAAAGAGAACTGAGCCGTTTGGGCAGATGATGTCAAGGTTGCTGCCATCATCATGGCAGAGAATAACAAATGTCTCATTTGTCTTGTTTGTTATAGGTGAAATAATCGATGTCTATATAGCCGCCTGTCTGGCGTGTGGCATAATTGAAGATGGCATAGCGGGTTCCCATGAAGAGGCGGGTGTAGTCGAAACGCATTTGGAATGGTTCGCCTATCGCTTGCCACTGTCTGCCGTTGGTGCTGTACTGGAAGGTGGCAATGTCCTTTCCAAGTGTGAAGTCACCGTCTATTCTCAGCCATATCTTCCTACCCTGTAATGATATGCATTCTTTCTCATCTACCTCTACATTTGCCACAGCATGCTTGTTGTCGTGTTGTCGTGCATCGCTCAGATTGACCGTCTGAGCCTGCATGGATAGCGTGGCTTGCTTGCCATCACGGGATATGAGTAGCACTCCAGAGTGACCGTTGAAGGCAGCGAAGCCGGCGCGGTCGCCATCGCGCATCTTGGAAATGTCAATGCATACGGATGCCGAACATGTAGGTCCCTCCATGCGCTGGCTGATTGTGTTAGGTGCGGCAAAGAGGTTTTCAACGATGAGTGAGGTCTTCAGACGTAGCCAACCTTTGCGTTCTGTGAGCGACCAGGCTGTGTTGATAGGATTGTGGTTCCACTGCCATTGGTGCTTAAGTTCAGGCTTGGAGAAATCATCACTGGTAACTATCGGCTCTCCTTCGTATTCATCTGTATCTACCGTGAATTCCTCTGGCACACGATACATCATGGGCCACCCTTCTTCCCACTTGACAGGTATCAGCAGCGGAATACGTCCAACGGCATTGTGGTCCTGGAAGATGACGCCATACCATTCGCCCTTGGGTGTATCGACTATCGTGCCTTGGGCTGCGTAAGGGAACCCTCCGAAGTTATCCTCCAGTATTACAGCTTTACCGTAAGGGCCTGTGATACGGTCTGCCCTGTAGCATAGCTGACGGCGTGGCTTGCCTTGAGGCCAAGAAATCATGAGTGCGTAGTATTTCCCGTCTTTCTTGATGACGCGGCTACCTTCCAACAACCCGTTCTCCTCTTTGTCGCGACCTATGATTTGCTGGTTCACTCCACCCTCCTTGATGCCTTTGAGGTCGGGACGCAGTTCAGTGAGGTTGCCTGAACCATGAAAGACATATACTCTGCCGTCATCGTCAAAGAAGAGGGATGGGTCGTGGAAGTGAGGAATGCGACTATGCAATGTCCATCCCTGATGCGGGTCGCGGGTCGTGAATATATAGCTGTCGGCACCCCCTTGCGGATCGTTTGTGCAGAAGAGCGCGTAGAACATCCCATCGTGATATTTCAACGATGTTGCCCACTGCCCGCGTCCATAGCTTGTGCCACCCTGGAGGGAGTAGAGAGGTGAGTCGTTGAGTGTGTCGAAGAGATAGCTGGCAAGACTCCAGTGTACCAGATCCTTTGATTCATAAACTGGTCCGCCTGGCATAAGGTGCATGGTTGTTGAAACCATATAGTAGGTATCGTCCACGCGAATTACGTCAGGGTCAGGTACATCAGCCCATATCATAGGGTTCTTGCAAGTCGTTTGAGCAGAGCAGGCTAATGTCGCAATTGTAGCGATTGCTGTTGTTAGAGCTTTTATTCCCATTGTGTATTTGTTTATGGCGTTTGCTTATTCCGGCTGCAAAAGTAAAGGGAAAGCTTTGGAGAGCCTTCCCTTTATGTCGCAGACGTGTGTCAAATTGTCGCGTTTATGTGTTGTTTTCGGTGAATTCAGTGGGTGCCATACCAAAATGCTGCTTGAATGCTTTGGAGAAATTGCCTGGTGTGTTAAAACCTAATGAATAGGCCACCTGTGATATGTTGGTCTTCCGCTCACGCAACAGACGCGCTGCCTGTTCCAAACGGAGGTTACGGATGAACTCCGAAGGTGAGATGCCAGTAAGCTCCTTCATCCGGCGATGCAGCTGTGAACGGCTCAGACCTGCATCGGCAGCCAGCTGCTCAACGGAAAATTCGCTATTGCTAAGGTTCTTGTCTATGGATTGCATGATGCGATCCATCAGTTGCTTGTCATTATCGGCAACATCACGCTGTTCCACCTGCTCGTTTCGTTCCTGTTCGGCTCCACTGAACTTGTCTTTTAGACGTTTGCTCTTGGTGAGCAGATTGTTGATGGTGACGTGCAACTCATCTATAAGGAACGGTTTAGCCAAGAAAGCATCAGCACCCTGCTGCAAACCTTCCAAACGGTTACCCACAGCTGATTCTGAAGTTAGAAGGATAACAGGCAGGTGGCTTAGCTTGGTATTGGATTTGATTGTGCGCAGCAGAGTGAAGCCGTCCATCTCAGGCATCATGATGTCGCTGACCACTAAATCGTAGTGCTTGTCATCCGATAGTAGTTCGTGAAGAGCCTCTTTTCCATTCTGACATGAATGGAAATGATACTGGTCGGACAGCTCCGAAGTGATGTAATCGGTGATTTCCGTATCGTCATCGACCAGCATAATGCGATGACCTGTCTTTGGCTTCTTTTGTGGCTGAACATTATTGCCACCGTCGTTGGAGGCAGACGTTGCTTTTATCTCTTCGCTTGACAAGTGGCTGTTTCCCACTGGTAGGGTTACTATGAACTGACTGCCTTGCTGGCCATCCTGACGGTTTTGTGCTTTGATGGTTCCATGATGCATCTCAACAATCATCTGGCTGAGGTTCAGTCCTATGCCTGTTCCTTCCTTGCCGAGAGCTTGGTTTGATGCCGACTGGTAGAAGCGTTTGAAAAGCTTGGGTATATCATCTTCACAAAGTCCTGTACCTGTATCCGTAACAGAGATTGTAATATGTGTCTGGTCAGATTGTAAGTCTAGAATGATGATGCCGTTGTCTGGAGTAAACTTGAAGGCATTGGAAAGCAGGTTCTGAATAACCTTGTCAAACTGTATTCGGTCTATCCATGCCTCTACTTCATCGGAATGCCTGAAAATATACTGGATGGAATGTTCGTGGGCGTGTGACTCGAATACCTTATATATATTATTGATGAACGACACCATTTCTGTTGGCTCACACTGCAGACGCATCTGCTTCTTGTCGATCTTGCGTATGTCGAGAATCTGGTTGACAAGTCCCAATATGCGACGGGCGTTGTGATCTATGGTTTGAAGCTGAGACAGTAAGGTGGATGGTTCACTGTTGGTTTCCACAATCTTCATTGCCTTGTGCAGTGGCGAGAGAATAAGTGTGAGCGGTGTGCGGATGTCGTGGGTGGCATTGATGAGAAAACGCATCTTCTCCTCAGCCATCTGTTGCTGACGGATGCGGTAGCGATGCCAGCTGATATAGCTCAGAAGTAGGATGAGTGCCAGGCAGTATAGTATCCATGCTGTTGTGCTGTTATACCAAGGGGCTCGGATGGTGATGGTGTAGGTCTGCATTGCGGAGTATTGTCCATTCTGTTCTGCCCTGACATAGAGACGGTAGGTGCCAGGTTGAAGATGACTGAATGTGATGACATTGTCGCCTATGGCCTTCTCGGTGAATGGGGCATCATCGAGCCTATATTCCAGAACCATATTGCTGGCATCGGCATAGTCGAATGTTGAGAACTCCATCGTGAAAGAGTTGTCAAGGTATGACAGAGTGAATGACTTCGACTGTGTGACAGGTTCGCTTGTGATTACATCGCCGTTGGATAAAGTATGGACGTTTATTGTCTGTCCTCCTACTCTCAGTGAGGTCAGATGAATGTCACCAGGCTTTTGCTGTGATTTGACTACATGGTCTGGCTTGAAGGCAACCAGTCCGCTGCTGTTGCCAAAGACTATGCTTCCGTCATTCATCTGGAGCTGCACACCTCTGATGTATTCTCGTTCACGCAAACCGTTGTCGTTGATATAACCTAGCAGTTGACCGCTGGAATGGATATAGTGCCAGATGCCCATAGACGTACTCATCCATACATCGCCATTCTGTAGGCAGACAATGGATTCAATCGTCTTGTCCTCCAGCTCTTCTGCTCCATGGAAGGGCGTCGCTTCATTTTGCTGGCGGTTGAAGACGTACAGACCTCTGTCGGTTCCTATCAGGATGTTGCCGTCGGGGCCTTCGGCAAGCGTGTTGCATACATAGCCTTCCAATATGTTGTGCCACCCGTAGTCGTTAAAGGTGTCTTTCTCTGGATTGTAGCATGACACACCTGATGAGGTCGCTATCCATAACAGGCCCTGGGAGTCTAACAATAACGTGAAGACCCAGTTGTTGCAAAGATATCCGCGTGGGTCGTCACGCTGGAACATATCATAGTTGCGAGTGCTCTGAGTGCGAATGTCATAGACCGTCATGCCTTTTGAGAAGGTGGAGAGGTACAGATGACCTTGCCCGTCATCGGTTATTGACTGGAGATAGTCACCGTCAAAGGTCTTCACTTCTTCAAGCTTTCCGGTTGACTCATTGAATGTGTAGAGCGTGCTGCCGATACCAGCCCAATAACTGCCTTGACGATCTCTGTGGATACAATGAAGACGTGAGGGGCAGTCAATGCTGCGTGAGATGTTGCCTTTGGGGTCGAAATGATAAAGGTTTCCATCGCCGAATGCTGCCCACAGGCCACCGTCGGAGGCGTGTGTGATTGATTCTACCACTCGTGCCGTGCTTAACCCATTTGATGATAGGCTCCAGTTTTGAAAAGCTTGCTGTTTATTGGGATAGAACAGAAGTCCGCGCTGGTTGCATCCAACCCATAGGTTCTGCTGATTGTCTTCAAAGACAGCTGTGATGTTTGCTGTGGTTGCATCAATGTTTGGGCTATTCAAAAAGATTGGTTCACGAGGGTTGCCTGTCAGCCCAAAACGCCAAAGTCCGTAGCCTGTGGTGCCAAGAAGCAAGTTGCCGTCGTTGCCTATCATGGCACTGCTGAGTGTTGCAAGATCGGTGTGTTGCTCTGTGTAGGCCAAGGTAGTGGCATCAAAGAACACCCCACCTAGTTTTGAAATTGCTATGACGTTGCCTTCCGCATCTTGTAGGAATGTGAAGGTGACACCTGTAGTGGGCTGGTATCTTAACAGTAGCTGGGGCTGTTTGTCTGCAGAAAAACAATAGATGGTTCCGTTATTGTCTGATTTCCATAAGCGACCTTGGCTGTCATACAGAAGTCCCCAATAGTAGTCGTTGCCATCGTCTGCCGAGTAGCGGTCTATCTGTCGGATATCGGTATCGTGTAATCCCACTTCGTAAAGGCCGAAGCCTGATGTGCCAACGAGAATTTGCCCTTGTGCACTCTCAACTATTGTGATGATGCGTGGCTCGTCGTCGGAGTCGGGGCGGATGTCGAAGCGGGTGAAATCGTCTGTGGCTGCATTATAGCGTGCCAGACCCTTTACTGTACCAACCCACAGCTGCCCGTCGCTGTCCACAAATAGTGTGGAGACAAAATTATGGCACAGAGAACTGGTGTTCCCTGTCTTGTATAAATAGGATGTAAAGCTATATCCATCGAAACGGTTCAAGCCGTTCTGAGTTCCTACCCAAATATAGCCCTGATGGTCTTGTACAATGGCGGTGATGAGGGAGGATGTCAACTGGCTACTTGTGTATAGTTTTCCTTCGTCGGCATAGCTCCTTGGATACCACGTCAGGAGTAACAACAATATGAGAACAATGCGTAGGGCCTTCATGTTTTGGTTGTAAGGTAGTGTATTGTCAGTTACAAAAGTACAACTTATTCCTAAGAGACAATAGTAATGAGCAAAAAAATACCCGCCTGGAAGCTATGTTCCATGCGGGTGGATGAAAAATGATGTTTTGTGAAGTCTCTTTTGAAAGGGCGTTAACGGTAGCTCTCCGTCATGAGTGATGCATTGCTAACGATAACTGCCAGTGCTACGATGGTAGCAGCGATTGTAAATGAAAGTGTCATAATCCTTTTACCTTTAATTGTTACCTGATTTGTGTTTGTGATCTCATACAGGGCTTGTTATCCTTTTTGTACTTTTTTGCTCCCTGTCGCAAACCTCGCTTGGCTTGCTTTTCTTTCTTATGACACTGCAAAGGTAAGGTCAATGAACGGCAAAACCACCAGAATATATGTTGTAAAGCATATAAACTAGTGGTTTTGTTGACCTCAGTCAAGGATTTATGGGTAAATATGCATATTGTTCCATTTTGTAGGCTGTATATGCCTCAACCCCGCCCCCTCTCCGAAGTGAGAGGGGAGTATATACCAAAAGAAGATAATTGGTCAGCTGCCACAAAGTACGCCTCTCAAATAGTATATACTCCCCTCTCCATTCGGAGAGGGGTCGGGGGTGAGGCTTTTATATCACCTCTATTCCTTGCTCTGCACAGAGCTTCAGACTCATCTCCTTGAGCTTGAACTTCTGTATCTTACCGGAGCCTGTGAGGGGGAACTGGTCGATGAAGAACACATATTTCGGTATCTTGTAGCGGGCAATCTTGCCGCGACAGAACTCACGCACATCCTCTGTTTGCAGTTTTGCACCTTCATTGAGGATTATGAATGCACCTACTTCCTCGCCATACTTCTTCGATGGAACAGCTGCCACCTGCACGTCCTTTACTCCAGGCAGATGGTACAGGAATTCCTCTATCTCGCGTGGGTAGATGTTTTCACCGCCGCGTATAATCATATCCTTTATGCGTCCGGTGATGCGATAGAAGCCGTTCTCATCCTTGATGCCGAGGTCGCCTGAGTGGAGGAAACCATTCTTGTCGATGACTTCGGCTGTGGCTTGTGGGTTCTTGTAGTAGCCCTTCATCACGTTGAAGCCGCGACAACACATCTCGCCCTGTACTCCGACGGGGCATTCTTCTCCTGTTTCCGGGTCAAGAACCTTGACTTCAACGAATGGGAAGTCTCGTCCTACGGTGGTGCAGCGCTGTTCGAAGGTGTCGTTGAGGCATGTCTGTGTCATGCCTGGCGAACTCTCTGTTAGACCATAGACGCTGGTGATGGTCATGAACATCTTCTCTGACACACGTCGCATCAGCTCAACGGGGCAGAGTGAGCCTGCCATGATGCCTGTGCGGAGACAGCTTACATCGAACATCGGGAACATTGGGTGATCCAGCTCGGCAATAAACATTGTGGGCACACCATAGAGTGCTGTGCAGCGCTCCTTGTGGACGGAGGCCAGCACTAGCAGAGGGTCGAACTTCTCTACCATCACCTCTGTGCATCCGTGGGTCAGACAGTTCATCGTGGCCAGCACCACGCCGAAACAGTGGAAGAGCGGCACACAGACACAGAGCTTGTCGTCCTGAGTGAAGCCCATGTTCTCACCTGTGAAGTAGCCGTCGTTGGCTATGTTGAAGTGAGTGAGCATCACTCCTTTGGGGAAGCCTGTGGTGCCTGAGGTGTACTGCATGTTGCACACATCGTGGCAGGTCACGTTCTTCTTCATATCATTGAGAGTCTCGTCCTCAATGTTCTGTCCCAGGAGCAGCAGCTCGGCAGTGTTGAACATTCCGCGGTATTTCTCCATGCCTATGAAGACAACGTTCTTCAAGTGTGGGAACCTCTCGCTGTTGAGGTGACCGCGCTCGGCACTCTTCAGTTCGGGCAGCATCTCGTAGGTCATATCGACATAATTGCAGTCCCATGTGCCATCGGTGATGCACAGGGTGTGCATGTCAGAGTCCTTACACAGATACTCCAGTTCGTTCTGCTTGTAGTTGGTATTAACCGTTACCAGCACAGCTCCAATCTTTGCTGTAGCGTAGAGGAATGTAAGCCAGTCGGGAACATTGGTTGCCCAAATGCCAACGTTGCTGCCTTTCTTCACTCCTATCGCTATCAGTCCTTTTGCAAGGTTGTCAACACGCTCGTTGAACTTGCTCCATGTGAAGCGTAGGTTGCGGTCGGAATAGACGATGTACTCTTTGTCGGGTGTGGTCTCAGCCCAGTATTCGAGCCATTCACCTAGTGTGCGGTCGAATAGCTGATAGCCTTCACTGCCTACTTCTGCAGGGTAGCGTCGTTTCTCTGTCATAAGTGTCCTATTTTGTGTGAAATGATGGAGAAAAATATCCGTTGTAAAGGTACGGCTTTTCATTGGTATATAGACAAAAAGGGCTGTAGAGTAAGACCCTACAGCCCCTTTTTGTTGACTTCAATCAAAGGGCCAGCCTCGCATTGATGCTAATATTGGCTAATACAATTGTGCTTCATTCCGCTGAACGGGGTGCTACATGCTGGCATTTGAGTTCATACTGCACGTTGTATGAATCTGTTCACACTTGTGAATTTAGATATTCACAAGTGTGAACAGCTAAATTCACTAGAGTGAATATCTAAATTCACAAGTGTGAACAGATTCATTCATCAGCATGAAAGAATTCGCATAAGGTGTCAGTCGAGTGCGTCAAGCAGTATGAACGAAGCCCAGTAGTTGGGGTTGTCCCAGCCCTTTTCTGTGTGGGAGCGCACTGCTTGACGTGCCGACTCCAGTGCAGCCCGCTTGCTCTGTCCTCCCAGCCAATGGCGGTAGAACTCTGTCATCAGCAGGCATGTGGCATCGTCATCGACTTTCCACAGAGACATCATAATGCTGTTGGCACTGGCCATCTTGAAGCCTCGTTGAAGACCGAACACGCCATCGCCTTTGATGTCGCCGCGTCCTGTCTCACAGGCACTGAGCACAATGAGGTCCAGACCTTGGAAGTTGAGGTTGGAGATTTCCAGCGATGTAAGGAATCCGTCATCGACATCGTCGGGAAGGTCTATGCCAAACCACTTGTTGTCGGCTCCGGAGAAGAACAGTCCGCTGCGTACCAATGGGTTGTTGCCCAGCTCAAAGCGGTTGAAGGTGGAGTCGTTGTCGCTGTAGAAGAAACCGTGAGTGGCTACGTGTATGACTCTGTTGTGTCTGCCGCTCAGGGCCTTGAAGGAGGCTTCGGTACCTGAGTTGCCGATATAGGGACGGGCTGTCAGTGAGTTGCTCGTTGAACCATTGATTGCTGCTACGATGCTGTCGGCTTCAAGGGCTGTTCCTTCCAGATATGGTATGGCGCGGTCGGCTGCTCTAACGTCGCGCAGGCGTTGGGTGGGGGAGTAGGCGAGGTCTGTGGCTGTGCGGTATTGCTGTGCATCGGCAAGGAGTTCGTCGTCGAACATATCATAGCGTAGTCCGCCATAGACAGCCATATCGTTGCTGCTGGGCGTTGTGGATGTCATGACTAGCTCGCGGGTTGAGGAGAGACGGTAAAGGTTAAACAGGTCGGCTATGCAGGTGAAGCTGCCGTTTCCCTCCGGCTCTATGAATGGCAGGTACTCGATGCCTGTCATCAACAGTTCGCCATCGGCTGCGAAGAATATGCGCCCCTCGCCATTTGCAGGGAAGTACCTCACAATATCATCAGTCCAAATGGACTTGCTGAGACTCCATAGCTGTTGCGCCTGAGCTGGTTCGTAGTGCTCGAGTGAGATTGTTCCTATGGCTGATGCAAGGTCAAGATACTTCTTGCCCATATTCACGAACTCATTCAGCCTGACTATCTTGGGTGATGTCCAGTCGTGTTTGAGAAGTAATGCACCATACTTGCCGTCAGCTGTCTTGAAGAACTCAACGGCAAGGTCGCCAGCTTCAAGCTTCTGGGCCACGTCGGTCCAGCTGATGGACAGGTGTGGGAGCTGGAAGCTCTGCCCAGCTTGCTGGAGCGCGTTCAGTATGACGTAGTCCAGAGAGTCCAGCACCGACTGTTCGGCCTGTTGGTCAGCGAGCTGCTTCTTGAGCTGCAGGTTGCGCATGGCCTCCACGTTGCCGCTCTGGTTTATATATGTCTCGAAGCCCACGGTGGTGTTGAGCAACAAACCCTTGGAGAGCAGCATGGCGTTGTAGGCTGCAGCTGCCAGCGACTGGCTGCCTCCGCGCTGTCCTTTGCTTCCAGCCTTGTAGGCGAGCTGCAAGGTCTTGTCTATGTACTTGATGGCTTTCTCCCAGTAGAGAGTGCGTTCCGACTCGCTTGTGGAGCAGAATTCCTGTTTTAGCAGCTCTACGTATGCCTGATAGCCCAGATTGTGGTAAATGTTGGACTTGCTATAGTTGAGACGCTCGGCATAGAGTCGGGAGATGTTGAGCAGTTCGTTTAGATAGACTTCGCTATGCTCTCCGAAATATTCCTTCTTGAGCTGTAGCGACTGCTGGGATAAGCTTATGGCTCGCGTCTCAGCCGACGAGTTGTAGTAGAGGTGCGAGCATATATCCATGCGGAAGATCTGCTGCACGGTGTCGCGCCCGTCAAATGGACCATGCCCATGTTGCTTGAATATCTCATCACTCCGTTTCACCCACTTCATGCCCTGCTTGTTGTCGCCAAAGTCGGCACAGGTCAAAGCCGCTTGCAGCAGTGCATCGGCATACTGCGGACTGTCGCTGCCGTAGGCTTGACGGTAGATGGAAAGCAATTCGTTGAGTTCTGTGCCAATATTAATGGCTAGTTCATTGCTGATATATTGTGGTACCTCATACTTGCTGATAACGTCCATAAGCAGTCGCGCTCTCCTGCTGTCAGCAGTCTGTGCCAGGATATGTAGTGAGATAAGCAGTATGGCGGATATTGTAGATAGAAGTCTTCTCATGGTCAGAATGATGTTTTGAATCCTATACCTATGGCCTCGCACTTATGGCTTCCGTAGTTGGAGAACATGGCAGGGCCAATGTCCGTATGCCTGCCTAAGGGCAGCATATAGGCCGTCTCCACTTGTATGGCCTCACTCTTCTTGTGAAAATGGCTGCCCAAATAGAAGAATGGTGCTGCAACAGCAACACCAACAACTGCGCTGCATGGAATTACTATAGCTTCCGACCAACCGTTGTCCATAGTGATGAAATCGAAGGCGAACAAAGCTCCTGTACCCATCATGGCAGATAGAAGATACATGTCGCTGCTACGAGTCTTCAATGAACGTTTCTTGTTTACCAACTCATAGTTATAATTCTGCTTTAGAAAGGAAACGCCACTGTAGTATTCGCTTGACAGCAGGGGTAGTGGCTCGCAAATGCTGGTGGAGTCGGTTTGCGCACTAGCAGTTATAGGCAAGCACAGGAGCAGGATGACCAAATGTATAAAGCGTATCATGGTGGACTCTGGTGATTAGAAGTCTAAGAAAGAAGATGAATAGTGAGAACCTGTTGTGTACAAGCGCCATGCGAGCTTGGCTTCGATGAACATGGTTTTGACGTAGGTTTTGTGTAGGTTGTAGTAGGCTATCTTGTCGGGGTTGAGCTGCGGCGTAATATAGCTTCCTATGCGACCCTCCACGCGGATGCGGTTGAACTGGTAGGCCATGCTGAAGAACCATGCAAGGGTGGTGCGGTTGAAGCAGTTGCTGTTCAGCCCTTCATAGCTCAGGTCGTTGTTGGTTTTGCGGCTCGAACCTAAGTAGATGTCGGAGAACAAACCCGCACGGTAGCTTAATCCAGACATTACATATGCAACATTAATCGATGGTGTAAGCCAATGGGTGAAGATGCCCTCGTTTTGGGAGAAACCAATGTTGTAGGCGTATCGTTCATACTTATATCCCAATGACGCGCCAAGCCTCAAGTTGGAATATTTGTAGGCTTCAGCTTCAACGCCTAGGTTCACGTATGTGGCGTACATGTCCTCGTCGTTCATGATGTCGGTGCTGGCAGTCCACAGGTTGCTAAGTGTCATATAGCTTCCGCTGGCATAGGCATAGATGTCGAACATCATGGGATGCAGTTTCGACGACTGTATGGACTCCACGTTCTGTGCCTTTGTGCCTCCACTAAACATTAGCGCGGCAGTAAGGAACAGCGTGAGGAATATGTTGTGACGGCTAATACTCATAGTAAATGTATTTGATGGCGCGTACATAGTACTTGTTCTTCTTCAACCAGCGGTCTTTATTGCCGTATGTTGACTTTGTCGGTGATGTAACAACTGCGCGGTTCTCACAGTCGTAGTCGGAGGTGGTTCCGTTTATCTTTATTCTTCCAACGTAGTCCTCATCGCATACCCAATAGTGGTGACTATCGTCCAGAGGCGTACCACCCATCTCTGTCATGGCTGTGTTTATTTTGCTAAGACGATTGATAATCAGTCCCCATTCATAGTAGGATGGTAACCGCCAGCTGCCAGCACGTGCATATTTCTCACCTCCGTTCTTCTGGTCGCACCATGCTTGGGCTGGATAGCGGTTTATGCCGCGAGCCTTCATTGCCTGGTGCATTGCAACTCCATAACTGTGGTTTGACAGCAAGGTGGAGCGGATACTATCTACGCCATATACCATTTCACCCATAGGTCCCCATGACTGCAACGACTCGTCAAGGGACATTACTATGGCGTATTTGCTGGTCTTGTCCATGTTGTAAACAACAACACCTTCGTTGCCGTACTCGTCGATGTAATAGTCATAAAGTACTGGAGTCTCGGTGGTGTCGTCGGTGAAGAGTGCATCTGGCTCGGCATCGCATGCTATTAGCATGGTGGCAGCCATCAACATGAATATGCTATATAGTGCTTGTTTCATGACGTGGACTTGGTTTAATAGAACTTACAGTCAGGCGTTAGCGTCTCGCAGTCTATTGACAGCACGAATGGGCGGCGGTTGGCATTGGGTATGTCAACCATCACGGAGTCGCTGCCTTGCAATGATGTTGCCTTTAGCTTCATGGTTATGACGCTGTCGGCATAGCAGAGATTCAATGGTTGAATGATAGTTTCTTTATCTGGCTTGTAGTAGCTGAACTCGTAAGCCAGCGATGTCCTGCGCTGCCAAGACTTGGTGCTCATCTTGAAAGAATTGGTGTAGCCTACATATCCAGACAGTCTGTCGAACTTATTTCCATTGGTCAACACATAGTAGCCATTGTAAGACAGAGGACTAAGCGTCAGGGCTATGCTTTGGTTGGATGGTTGGGCTGTGGCTTCTGACATATAGAGAACATCGGCTTGTGGCATTTCGTGGCGGTTGTCGGAGGCGATGTGGAAGTCTTGCCATTTATGATAGGTCAGCTGATACCATGTCTCCAGGTAGTCAAGGTCGGGGTCATACTCCACTACATCCGCGAGGTAAACGAAATGGTAAGTGGCGTCCTTGTCCAAATGGCGGAACGTGTGGCTGATATCTGACGACAGCTCATTGATAAGAATTGTGTTGCGCTGCAGCAAAGAGTCGTTGTTATCGTAGCAGTAGGCTGTGATGCGCAGCCGCTGGTTCTTGTCGAGTACAGGTCTGTAGCCTATGGCGAATGAGCCTTGCTGCTGTAGCAGCACGTTGTCGAACATGTGGCTGGCATCGAGGGTGAAGGTGATGCTCCGCAGGTCGCTGTCCTGTAGCTCGTCGAAATCCTCCTTACAACTTGTGAGGATGCAGGCCGACAGAAGTGCTATATATAATAAGGTATAGGAAAACTGCTTCATCGTGCATTGGTATTTGCGGTTAGAACGGCAGCGCGCGGCTGATGCTGATGCCAAAGCGTGTGCGGTCGAAGATGTTGTCGTGCAGAGCCTCGTAGTCGTAGGCTGCTGTCTCATAGACATGCTTCTGGTCGAAGGCTGGTGCAAGGTCGTACTCGTAGTAAAGACCTATGTCCCAGTTGCTGAGACGTACACCAAGACGCAGGCTTGCAGATGCGTGAGCGCATGACAGATCGTTGTCCGATGTAGAAGTCGAAGCTGTATGGTGTGTGGCTCCGAGGCTCAGATGATAGTCTGCTTCAGCTCCAATGTAGGCACTGCCTTTCTGCCACCGCAGGAAGTTAAGCGAGGCTGTGGCAAAAATAGGCAGATGCACCTGCGAGACCCGTTCCTCAGTAGATGAGCCGAATGGGTTAGTGAACAGCAGCTTCAAGCCGGCATCGGCGGTGATGAGGTTGCGGTATGACCCTAAGCCTACAAACACTTTGGGACCAGCTGTGAAATTGTGGCTGCTGGCTGCTTCAAGGCCAAAGCCATAGTGGTAGTAGTCTATCTTGCTGAAACGCTGAAGGCGTATCTGGTTTTTCTCGCTGGCGGTCTGTGCCGACAAAGGCAACAAGGTCGAAATCAGCAACAGAAATAGAATATAGAGGCGATGGTTGCTCATAGTAGCTTATTCCAGTTTCTTGAGAGTGAAAGGGAACATCATGCGGGCAAATGACACTAGGTCGGAGGAGCCTTTACGCATCAAGAATGTCATGCCCAGCTCTGTGGCTCTGTAATCATCCGTCAAAGTCACGTAGAACCCAGCCTCAAAATTGTAACTGCCATCCTCCTGCAGTCTGCCCCAGGCTATGTCATGACTCTGGCGTGTGCATTTCAACTTATCTGCCAAATCATAGTAGGCTCCCACAAGATATACCTTGCCAGTCTTGGAACCTGAGCTGAAGTCAATGGTGACTTCATTGGCAGTAACGAGCTGATATCTAAATGTTAGTTTGCCAGTGTTGCGGTCGAAATATACAGTCACATCAAAATCATCATAGTTGCCCCAGCCTGTCATTGTCAAGGTGTAGTTTATGTGCTTCTCCTTGAACGACACGAAGTACCATTTGTCATTGCTATCTACAAAGTACCAGTCGTTGTTGAGCAGTTCGGCATAGGTGGCAACGTAAGGATACTTATCTACATGGAACACCTCGCTCTTGGCATAGCTGCCTGTAGGAGTGCCATCCTCGTTCAGACCTATGGCGTATGCAACATAGTCACCAGGCTGGAGATAACGATAGAAGTTGGTACTCTTAGTGCGTACTACAGAAGCATCCAACCAGAAGTCTTCATCTCCCCCGGAGTTCTCGCTCTTCGAGAACTCATCGACAGCATAGAAGATGAAGTCCTCTACATTGCTGTATGTTGATGGCAGCGATGCCTCGCATACATGTAGGAAATAGCGTTCTTCAACATCACCTTCAAGGTGGACATTAATCTGGGTGTAGTCATAGTCGTTATAAACCACATGACCTTTGTCGGTAACCGTCCAGTTGCTAGTCTCTGTGGCTACTAATGGCGAGGCAATGGTGGTGAACGTTACAGACGCAGGTGTTCCGTAGAGATTGCCGTCGTTGTCAAGACCAAACACTATGTAGGTGAACTCATTGCGGGGCAGCAGTCCGCTAATCTGCAGCACGCGCTTGCGCTGGTTGAAGGATGAGGCTAGCACAGTTGCTCTTTGGTCGGAGGCTAGCATCTTGCGTATCTCTCCCTCCACATCGCTTACCTTGCCTCTGACGTAGAACCCGTAGTAGGTGTCGCGGTTGGTACCGTTGTGGGTGATGGTGACTGTGGCTTTGTAGGGTTCAATGTCTGTCACCGCTACTTGAAAGACCACCATCGCATTATTGGCATCGTCAGTGTCGTTGCTGCATGAAGCCAACATGATGATAGATAGCATCAAGGCAATGCCGTATTGCAGTACTCTCATGTCGGTACTTGGCGTTAGTGTGATTAAAAGAAATGTGATTAGTTGCTAATCACGACAAAACTACAGTCCGACGAACCGCAGTTAATGATTTCCAGCTCTACTGAGTTGTATTTATCTCGCGGGAGGTCGAAGGATGTCTTGCGATGGGGCATACCAGTCTTGACCTGACGTGTGTCGTCATAGCGCTGATCCAGACCATCGCGGTTGGTGACGTGGATGCGCATTGTTACCATGCCTCCTGCTTCTGCCACAACTGCTAGTTCTTGGTGGCCCTTTGACGAGAACCTGTACTTAGTGCTTTGTCCTGCTTTGACAAAGCACGTCTTGGTGAGTATGGAGCCGTCGGCTGTCTGTCCACGATGACGTTCCCTTTGTGACGCTGTTCCTGTCTGTTCGCCTGCAGCGGTCTCATCAAACATCAAATGCCCGCTTCCAGGCTTCACTTCGGTGCTGTCTATACAGCGCAGAATGCGGAAATCGGCAGTATTGCATTCGCCTAGAGCTGTTGCAGCCTCCATGATAGCAATGCTGTCGTTGCTTGCTGCTGCATCGCGCAAAGCTATACATGCATCCATGACGGCCTGAATGGCAAAGCTGTCAGTAGTCAGACTGTCGGTAACTTCTGTCTGCTCCGTCTGGCACTTCGCATTCTGTGGCAGTAGGAGGCACAGAGCGGTCAGAATGATGAATGGAATGGTGTATGTCTTCATGATGGTTGATTTTTATCGTCTGATGATGAGTCGGAAGCCTACGGTCTTGTCGGTCTTGTCGGTGGCTATTCCTGTGCGCGACGTAATGGCGACATCTTCAGCTGGTGAGGTGTAGTTGCCTCCGCACACGGTGAACGTAGCTCCCTCATAAAGGCTGTTGCACAGTTCGCCAACGTTGCCGCTCATGTCGTAGATGTCGAGGATGTTGGGCATCAGCCCTTGTCTGCCGTCGCTGGGGTGGGGGTGTCCATCCGAGTTGTCGCTATACCACGCTACTCGCAGAACATCATCGTCACCTACATATATTGTGTTCTCTGGCTTGCTACCGCCTCTGGCGGCATACTCCCATTCATCTGCGGATGGCAGGTCGAAGTCTATCCCTGTCATGTTGCGAAGGCTGTCGAGCAGGTTCATGCAGATTTCTCCGTATGAGACATCAGTCATAGGTATGTGTGCGGTTTCAGCATTGCAAGCTGTGTTGAACACTCCGTGCCACTGTCCCGTGGTGAATTCAAACTGACTCATCCATAGTGTGTCGGGGCGCACTGCAACCATATTGGTTAGTATGGTGTCAATGGTCGCCATCTGTAGTTCGGTGAGTCCTGGGCTGAGCATGAGATGGAAGTCGCTATGCTTCTTCTCCAACTCGGTTCTCATCAGTTCCAACGCCTTTCGCTCGTCCTCTTTTGCCTCTAGCTGCTGATTATGGTTCCAGAACCAATATAATGCACCCAAAACGATGGCTATGACAGCTATGGCACATGTCACCCCGACGCGCTTCATGAACTTATTGTGTGCATCCTGTCGGCGGAGTGTCTCTTGTGCCGCGTCAAAGTCTTCATCGCGATGTGAGCTGGACTGCCGTTTGCCGATGGTTGGTATCAGGCGGTTGTTGATCATGAGGTCAATAGTGGCTCCCAAGGCTTGTCCGAAGCTAATCTCGGAATGCTGTAGAGAGCCTATTGTGTCCTGCATCTTGACAGGCAGCGTAGGAGGAATACCGTCGAAACCATTATCGGGGTTAACGGGGATAATGTGTTTGTTCTGTTCAATTGCAAGTGTAATCTCCTCGCGCACCCAGTCGCCATCGTTGGCGCAGCGTACCAGAGCACCTTTTGACAGCACCAGCATGAATACAGGTGCATCTTTGATAGCTGCACGAATCTTGTCGCTGAATACACCGTCGGTTAGTTCGTCGTAGTCGAGAAACACGCGGTAACCTCGCTGTATGAGCATCAACTGCAAGATGCGTGCATACTGTGCTCCACCGTCACGGCGATAACTGATGAAAATGTCATACTTGTTGTCTGTCATAGGAACGAACAGCCTGTTTGTAGATGGCTAGATTGGAATATATACAACTGCCAGTATCCTTGCAGGGCAGCCTGAGCTACCATGAACATGGTGCTTGACGATGGAGTCGTAGTAGATGCTATCGCCCTCGCGGAGGGTGTAGGTGGTCTTGCCGTAAGCTATGTTCACCTCGCCCGACATCACATAGATGAACTCTTCGCCCTCGTGGGCTGACAAATGGAATTCTTTTTCCTCATCGGGGTTGATGTCAATGATAAAGGGTTCCATGTGGCGACCAGCTTTCTGCTTGGCCAGGGGATGATATACCATGCTGCGGCGAGCTTCGGTAGCATCGTTGGAGAAACTGATGCTGTCTGTGTTCTCGCGCTCGCTGGCATGACAGATGACGGGACCCAACTCGTCGTTGTCGTCCATGAATGTGCCTAGACGTACACCTAATGCACGTGCCACCTTAATCAGAGAGCCTAGCGAAGGCAGGTACTCGTCATTCTCTATAGTGTTAATCTGGTCAACCGACAGACCGCAGCTAGCTGCAATCTGTTCTACACTGAGGTTCTTGGACTCACGAAGTCCCTTGATTTTGTTTCCAATTACGGAACGGGTGTCTGACATAATAATAGAAGCCCTAATAAGTGTTTATTAAATAATGTGTTGTATGTTGATTTTGGCGCAAAAATACAAAGAATTAATTGTACGCATTAAGCTTTATGTCAAAAAAAGTAAATCAATAAGCTACGCTGCACTCTATGCCCAGTGCCCTGACACGCTCTCCTATGGCGTCCAGCACCTCTGGAGAGGCTTTGCGTAGCGACTTGTCGGGCGTCTCACGGTCTATGGTGTATATCATCACGCTGCGGGGCTTGATGTCGGCTAAAGCTTTTAGCCAAGGTGCCACGTATGCTTCCGATGTGTTATCGACGGAACCTGTTAGGAACATTGTTTGTACTATGCATTGCCCATTGAATGCTTTCATGCCTTCGATAATCTGGCTTACGTCGTAGTGACCAGTGGGGCGGTCCACGGCTTCGATGAAATCTTTATCAACGGTGTCCAGTTTCACTATGTTGTTGTCCACCAGTAACAAGGCTTCATGCACTGTTGGACGCATTATCTGTGTGGCGTTGGACAGCACACTGATGCGGGCTTCAGGACAGTGCTGGTCGCGGAGTTCCCGAGTGTCGTGAATGATGTTCAGAAAGTCGGGATGCATGGTAGGTTCGCCATTCCCGGCAAAGGTAAGTACATCCGGGTGTACTCCTTCATTGTGCATTTCCTTAAGCTTTGCCTCTAGTGCAGCGCGTACAGCTTCGCGTGAAGGCATCTTCTGGTGTGGACGATGGTCAGCATTGAAGCCGCATTCACAATAGATACAGTCGAAAGAACATACCTTGCCATCGGCGGGAAGTAGGTTGATACCTAGTGAGATGCCCAGCCTGCGACTGTGTACAGGCCCAAATATGGGTGAGGGATAGATAACAGTTGACACAATATGGGAATTTACAATTTAACGATTTACAATTTAACGATTTGGGTCTTTCATTTTTTCCTTATTATTGTAAGTCCGTCACGCAGGGGAAGGATTACTTTTTCTACTCTAGTGTCGTTGGCAATGTGGTTGTTGAAGTCCATTATGCCGTGTGCTTTCAGGTCGGAGGCACGGCGGTCTGTCTCCACAACATGCCCGTCCCACAACGTGTTGTCGGCTAGGATGAATCCCCCAGGCGAAACTCGCGGCAGCAGAGCCTCATAGTACTCTATATAGTATCGCTTGTTGGCATCAATGAACACGAAATCAAACATCTCTGGCAATTCAGCTCCTTTCAGCAACTCCATTATGTCTCCGATGATGAATGTCACCTTGTCGGCCCAAGGTGAGCCGTCTATCCACGGACGGGTGAAATCCTCCTGCTCGTCATAAACCTCTACCGTGTAGAGATGTGCATCGTCGTCAAGTGCGCTGGCCATAGACAAGGCTGCATAGCCTGTAAAGGTTCCAACCTCAAGAACCGTGTGTGGCTTTGCCATCTGCACCAGCATCCTTAATAACTCGCCTTGCAGATGTCCGCTAGCCATTCGTGGGTAGTTCAGATGCAGGTATGTGGCACGCCACAAAGCATGCAGGTAGGGGTGTTCAGCCTCAATGTGCGACTCTATATAGTCGTCAATTTCTTTCATAGATGCAAAGGTATGCAATACCCGTATGAACACGACTTGAGAGCAGGGTCTTTTAACAAAACTTATGTATTCGTGTATGATGAAATAAAAGAATACCGTTTTTGTTTTGTCGTGACTTATTCTTTTTGTTCCTTTGCAGCATAGGTGTTTAATCTCTTAAATCTGTGCGCTATGTGTAAAGTAGGTGTTCCAAAGGAAATCAAGAACAATGAGAACAGAGTTGGTATGACCCCTTCGGGCGTCGCAGAACTGGTTCGGCGTGGTCATCAGGTGATGGTTCAGCACACGGCTGGCGAAGGCAGTGGCTTCCCTGATGAAGATTATGTGAAAGCTGGGGCGACAATCCTCCCAACCATAGAGGATGTCTATGCTCAGGCTGATATGATTGTTAAGGTTAAGGAGCCTATTGCATACGAATACCCGCTTGTGAGAAAGGGACAGGTGGTGTTCACCTATTTCCACTTTGCATGTGAGGAGGAACTGACTCACGCTATGCTCAAGAGTGGAGCCACATGTATAGCCTACGAGACTGTGGAGCGTAACGACCATTCGCTACCACTGCTGATACCTATGAGCGAGGTGGCTGGTAGGATGGCGGTGCAGAACGGTGCCTACTATCTGCAGAAGACCAAGGGCGGCAAAGGCAAACTGATGGCAGGCGTGCCTGGAGTGAAGCCTGCCAAGGTGCTGGTGCTGGGAGGCGGAACGGTAGGTGAAGCTGCTGCACGTATAGCTGCCGGCATGGGAGCCGATGTAACCATAACTGACATCTCACTGCCGCGACTGAAACAACTGGCAGCTGAACTTCCAGCCAATGTGCATACACTCTATTCCTCAGAGCATAACATCCGCAAGGAGCTACCTGATGTGGATGTCGTCATTGGCTCGGTACTTATCCCTGGAGATGCTGCTCCCAAATTGATAACCAAGGATATGCTTCCGCTCATGGAGAAAGGCACCGTGCTGGTGGATGTGGCAATAGACCAGGGTGGATGTTTCGAGACCTCTCACCCCACCACCCACAGTGACCCTGTCTATACTATTGACGGAATAGTCCACTATGCTGTAGCCAACATCCCAGGTGCCGTGCCTAACACTTCTACCACAGCCCTCACCAATGCAACGCTCCGCTATGTCCTTGCCTTAGCCGACAAGGGATGGCAGCAGGCTTGTCGCGACGATGTCTCACTGGCTCGTGGAGTGAACATGGTTGACGGCTGTTGTACCTACGAGGCGGTGGCAAAGGTATGGAACCTGAAATACAAAAAGCTTGATTAACAATGATAAGTCACAATGATTATAATGGCGAGATGATGCGGCGTGGCAGGGTCGAGGTCATCTGCGGTTCCATGTTCAGCGGCAAGACCGAGGAACTCATTCGCAGAATGAAACGTGCCAAGTTCGCCAAACAGAAAGTTGAGATATTCAAACCGGCCATTGACACTCGCTACTCCGAAGAGGATGTCGTGAGCCACGAGGGAAATGCCATACAGTCCACTCCCGTTGAGAACGCTGCCAGCATTCTACTCCTTGGCTCCGACTGTGATGTCCTAGGCATAGACGAGGCGCAGTTCTTCGATGAGCAGATAGTCTTCGTGTGCAACGAACTGGCTGCACGAGGCATACGTGTCATTGTAGCTGGATTGGATCTCGATTTCAAGGGACACCCCTTCGGACCTATGCCTGCCCTGTTGGCTATTGCCGATGAGGTTACTAAGGTACATGCCATCTGTGTACGTTGCGGAGCACTGGCCTATGTCAGCCATCGCATCGTTGCAGGTGACAAGCAGGTGATGCTGGGAGAAACCCATGAGTACGAACCTTTATGCCGCGAATGCTATGCTAAAGCAACCAATAACATTTGATTCTTTCATACGAGGTCTCATAGGACTAGCCATAGCCCTATGCATCGGCTTGATACTCAATCGCCTCAGTGGTGTACTGTTGCCGTTCTTCATAGGCTGGCTGCTGGCTTATCTCATGTATCCTCTAGTGACGTTCCTGCAATATCGCTGTCGTCTCCGTAATCGTACGCTTAGCATTCTCGTAGCCGCTGTGATAGTATTGCTTGTAACTGCTGGTTGTCTGCAGATAATCATACCGCCTACAATACAAGAATTCGTCAAACTCAAGGCTCTTATTGGCAAATTCACAGAAACAAACCTAGGCGATACTCAATTCATACCTTGGATTCATGAGGCTCTGAACAATGTAGTGGCTAAACAGAGCGACACCTTGATGAAGCTGATTCAGGAACACAGTGTCATGGAGGTGCTACAGTCTGCCTTGGGCTATATGTGGACCATCATCTACGAAACACTCGGACTAGTCATGGGTGTGCTGGGCTCAGCTATCGTACTGCTTTACATGTTCTTCATTCTGCAGGACTATGAGACTATAGCTGAAGGATGGGTAAAGCTCTTCCCGCAAAGAAATCGGCCTTTTGCATCGCGTCTTGCATCCGACCTCAAGAATGGCATGAACTCCTATTTCCGAGGGCAGGCTCTTGTCGCACTCTGTGTAGGCATACTTTTCTCTGTCGGCTTTCTCATTGTTGATTTCCCGATGGCTATAGGACTCGGACTGTTCATGGGTTTCCTAAATCTGGTGCCTTACCTCCAGACACTCGGACTCATACCTATGGTACTCCTTGCACTCTTGCGCTCTGCCGACACTGGAGAGAGCTTTTGGACGTTGTTCCTGCTTGGACTCCTCGTCGTAGCCATCGTGCAGGTCATTCAAGACACCTTCCTCGTCCCGAAAATCATGGGTGCAACAATGGGCCTCAAACCAGCGGTAATACTGCTGTCTCTCTCCGTGTGGGGTTCTTTATTAGGCTTTATCGGACTGATAATTGCGCTCCCTTTAACCACAATTCTCATATCTTATTACAGACAGTTTGTGCTTGAAGAAACAGCACCACCAAAAGACAACAAATAAAAAAACGCCCAGATAGTTTGCAGACACGGCGAAAAACCCCTACCTTTGCAGCCGATTTGAGAAAAATCGCACCATACAGAGGTTGATCCGCTAGCTCAGCAGGTAGAGCACAACACTTTTAATGTTGGGGTCTTGGGTTCGAGCCCCAAGCGGATCACCAAAAGAAAACGAAAGCCTCTGATATTCAGCGGCTTTTATTTTTGTCTTTTTGTTTTGTCCCCCTTTTTGTCGGCGTATAGGTCAAATTGCAGGATAGTTTAGTGGTTCTTTGTTTCAATGGGTCAAATTGCAGGATAAGAAAATCTGACTATTGCTTGTCTGTTAGTTGGCGCTTATCTACCTTTGCTCTGCAGTCTGAAGCATAGTGGAGCTCTGCTGGGGAGCAACTCCATGAGGAATAGGGCTGCGAACTCAAGATTGAACGGAGCAGGTTTCATTATATGTGGATCCTGCTTCTTCTGTTATAGTGCCAAAGCGTTCAAGCTTAGATTCCAATGCCAAGAAAAACCCAACAATGAACCTCTTGCGGTTCGCTTGTGACATTCCACTGTGGTTGTTCAGGTTCTTCTTCAGGTCAGTGAATGTGCCTTCTATCTTGTTGTTGGTATTGGGCATTCCCTTACATTCCGGCAACTGGTAGGTAAAGAGGTAAGGAAGATAGAAGTCTATGCTGTGCATGGCTGAGCGCAGTCGCCGATGAGTGAACTGCGTCTTCCCAGACTTTAGCTGAGACCGCCTGTTCAGAGTGTCCTTCCATATAGTCTTCCACCTGCTGTATTCTTCCTCGAAATCGACTTTGTCCGTCCTGGTCAGCTTACTCATCAGCACCTTCAGTTCCCTGGCAGCCAAGAGCTTGGGATGGAGCGTCAGGTAGCGTTTTACTATTTGTTTCATGTGGTACTGGCACATCTGGATCTTGTAACCAGAAAACAGGCTGAACAGGCTCTGTTTGCCGTCAATGATGATGCCACGGATGGTATAGCCTCGTCCCTCTATGCTGCTTATGGCATCCTTGTAATCCTGGTTCGTTTCACTCTTTATGAACGCAAGGTAGAGGGGCTTGCCGCTCTCATTGTCAAGTCCAAGCATAACACCCCAGTTGTGCCCCCAGTAAGTCCCGTCCAGATGTACAAAACCAGAACCTGATAACGGAGGCTGACTCCATTCCTTGTTCACTTCACGGAGCCTGCGCTTGACTGTGGACGGGCTCACACCATGTGTCACCGACAATTCTGATACGGTTTGCTTCCAGTCCTGATAGGCATGCCAAAGTTCTGACGAACTCACCTCCTTATTGTTGCGAAACTGATACTTGCATTCTCTACATACGTAAAGTTGGATGCCTTTACGCTTTCCATTTTTCATAGTGTGCGACGAGCCGCACACAGGACATTTTACATTATACATTTTCTACCATTTATGGAGAGCTTGAATGCCCACAAAGGTAGTATCTATCGATGTCTCAGAAGATTTTATCCTGCAATTTGACCCATAGACCGAAAAACGAAACCAATTGAAGAGGTATCACAATTAGTAACTCAGTCAAGGGTTCACCAATTATGTTGTCGTTAATGTCGCACTTGACCATAAGGTATAAGAGTCTTAGCCAAATTAAGGTGCTTACAAATTGGATCTGTCATTGTTTTTTCCAATAAATGATTGAAGTTATTTATGATAGCAACTTCTTCAAGCAGCTGAAACCTCCTGAAAGTCACTGGATGTTGAGTGCCGCTGGACTCATTGCATACAAACTACTGCCGAAGAATCCTGGGATGAACATTGAATATATTGACAACAGCAGATTAATTGCATAGAACTTATATCGAACTCACGTTCTCTTAGAAATCCA